>PBMS01000038.1 GCA_002722695.1 Methanobacteriota archaeon
CTGGGGTAATTCACATGGGGATTGCGTGCAAGGTAATGGTCCTCAATGACATAATGCCACATTGGATTCGAGTTGTTCCCGCCAAACCAATGTTGCCAATCATCGCGGTTACGACCGAACTGAGTCTGTCCCGAAGTGGTTCCCATGGCGCCCGTGTCCGGATGCACCCACAAATCGCGGCCTCCAATCCCCATGGATTCACCGGTCACGGTAGACGTCACGTGACCTCCGCTGTCCCCATTTGCCAGGTACAGTCGATGATCCAGGCCATACCTCAGGCCATTGACGCGATGCTGCTGGTTGCCTTCGGCGAACCCACGGAACAGGGGTTCGATCGAGTCTGCACGCCCATCACCGTCTGCATCCTTAGCCACCAAAAGGTCGGGCGCGGTCGAAATCAGAATCCGATCTCTCCATACTTTCACGCCAGTGGGGTACGGCAAATTGTCTGCAAAAATCGTCGAGTGATCGTATTGACCGTCACCATCCGTATCCTTCAGCACCCGGACTCGCCCACCGGGTTGACCTTGGCCATCTACACCCAGCGGATAATCGCTCATTTCCGCGACCCAAAGTCGCCCATCGGGCCCCCAATCGAAAGCGACAGGGTCCGCGATGAGTGGGTCTGCCGCCACCAATTCAACTTCAAAACCCAGCGCTACTCGAATACTCTTTAATCCAGCCTCTGAATCGCGCGGCAGCGGCAAACCCTGATTTTTTTTCTCCGTATCTTGCGACACCAACAGGTCGCTGAATGTGACTCGATCAACCAAGTCGGGCAGTCGTGCGGTATCCTCGTTTTGAACCCAAAGGGTGTCTTTCTGAAACCATGCTCCATTGTTTCTTCCACCTCTTGCGACAGGAGGAATCGCACCTTCATCACTCCGCTGACCTTTGCGCAGCAATCGCGCCCATCCTGTTTCGGGAGAATCGAATAACCATGCGCCGAACCGACTGCCGTCACTGGCAACCACATCTTCCTGACCATCCTGATTCAAATCGATAAACCTCAAACCGCTGTCCGTAAGACGCCAGTCGGAGGGGAAAAGGCGCCAGGCATCGGGAATGGCGTACCCGAGATCTTTCCATTGATGTTCCCGTACTCCATAAACAACAACGGTTTGTTTCTCCTGCTGCAACCACTCGCATTGACCATCGCCATCCACGTCTCGAAAAATTCCTCGGGCGATTGGCCCGGGTAAAACCTCATCACCTTTCGTCGAGCTCTTGGTCAGTGGGAAGGACTGGAGTGTTGCATCGATCTGCCATTGGGAATCCTGGAAACGATAAAGCTGACGTCCGACGGATGGGTCGGTGCGAGACAAGGAAGACACCACCACATCATGATCGGGTCCCACCACGCCAAATCGATCGACTCGGTTGACATAACTGGAGGAATACTCCCAATTCATTGCGGTCTTTTTCAACATAGCTCGACCGAGTTGAAACGGAGTGGGTGTCTCCATCCATGTTTGATCGGTCGCATTCCATATTCGAGTGACTGGAGGTTCCGCTTGAACGACATCAAGATAGCCATCCTCGTTCAAGTCCAAGAGTCGGTTTGGATTTTCCCGACCCTGTTCGTCTCGCAGTGGGGTTCCAGACAGCAGATTCTGATTCAACCTCTCGGTGACCTCGGCGAAGGTCAGGAATTTCACCTTTTTCCCATACTTCTCCACAGCGTAATCAATCAACTCGACCATCTGATCATTTCGAATCCATCCGTGAGGGTGGAAAACGAGGTTCATCATGCCCTTTTTGACCACCGTCAGATCCAACGCCACCTTCATATCTTCAACGGTCAAAGGATTGTTGGGCTGATGCAGACTCTGAGCTTGCCAATCACTTGGCACCATGCAGGGGAATTCCCAGCAAACCCCATCAATCACATAGGGGTAGGGATAATTTCGAATCGTATTGGCGAAAGAGGGGAAGGGGATGTACTTGTCGAATCGGAGTCGCCCATCCTCATTTCGAAGTGAATCCGCTGGCAACTCCGGGTCATCTGGTGTGAAGACCTGAAAAACAGAACTGTCCCCGTGAAGGAAATGCCCGTTTGCCGTCTTGCGATTGAAAATCTCAGACCAAAATCTCGGACTTGGTGTGTTGAGCGAATCGCAACACGGCATTCGGAATGTGGTGGGGCGATTGTCTGGGATTTCGAACATGAGATCGACACAGTCGTTATACGTTTTCCTTGACTGTTCAAAGTTACTGTCCTGAAGGCAGGGGCAGGGGTGGTCGATCGTATGGACATCGATGGTGACCCCTTCGCGGATCCAGCGAGAGACCTGTTCGTCATTCGGGTCCACCTGGTTCGTCATGATGCTGACGGCGGCTCGGCCATCGATCTCTTTAAGTCGATCCAGAATCGGCCTTAGGTACGCCTCGTAGTGAGCCGGGTCTCTCATGTCGTCGATCGCCAATGTCACGACCGCTTCGACCCCTTGTTCCCCCACCCACTGCGGTGTGATCAATTTGGGAAACGATTGCCCGACGTAATAAGGATCACACGGTTCATCGAGATAGGTCAAGCGATTGCCCGCAGTATGGCGATCCAACGGATCCTGAGCTTGGCTCGAGTCCAACCACGCCAATAACCCCAAAAGCCCGATCCATCCATAGCGAAGTTTGCATTGAAAATCGGCAATCGTCATGAACTTATCCTGTCACTTGCTCTGTCAATCTCGGGTGTGATTCCTGCGACCACTTCTATTTCTCATCTTCACAGACTCCCCACCAAAACTCAAACGTTTTCGCATGACGGCGGGATCAGGACACCCGCAGGCATTTCGACTCGAGATGGGTGAGAGTCAAGAGCTGCGGGAGAGTGGCAGCGGTACTTTAGGAGCCAAGACGCCGCCAACATAGCGGCCACTTACAAATCACTTGGCATCGGAGAAACGGACCGATTCAAATGGCCAACCTATTGGATCTTGGCGTGGAACCCCATGTTGGAGCACGCAAAAAGCGGTGGACCTCTTTTAGACGACGTCCACCGCAAATTGAAAACTGGGATTTCTGGGATGCTTGACCGAAATCACTCGGCCACCTCGTCGGTAGGCTCCCATGGAATCCTATCGGTCAGAATCAGCTTCCCCGGAGTTTCCTGTCGTTTTTTTCTCCTCCTGACGCTGGGCTCGGCGTTTTTTCGCTTCGGAAATCCATCGCTTGACTTCGGCCAGTTGCTCCACGCTCAACACAGCTTGGACGGCCTGGTCACGTTCATTCATCTTTTTTTTCAGCTCGTTTTCGATCACTTCGATTTCTTCCGCATACTCCGCCTGAATTTCATAAATCCGCTCTCGTTGCTCAGAACTTACTACTCGCGCGTAATAGAGGGGCAACCTTCGCGATCCTCGTCGAGCTTTGGCTTCCGTTTCCGACTCCTCCTGCAAAAGAGTCGCTTGGCTGACAGGCCCACCACGGCCAACCGCCTCTGGCGGTGGAAAAAGCAGGCCCACCACGGTAAGCAGGGTGGCAGTTCCAAGAACGAACGCCGATTGTTTGGACATCGTGACTTCTCCATGAACAGATTCATCCTGAGCTGAGTAACCCGACGTTACTCGTCCCATCCATAGGTACCCGTCGTTCTGCGAAGTCACGTCCGTGCCGCAAAATTAATCTTGATTCGCTGAAATTGTCGAAGACCGCTAGCCCTCAGGTGCGTTGGCGGCGGGCAAGAGAACGGGATTCAGGTCACGGTCTTCCGGCTCGAGCCCGATCACTCGGATCACCCCCAGTTCGTTATCGAAGCTGAGGGGCGTCCCTGTGACTTGATGAATCGCTTCGTTCACCGGAAGCTCTAGACTCTGCTGCAGCGCCATTCTCCAAGCGTCGCATCGGGATCGGTCCCGTGCTATCCGCTGTTGGGCCGTGGTGAAGGCCGCGAACATCATGTCAGCAGCCACTCGGGGAAATTCGGGTTGGTTTCGTTTTTCATCCAACATTGTAAATCGCTCGTTCCATGTTTCATTGCGCTCGTAAAACGGTACAGCGCTCATCTCCATGACCTGCCGCATGGTGTCAAGGTAATAGAGTTCATCGACATCAATATTCCGGGTAACCACCAACGCTCGATCGAAGCGTTCTCGTCGGGCATCAAGAACCGTGATTTCGTCGTCCGTCAAGAGAGAGAGATACTCGCCACTCCTTACCATTTCATACACATGCATGCCCAGAGCTCGATCGCCTTTCCACGCCTTCCGTTCGTCGGGCCATAACTCAAGGTGTTGATTGAGCAACTCAAGGAGGGTTTCTCGAATTTCCTCCGTCGATTCCGGGGCTGTGGCAAGTTGTTGCACGCCCTTTAATGCAAACCTTCGGACTTCGACCGCCTGAAGTCGGGGGATCAGTTGCGGCGCTTTATCAAGCTTATGAGCGAGACGCAACATCATGATCAAAGGATCGATCCCCCGCTTCGGATGAAAACGGTCAATGGCATCAGCAATCTGTACCAGCTCCATTCGCGCGAAAACTTCGGTCGCCTTCAACCATTGGAAATCGGTTCCCAAACCATGAGCGAAATCCAGTCGGAATCGGGAATCCGAAGACCGCAGGGCATCTTTCAACAAAGATCGGGGCTGTCGCTGGTCCCGCAGGAGGCTGTTCAATCCCGGAAGTGCTCTGGCAAAATCAAGATCTCGTTTCGGCCACATCCTCATCAGGCGAGCATGAAGTGAATTGATCTCATCGATCGAACCGAAACCTCCTTGGAACACGGCCGTCAGATCGTCGGCCGCTTGCAGTTGATCTTCGGCCGCTTGCATTTGCTGAGGCAAGCCCTTCTCGGACTGGATTCGGGAAAGTTCGGCCTGGATGGCCTCATCGGGCGACTCAAAGGTCAGTTTCAAAGGCGCGTAAACAGAAAAGTCCTCGGCATTTTCATCGGCCGGCGGTGATCCACAGCCACCAAGAACCAGAAGAAAGAGGGCGGTCGACTTGAAGATTGTCCTTTCGTCCATCCGTGCCTCCATACACATCAACGGTGGAAGTTTTGACTTTCATCGTTTCTGCGGGGGTTGAAACTCCGCACCAACTGTTCTTTCCCGACTAGTGACCGATCGGAATCCTCAGGTCGCAAGTCCAAATTTAAGCTCACGGATTCTTTTTTCAATTCCCTTTAGAATCTCATAGTCGCTGGGATGAGGAGAATCGAATGCAGTACGCAGGGAAATGGGAACATCGTCCATTCGATATGCTGTTCCAGGAACGTTGATCCCATAAGTCGCCACACTGAAGGCAACGGCCGCACCACGCGTCGTCGGCGTTTCTTTAGGGTCGAGCGCGATGTAGGGAATGTTTGCCAGATGATTCCGTGCCGGCTGACTGAAGTTTGCTGCCGGATCACTGGCGATGATCATTGCCGCGTCCGCTTCACCACGTGCCAAAATATCAGACGCCGTGTATTCACCGGGATTGAATCGGGGATAACCACGCCCAAGGTTCACCCCAAAAGGGTACCCGGTCCGCCAAGTCACCACATTATCCGCTCCCGTGACATTGCCATGACCGCGATTCGGCTTACAAACAAAACGCGTATAGCGGTTCATGTCTCTTGTCAGAGCCAATAGTGCTTCGCTGTTTGCGTGTTTTCCCCTCGTCATCGTCAGGCCCATGCCGAAAAAGATCACGCCGAAACGCGCAGCCTTCATCCGAGACATCAAATCGGTCCACACCTCCAAAGGTTGCCCGGTATCATGCTGGACCTGTTCTGGATCCAGCTCAATGCCTTGGGCCAGAGCACGCAGCACCCATAAGGCTTCAAAGTCCTTTCGGGGTTGAATCTGGATGAACAGATCCGCCGCTTTTGCGGACTTCGTTTTTCGCACATCAACGATGACGCATGTGCGATCCTTGCGACCGTTGGGGACAAACATCCCTTTAGGCATCAAGCTGTAACGGGTGAAGTGGCGTGGATGACTCTCCGCCGGGTTCGAACCCCAAAAAACGATCAAGTCGCCCCGATTCCGAACTTCGCCAAGAGAACATGTCACTTCGCCCACACCCTGAAAGGCCATCCCTGAGGGCCCATGACAGACACTGGTAGTCGTATCAATGTTGCTGCCTGCCCAATCGGCAATCGATACGGCAACTCGCTGGGATTCGACCGTCGTATCACTTAAGCCGTAAATCAGAGGGTAACGCGAGCGAGCGAGAATCTGTGCTGCTCGCTCAATGCCTTCATCCACTGACGCGGGCTTTCCTTCAATCAAACAACTGGGTCGATTCTCAATTTCATGGTTGAGAAACCATGCCGTACCAAGCACGCAGGCCTTTTTTGCCTTGGTAATGTGCTGACCTTCAACGTGCAGTTCAATGTCGTCGCAAACACAACCACAGAACGTGCAGGTGGCGTCCTTGACGATCTTCAATTCGGAGGAAGCATCATTTTTGGAGGTAGATTCAGTCGCCATGATAGAAACTCTGCACGGAGTCGATGGCTCGCAGACCCACCATCGGAGAACGGCTCTTTCATTCGGAGTGCCTCCGAACGTCTGCGTACGGATACCGAATCGCTTGATTATAGCTGCTAGCTCGCGGTTCCACGAAGACGAGATTGACTGTTTAGAGGCGTCGTTAACCGTCAGCGCACTTTTAAAGAGGAGTAACAGTCCCGGGCTCGGTGGCTCCGAGACTCCATTCTTCGACGTTTTCCGAAGTGAACTGCAATGGGTTCCTTGGCTGGGCGACAAACCAATCCGTCTCGGCAAATAAAACCCCCAAGACCATGGAACCCATCAAAAGGAGGGTGACATCAACTCGCTTCATTGTGAAGTTGCTTCTCAAATTAGGATCCGCATGAAAATGCCGAGCTCGATCACTCGGCTACCGCGGCGAAGTACGGTGACCTTCGATTTCTCTCCGGGAGTCGTCAATCGTTGCCAAGCCTGACTTGCCTGAAGTTCACCGGTGCGTTCATGAGAGTCGGGCCTGCGTTCGGACAGCCGGAATTGTGACGCATTGTCTCGATAAAAACGAGCCCTCGGCTCAAAGTTGATCAGCAGTCTTCCCCAGGATGCTGCATGAGTTCCTCACGAAACGGCCATCGTCAACCGATGCACAAAGAATTGACGGCCAAGAACGAGTCTGTCAGGCTGATGACTCTCGAAAAATCTCTGAAATCAGATGTATCCAGTCCCGATTGCCGAGGCCCGTTCGCCATCGCCTTATCGTCGCTCCCGTGAAAAAGCATCATGTGGCATCCACTCCCATTCTTGCGATCCGCCCGACCGTGGACCCTCTGCCAACCACTTCGCCTCGCCGTTGGAGTACAGGTCCTGTGGTGCACGCTCATCTGCTCCGCTTACTCTGATCAAAACGAGAGGTTTTTCGAACGTCATGTGCGTCCCATCCTCATCGATCATTGTGTGGGCTGCCACGGACCCAATGTTCAGGAAGGTGGTCTGCGGCTTGATACGCGAACAGGTGTGTTTCAGGGCGGAGACTCAGGGCCGGCAGTGATGCCGGGTCAGGCGGAGAAGAGTCTGCTGATCACTGCGATTCGGCGGACAGAAGATCGGGCCATGCCACCCGAAGAAGCATTGGCACCCAAAGATATTGAGTCACTTCGCCAGTGGATTGCGGATGGAGCCTTCTGGCCGTCCGACACGGACCATTCCGACAGCCTGGTCGAACAGCACTGGTCGCTGATACCGATCCGGGAACCTCGCTTTCCAGTCGACCCTGACTCAAATTGGCCTCACAAGAAAGTCGATGCATTATTGCTGAAGCGACTTGTCGATCAGCAATTGACGCCTTCACCACAGGTGAACCTACGCACCTTGATCCGCCGTCTCTCCTACGACCTTAAAGGACTACCGCCTGAGTTGGACGAGATCGAACGCGTTCTGGAGGACTCATCGCCCGACGCCATTTCTCGGTTGGTGGATCGCTTTATGGCCTCACCTCGCTACGGAGAACACTGGGCTCGGCACTGGATGGATGTGGCCAGGTACGCTGACAACAAGGGTTATGTTTTCTTTGAACAGCCTGAGTTTCCATGGGCATTTACTTATCGTGATTATGTCATCCGAGCACTCAATCAGGATCGACCCTATGACCGGTTTGTCATGGAACAACTGGCGGCGGATAAGCTGGACGATCTGGAATCGCCAGCCGACATGGCAGCGTTGGGTTTCATCACCGTCGGCGGCCACTTTGTCAACAACACTCATGACATCATTGATGATCGTATTGATGTGGTGACGCGCGGGCTCATGGGCCTGACCGTGACCTGTGCACGGTGCCATGACCATAAATATGACCCTATCAGTCAGGCAGACTACTACGCGCTCTATGGTATTTTCCAGAGTTGTTCTGAACCGATTGTTCCCCCTCCCCTAAATCCGGCCACCGCCGCAGCATTGACCGACTACAACTCGACTTTGAACGAGCGTCACCAGTCACTGATCGACTTTGTTTCTCAAAAATATGAAACGCTGATTGCGGGTTCGCGGCGTCGCGTCGACGAATATCTCATTGCGGTTGGTCGTCGTCGCACTCACCCATCGGCCGAAGAATTCATGCTGATTGCGGATCCGGAAGACATCAATCCGGCAATGATCACACGGTGGGAAGCTTACCTTTCTCGCACCGCAAAACCCGCCCATCCGATTTGGGGACCGTGGGCAGTGGCCTTGGAACAGACGCTTCCGCGAGAGCGGCTTGATCTTGAGTCAACGCCTGCGGAAATTGCGTCGAAATGGAATCCGTTGTTGGTTTCTCGGCTTCAGTCGGACGCTGCGAAGTCGATCGAAGACTTAGCGAATCTCTATGGATTGTTATTCCGGGAAATTGACGATGAATGGCAGGCGATCGGAAAAACCCAAGATGCCGCGCCCTTAACGAACGCTGCCCGTGAAGCCTTACGAATCGAAATCTACGGCAAGGACACGCCGTCAGACTTACCGCCCAAGCTGGACTGGGGTTTTCTGTCTCTGTTCCCGGATCGCGCAACACAAAACGAGTACAATCGGCTACTCAAGTCACTTGAAGAGTGGCTTGTCGATCCTGCCGAAGCTCCCGATCGTGCCATGGCGTTGGTCGACGATGACCAACCTGAGGATGCTCGGGTTTTTCTCAGGGGAAACCCCAATCAGCTGGGCGAGCGGGTACCACGCCGTTTCCTGCAACTCCTGGACCCAGAGCAGACTGCATTCGAAGAGGGTAGCGGAAGAAAAGAACTGGCTGAGGCCATCGTGTCTCCGACCAATCCGCTTCCCGACCGTGTCCTTTCCAATCGAATTTGGATGCATCTGATGGGACAGCCCTTCGTGAATACCCCTGCCGATTTTGGACTTCGAAGCGAGCGTCCCGCGCTGTCTCGGGTGATGGATCAAACGGTCGTGGAATTTCGTCGCCGCGGTCGCAGTCAAAAGGCCCTGATTCGTCATCTGGTTTTGACACGTACTTACCAGCAAGCGAGTCGGCGACGACCCGAGGCGGAAGTGATCGATCCTGAAAACCGATTTCGTTGGAGGCAGGAACCCAAGCGGCTTCAATTTGAAGCCATGAGGGACAGCCTGTTGGTTGCAGCCAATCGACTCTCACCGCGGGTGGGTGGACCGTCTCAGGATCTGATCAACCAACTCGGACATCACCGTACGATTTATGGATTCATCAATCGCCTTGATGTCCCCCCAGTCCTGACCACGTTTGATTTTCCCAACCCGGCAGCCACCAGCCCCATGCGGCAACGAACGACGGTGCCGCCGCAAGCTCTGTTTTGGATGAATGAACCTCATATGTTGACCATTGCAGAGGAATTGGTATCTCGACCTGACATCGTTGATTTGGCGGCCAAGGCGAAACTGGAGAAAGTCGCATTGATCCTCTGGGGTAGAACCGCGACGGATGAGGAACTTGAATGGGCGTTTGACTTTCTCGATGCATCTCCCGAAGACTCTTCGCGTGAAGTCGCTGGGTCCGTTTCTCCTGAAACTTGGCAAGCGCTGATTCACGCATTACTGATGAGCAACGAAACTGTTTTTATTGACTGACCATTCCGAGCCTGCAGCGGCGTTGCGAGAGACCCCACCATGAACCCATGCCCTGATGTGACCAGCCCAACCCAAGTTCCCACAAGTCGCAGGGATTGGCTCAAGCGGAGTGGTACCGGTCTGGGCCTTCTGGGTCTCGGGGGTCTATTGGCCGAAGAAACGGGCGCCTCACCGCCCGATCCACGGCCGTCTCGCACTGAAGCTATGCCACTGGCGGCCAAATCGCCTCACCACAAAGCCTCAGCGCGAAGTGTGGTTCACCTTTTTATGAATGGTGGACCGTCACATGTCGATACGTTTGATCCAAAACCCCTGTTGAACAAATACCACGGCAAGCCGCTTCCGGAAAGCCACTTGCGAACGGAACGAAAAACGGGTGCCGTGATGAAGTCACCCTTCAAATTCCAGCCTCACGGGCAATCGGGAGTGGAAGTCAGTGAGCTGTTTCCCCACACGGCGAGGTTCGTGGATGAGATGTCCGTCATCCGGTCCATGCAGTCGGAGGTTCCGAATCATGAACCTTCACTGATGTTGATGAATTGCGGCCACAGTCGACTTCCTCGTCCAAGTATGGGTTCGTGGGTGACTTATGGCTTGGGAAGCGAAAATCAGAATTTGCCGGGATTCCTTGCCATGTGCCCGGGTGGCTATCCCATCGTATCGACCAACAACTGGCGATCCTCGTTTCTTCCAGGGGCGTACCAGGGAACCTACCTGGATACACAGCAGACCGACATCGACAAACTGGTTGCGAATATCCGCAATCCTAAATGGTCACGAGACGTTCAGGAACGACAACTTGAACTCCTACGTCGCTTGAATCGAAACCACGCAGGAGAACGCGAGAAGGAGGCCGCTTTGGAAGCTCGTATTCAAGCTTTCGAACTTGCATTCCGCATGCAAATGGAAGCACAAGAAGCATTTGATCTCTCCCGCGAAACGCAGGCGACCCTCGATGCCTACGGCGATACTCTTCACGGGCGACAATTGCTACTGACCCGAAGACTTATTGAAAGGGGTGTTCGCTTCATCCAAGTCTGGTCGGGTGCGGGACAGCCTTGGGATAATCATGACAATCTGGAAGCGCAACATCGAAAACTCAGTGGGGATTGGGATCGTCCCATTGGCGCGTTTTTGGCTGACCTCAAGCAGCGCGGCCTGCTCGAAAGTACGCTCGTTATGTGGGGTGGCGAATTCGGGCGAACGCCAGTGGCGGAATTACCCGGATTAAGCGGTCGCGACCACAACCATTATGGGTTTAGTTGTTGGCTTGCCGGCGGAGGTGTTCGTGGCGGCACGACTTTTGGTGCAACGGATGACTTCGGGTTTCAGGCTCAGGAATCACCGGTTCATGTCAACGATTTGCATGCAACACTGCTCCATCTGCTCGGCTTGGATCATCGGCGATTGACCTATCGCTACGCAGGTCGTGACTTCCGATTAACCGATGTGGGCGGCCGAGTTCTCGAAGAACTCATCGCCTGAACCCGCTCGCGCACGAATCGACCCGGCGGCCAATGGGACTGAGGACTGAGACTTCCGCGAGGGTAAAACCGTCGATGTTGAAGATCCTCTAGAGCAATTGGATGGACCACTGTCGGTCGTCTTGGACCAACCGAATATCATCACGAGAGATTGGATCGGAATCCTCCCAATCAGTCTCTTGGACCTCGACGAATTCTGGCAGATCCTCTGACGACCGAGATCGGCTTTTCAGTTCTTGTAACGCGTTGACCATCTCATCCCAGGCACTCTGCCACTCTGGTGATTGCGCAATGATGGCCTCCAGTTCGCCACGAACTTCTGAGAGACCTTGAACCTGCCACTCACCCATCATGTTCTGCTGAAAACTGAGCGAACCGGTTTCCGTCTGAAGTTGCTGGAGTATTGACTCCAGTTGGGCCATCGCATCCGCAAGGTGAATTCGATGTTCGGCCAGATCGCGGTGCGTGTCGTTCAACCCCACGAAGTTCACCGCGTCGGACTCTTGGGAACTTTCCTTCGAACCTTCCTCTTTGCGAAGAAAGTGGCTGAAATCGATCGCGTCCGCCAGTGACTTTGTTGCCCCGATCACCACGCCAGTTGCAGCGCTTCCGATTGCGAAACCTGTGTCATAAGGAGTAATCGTCATCAGCCGGAATCCTGGAAAAACGAAGTGGGTAAAGATCCCAAGTTCGGAGAGCCGAGAGAATCGGGTCGTTCATGTCAACTATCGTCATCGTCGTGTTCGATGTCGCGTGGTTTTCACCAAGTGCTAGCGGGATCGCTCTTATTTCCCTCCTTTTTGGTGGATTGGAGCGGCAACGCTGATTGGTACCTCGCCCTCCCTCGATGGGGATGACGGATCGGTTTTTCTCGATTTTCGCTTGGCAAATCCGTCCCACCACACAACGATTTAACGGCCCGTGAGGTCGACTCGTCGTGGAAATGCGGATGGATCTTTACGGCTTTTAGCCGGGAGATATTGGCCGGCCGAAGGAAGTAAATTCGAGCAGCTGATTAGCGACCGTGACACGACCTGATACATTGGTGGGCCGAGATTCTATCTCTTTCTCAAGCACATCCTTTAAATTTTGCATTCACCCTTCCTCCCTGGAGACTCGAAAAGATGTTGTTTCGCGTAATGACCTTAGCCACTGTGAGCATGGCACTTGTGGGATCCGTTTATGGTGCGGACGATCAGAAGAAGGATTCGCCAAAAGCTCTCAAGTACACCATGAAGAACATTGATGGCAAAGACGTGAGCTTGTCAGATTATCAGGGCAAGGTGATTTTGATTGTGAACGTGGCAAGCCAGTGTGGGTTGACGCCTCAATACAAGGGACTTCAAGCGCTCTACGAAAAGTATAACGACAAGGGTTTGGTCGTCCTTGGATTCCCCTGCAATCAGTTTGGTAGGCAAGAACCGGGTAGCGACGCTGACATCAAAGCATTTTGCTCAGACAACTACAGCGTTTCTTTCCCGATGTTCAGCAAGATTGAAGTGAACGGCAAAGAACAAGCTGACTTGTACAAGCACCTGACCAGCCTCGACTTGAAACCCGCAAGCAAAGGCGACATCAAGTGGAACTTTGAGAAGTTTGTCATTGATCGAAATGGAGCAGTGGTCGCAAGATTTTCACCACGCACCAGACCAAGTGATGCTGATCTCGTGAAGACGATCGAAACGGCTTTGGCTAAATAATCATCGACAGGATGACGGCTAAAAAGAAAGGGAGGCCAGTTTTGGCCTCCCTTTTTTGATGTCAATTCAATCTCACAGACACGACTTCCGACACAAGACTACCTGAACATTGGATCATTCGGATTTCCTCGCGACAGGAGGTAGGCCAAGAGATCGAGCACCTCGTTCTCATTCAACGTATCCAGCAAATCCGCAGGCATCAGTGACACCGGAGAAGGCGTCACCTCTTCCACGTCTTCCGCTGCTATCGTCGCGATTTTGCTTGAGTCCTCTGGGTCGATCAGAATCACCAACTCGTCGTCATTCTCCGATACGATTCGCCCCGTGATCTGGTTACCATCGACGGTCGAGACCACGCTCGCTCGGTATTGGTCCGAAATCACCTTGTTCGGATCGATCAGCGCTTCGGTAAGATCCTTGATCCCGAATCGTCCGGCAGTTTGCGTCAGATCCGGCCCGGTAGCTCCCCCGTTGCCCGCGAAACGATGGCACAACACACAGTTGGCGGATGCAAACGTCCGTTCGCCATTCTTGAAGTCACGTCCTTTCAGTTGTTCTCCGGCGCTTTCCATGACGGCCTTCAAGGTCCAATCTTGTCCCGGTCCCTGAGGTTTTGGACGTTCCGGTGCGACATAAGGTTTACGAGCACCGAGCGCCTCAACAGCGAGTCGCTCGTTGTCAGTCGCATTCTCATAGGCCTCCTGGTCAATGTTATTGAGGAAGCCCTGAAAACTCGCTCCACCACTCCAATTTCGTGCTTTATTGAACCATTCGAAGTATTGTTGCCGTCGTTCAACGGTCCAACCCGCGGTCGCATTTCGAAGCACGAAAGCAAAGTGCATTTGTTGCAAGTCGGGATGGTTAGACAACATGTTTGAGATGGGTCCACCATACCCTCGGTTTCGAGTAATCAGCTCAGCGAGATCCTCATCGATCTTCTCGCTCTTGGGCTGCTTCATCAATTCAATGGTCTTCGCGACCACGTTCGGGCTATCGAGGTAAACGAGTAATTGGACCCACTCCCGATTGACTCGATCCGACTCATTGGGAAAGTGCGGTTCCAGGTGGGTTCGGAGACTTTCAACCGATGCGTCATCGGGTCGACCAAGTCGGACCAGTGCAAGTTGTGCCGCACGAGCGTACCCGAGTAGCTCGGACTCGTTCAGATCGGCCAAGGGGGTTCCGATCAACTGCTTGATCACCAGCGGTCGGTCCGATTCATCTCCTTGCCTCGCCAGAGCGATCAAGGCTGATGTTGCCGCACGAACCGAAGACTCGCCGACAACTTTGTCTCGCCAACTCGCCACCGGTAGATTCTCCAAGGCAACGCGAGCGGCATAACGTATTGCACGATCTTCGTTTCCAAGGTTGGGCCAGATGAGCTTTAGCGCTTCCGCCGTATTTTTGACGTCTCCATGATGCAACGCTTCGAGTTTGTGTCTCAATGCACGCGCTTCGGTGCCGGTCTTTTCCCGCGGGTCCACGGCGACGGTTGGGGCATCGCCCTTGTAAGTCACGCGGAACAACTCGGACTGCGTCCCTCGTCCGCCGATCGTGAAGTACATTGCGCCATCACGACCAATCGCGACGTCAGTCAATGGAAGTGGCGTCCGGGCAACAAACTCTTCCTTGGTCGCCGTGTAAGAGGCCCCTTCCGGTTTGAGGTGAATGGCGTACATGGTTCCGAAAGTCCAGTCGCATATGTAGAGTGCCTTTTGGTATTTGGCTGGAAACTTCGCTCCGTAACCGAATGCGGCTCCCACAGGGGAACCTGGCCCGATATTGATGGCGGGCGGAAGCGAATCCTCGTAATACGTCGGCCATTTGCCCGTCCCGCTTCGCCAACCAAATTCACTTCCGCTGGTCGCATGCACAACTCGCGTTGGACGATACCAGGGTGTTCCCAGGTCCCATTCCATATCGGCATCGTAAGCAAAGAGCTCGCCATCGGCATTGAAGTCCATGTCGTAGGGGTTTCGATAACCCACGCTAAGCATTTCCCAGGTTTTTCCGTCCGGATCGGTTTGAGCAATCCACCCGCCAGGTGCCAATTTGCCCCGGGCGTGACCTCTCGCATCCCATTGACGTGGCAAGAGATGGTCTTCGCTCCAATTGCTGGGTAGCCGACTGGTATCGAAGTCCCCGGGAGGATCGGTGTGGTTCCCACAAATGACCACGATGTGTTTTCCATCGGGTGACAATCGTAGCGCGTGAGGACCATGCTCGCCGCCACCACGGAAGTCCTTGAGCTTGACAAGCTCGTCGAACTGGTCATCTCCGTTGGTATCTCGTGCGCGGTAAAGTCCGCTTCCCGGTCCACCATTTACGGAGAAATAGAGGCTCTCGAATGCAAAGAGCATGCCCTGAGCAGATGTGATCGCCAGATCCAGTTTTTCGACCTGGACCTTCTTCATGGATCCGGGTTCAGGCAGAGTAATTCGGCAGATTCCTTTCCCGCCCTGATCACTCGCAAGCAGCCTTCCCTGCGGATCAAAGGTGATCGAAACCCAGGAGCCAAGTTCGTCTTTAGGTACGGTGAACATCCGCTCCACCTGAAACCCGGGTTGAAGGATGAAAACATCTCGAGGTGCGGAGCTGGCAACCCCGCCAGCAGTGTCGAGGACATTTCCCCACGGTGAGGCTCCAAGATCCGCCACCATTTTCGCCGCTTTGGCCCCGTCATCACTCTTTTTAAGCGTGACTTTCCACTGACTGTTCGTGACCACCCAGTCAGAGACCTTGCCTTTTTGCAGGAGGGCTAACTTGGCGACAAACCCACCTACATTGCCCTCATTACTGACCTCGGCAACGAGCGTGTTTTTGCCCTTCTTCAGCGCCCGACCGAGATTGACCTGTTCGGCCTGTTCCCAGGTATCGCTGCTCGCAAGTCGCTCCCCGTTCAAGTAAAGCGTCATGCTGTTGTCACAGGTGGCTCGCAACCACCCCTCGCTGGACGGCGCTTCAAAATCGATCGAAAGGCGATAATCCTTTGTCACATCATCGCCCCAGATCCACTGAGGCTTTGGACCACTCCCCCAATTGATGTTGGGGGGCACGTTCTTTGCAGGTTCCGCCTGCTGATCCGCGACCTGTGAGGCAACGAGTTCTGGCGTCTGACTCCACTGCGCTGAAGCATTGGAAAGACCCATTTCAGAGGTCAACCACGAGGCGGGACCCAATGCCAGTACAACAGCGAAAATCTTGGTGTAACGGTTTGCGCAACAGCGAGACATATCAAGTTTCTACTTTGAAAACGGAGGAAGAAAAAAAGACGGCAAAGCCCCGTGATTGTACCCGATCTCCGGGGACAATTGCGAGTTTTAATCCGACCCTCAATCCTTCATGGATTGACTTTCAGATACGGAAAGCCGGATCACATTGGGCGCGATGAGTTCCAACAACACCACGAAACGAACTTTGAAGAGAGGGAACTGGGTCCAGCCCAACTCCGTTACGGACTCGCGGTGTCACGGACTCGCGGTGTTGATGAGTTCCATGACCAGCTTTCCTTGCTGAACTCGCAGAAGCCGACCGGTTTTATCGAAGTAAAGGTTGTTGTTCAGAGGATCCAAGTGGCATACGACTCCCTCAATCACTTGGTCGTTCCATTTGAAGCGTTTCTCTTTACTGACCTCCACCTGAACTGGATTAATTTTCAAGGCCGAATTATGGAACGTCTGAATCTCAAACTTTGAGCTGGGTTCCAACTCCCAAAAAGAAGTCAGCAGGGCCCAAGAAGCCATCAGGTTACTATCAAAACAGAATA
>PBMS01000039.1 GCA_002722695.1 Methanobacteriota archaeon
CAGAATGTTGGCGCCTGAAACCGAGGAGGAACTCGCCGACCAAACCCACGAAGTGGCTGCTGAAATGGACGTCGGAAAATCCGTGCCCGCCCTTTCAACTCCGGTGGCACCTCTTGCACCTGCAGCCGTTGTCCCAGCGCCCACGGGCGCCGTCCCTCCGCCACCACCGTCAGCCATCGTGCCAGACCGCACTCAGCCCGCACCGCTTCCGCCGACGGGCTTGCCCGACGGTTGGACGCAGGACCAATGGAATTCGTACGGATGGCAGTACATCGACGCCCTGAGAAAACCGTGAGGGACTCATTGTGGACGACTCAACCGTTGACGGGCTCGTTACGCTCACCGAACGAACGGTGAATCTCGTCAATCAGCTCAACATGCCTCTGGTCGAGGTTTCTCTGGTCCTGCAAAAGCACCTCAACCAACTGATGGGGACCCTTCAACAGCATTTGGACAACACCGGGCAAACGGTGGGTCCTCGGGTTCACTCGCCGTGGCCGCTTGATGCAGACACCGCTTCAACCGAAGCCTCGTTTGCTCTTGACAAGGTCATGAACATCGTCGACCATCAGCGCATGGACATTCTCGATACTTTGATTCGAGTGACCCTCGTGGAAATCAACGCCTCCGTTATCGATGCCGTTCTGGCACTGCGTCAGTGGGAGCATCTGGCTCGATCTCAACTGGCCATGGCCACAGGTCCGGGGCAGCTCTTCTCACCGCTTGACGTACCCGATGACTGGTAAGCAGGGATTGAAAAACACTTGAGGGAAGGCAAGGTCATGAGTCGGCGCAAGGGTTGGGCGGTGGTGATGGTGCTCGCCTTCTTGAGCAGCAGTCTTTCCGGATGTCTGGGAGAAGACGGTTTTGATTTACTTCCAGAGAAGAAAGGTGTCCCCGGTGGGTTGACTCTGGCCTGTTTGCGCAGCAGCATGTACACGTCCATGGTGATTGAAATCGACCATGAACCTGGCTATCGACCGTTTTCCAGCAGCACCGATCTGCTGGAAGAGCGATTGGAGAGTGTGTGCGACAAACCGTCCGGAATCTCCGTGCAATTCACTGAGGTTGACTTTGGCCACACAGGGTCATGGTCAGCGCAGGACGTACGGGACAAGGGTTGGGAGGAAAAGGAGACGTCCCCACGAGACGGCACAACCTTGCGATGGCAGGTGCTCTTCCCGTCCGGAGCCTACGAGGAAGACTCGGTTCTCGGCGTTGCCGTCGACGCCTCTACGGTGGCGTTGTTCAGCGACACCATTGACGACGCAGACGGGCCGTTCGGACGGCCGTCGGTGGAAGATGTTGAGAACAGCGTTCTCGTCCACGAGGTCGGTCACCTCTTGGGTTTGGTCAATCTCGTCTACCAGTCGCCCATTGACCACGAGGATTCTGACCACCCAGGGCATTCGAACAACGAAGATTCTGTCATGTACTGGGCGGTTGAATCTGCGGACGTCTCGAACTTCATCTTCGGGAGTTTACCCAACGACTTCGACGATGACGACCGTTCCGATTTAGCCGGTCTCGCCGATGGATCACTCGCTGTCCGCGATCAACTGTGGCCGTGAGATTCACCCATGGCGCTGACGGCGTCTCGCCATGCGTCAAAGATGGACCATGCGTACAAGCCAACCCACAAAAGCAGCGTTAACGCCAGCGGGATTTGGAGCAAGGACCACTCCGTAGCCCTCCGATGTTGGCGATTGAAGTGTTGGCCCAAGAAAAGAAACGGGACGACGGCCAAAAGTGCGGCGATGAGGGGTCGAAGTGCACCCCATGTACCCACTCCGAACGTGATCTCACGCCAGATCTCCCGGACGATTCGAACCGGGAGAACGCCCTGCTTTGGAGCGGAGGATTCGGGTGAAAATTGAACCACCAATTCCTCTTCCATGGCGTCCGCTGTGGTTTCATGTTTGTGAAGATGACGCCCGCGGCGGGAGCGGATGAATCAAAAACCGATGTTCGAGTTGCGACGCATGGACCCCGACTACCGAGTGTTGGTGACCGGTTTCGAGCCTTTTGGAGGGAACCAGACCAACATCAGCCAAGAGGTGGCAAGGGCGATGGACGGTCTGCGAACCGTCCGGTGCCCGTGGACTGAACAACCTCTTCTTATTGAAGTCGAAACCGACGTACTCAGCGTTGACGCTGACGGTGCACAGCGCACCGCACAACGCATACAACGGGGTGAGGATTGGGATGCAATCCTGCACATGGGCCTTTGCGAGTCGTGCGAGGATCCGCGTGTTGAGCGACTCGCACACGACTGGTTGAACATGCGGTTGCCCGACAACCACGGCCGTCGAATTGAGAAAAAAACCTTGGACGGTCTTGGTCATAGGGGTTGTTGGTTGGATTTGAGCATCTGGGACGACAGCCGTTTTCCTTCGAAGTTGATGGTGTCGTGCGATGCGGGTGCCTATTTGTGTAACGAAACCTACCACGCTACGCTCAAATCTCTGTGTGCATCGGACCACGACACCCCCACGCCACCACCCGCTCTTTTCCTCCATCTTCCACACGAAGACAGGTTTGACGCCTCCCGTTCAACGGCGTTCGCCGATGCATGCTTAGGCTACATGGTGCGGCCGTATCCCGTGAACGTCACTCACGTGGTTGCGATGTGCCTTCCACAGACAGGCCCCTCGGTCTTTTTGACCCAACGCGGTGAGAAGGAAACAGACGCTGCGTTGTGGGAGTTCCCGGGTGGGAAGTGCGAAGGAAAGGAAACGTTTGGGGAGGCGTTGGAGCGTGAAATTCAGGAAGAGTTGAGCCTAAAGGTGTCTGCACGGCACCCGCTGGGCACCTGGTTTCGTTTGCGTGGCAGCGACGCTTTTGCAATTCATCTGATCCTCGCTGCCGGGTCCACGGACGAATTCACACCGATGCTGTCGGTCCATCAAGCGGCATCCTGGGACGATGCAATGTCACCCTCCGCTCGCTCGTGGGCTGGTCGAGACGGCGAGATGTTTGAGTTCCTGAGCGAGGCGCTCAGACCCATGTCGTAGCGTCCCCGTCTTGACCCATGGCATGTTCGTCGTCGATGTTGCGCGGCACCTGTGCGCGGCCTGAATGCCACGTTGCGGCTTGGAGCCAATCGCCCAAACCCGGTCCTGTAACGGTGATGGCAAACACACCACCCAGCGGCTCATCGCCCGGTATGGGAAACGCCACCTTTCCGCCCATCGCAGCTTGCCGGGACACACGAAACGTCGTGGTGTTCTTCTCCATACGGGCCGACATGGCGTCCAAAGCGGTGTCCAAAATTCGCTGCTCGTGCAGCTGATTTAGAAAAACACCCAGAGAAAGGTCGTCAAACGTCCAGGTAGCACTCACGGGCGACCCGAGCTTTGGTTCAGCGTCAAGTTCGGGTTTGTTCGCGTCCGGGAAGAGCGTTTGCAGGGCCTCCAAGACTTTGACCGGTGAATCGGCGCCTGCGAGTTCGGTGGTGAGCCGGGTTGCAAAGCCTTCGCCAGTGCCCGTCAGCCGGAGGCGGGATCCATCCATGCCTCGCCGAGACGCTCGCCCTCAAAGAACATGCGGGGGGGTTGGTCAACCAGCGAAGAGGTGAAAGCCGTTCAATGTCCCCACGAGCCATGGATGCACCCGTCGGGCCCGTGCTGGCGACGGTCATCCCGGTTTACAACGAAGCGTTGCACATCGAGGCGTGTCTCACAAGCCTGCTCAATCAAACGCTGAGGCCCGATCAGCACATGATCTTGGTTCTTGACGGTGGTTCGACGGACGGAACCGAGAAGATTGTTCAGCGCTTGATCGACGAACACACGAGCGTCTCCTCTCCGTCCATTGAACTGATGTTGAACCCCGAGCAAACCGTGGCTCACGCACGGAATCGAGCGATGCATGACCTACCCGACAGCGTTGAATTTACCATAGAGATGATCGGCCACGCCGAGGTTGACCCGAACCATCTCGAGCAGCGTCTCGAAGCTTGGAAGGCGTGCGAAGACGCAGCAGGGGAGCGATTGGCTGCTGTGGGCGTCCAAGTCGTTGCGTCCGGGCAAACCTCCACGCTTGCAGAGGATTGGATCGAGGGTGCGTTGGCTTCACCTCTTGGTCGGAGCGGTGGGCAATTCAGTCGATTTTCGACGATGTCGCCAACCGACGTGCCGGCGTTTGTCATGCATCGTCGTCGGGCGGTTGAAGCCGTGAACGGGTGGGACCCTACGTTCATCACAAGTCAGGACAGCGATCTCTCGATGCGGCTCCTCAAAGCTGGGTATGTGCTGTTTCGTCATCCTCTTCCATCGGTGAGGATGCACAAGCGTACCACGCTTACGCAATGGTGGAAAATGGGTCACCGCTACGGCTTTTGGCGCACCAAAGTGTTGATGAAGCATCCCAGTCGGGCCAAATGGCAGGAATTTCTGCCGTTGTTTGGGGCGCTCCTCACGATGACCCTTGTCTTGTTCAATGCACCAAACTGGATGCTTCCAGCAACGGCCTACGGCCTTGCATTGGTGCTAGCAGGTCTTTTTTCTGTTCTCTCCGGAAGGGGCCCCTCCTCGCTGGTCGGTGTCCCGCTGTGTTTGTTGATCTTGCACACGAGTTTCAGCTTGGGTCTCCTCGACGGTTTGGTCCGAAAGGGTCGCTTCTCAAGGGACCGGCGTTGAGCACAAGAAGCCAATAGATACATCACCCATGCACGGAATCACCATGTGAGAGCCATGTCAAGAGACAAGGGGTTGACCAACCGCAGCCTCATTGCTCTCCCCATCCTTTTGATGGGTGTCACCCACCTTTCATTGCCGCCCCTGCAAAGCATGTTTGAACTCGAACCATTGTTGATGTACGGCTACTACGCTGTCGCCTTGGTGCTGACCACCGTCGTTTATCGTCGAAACGGTGTGGTCAAAGATTACGAGTACAATCGAGCAAAAGCAATGAGGAAAATTAAACACGTCTATGAAGCAGAAGAACGGGGTGTCTGGTCGACGGATGCGCAACTGGACGGCGCCATGGACAAGACCACACAACTTGGTTTGTCCCGCTCAATTGGCGAACTCTCGGGTGAAGCTCCCGAGATGGAACTCAGTGAAGACAGCAAAGTGGAGGTGCGCATGCTCAACGAAGCCGACCACATCGTCAGGGCCAACGCTCGGGTGACCGGAAGTGCAGCGTTTGAGGACGAAATCATCACCGGAACCATCGGTGCTCAGCGGAAGGCGGGTCCGATGGATCGTCTGCTCGACAGCGTTTTCGGCTTGTTTGGATACGACACTCGAGCCGTTCGGGAGTCCCAGCGTCAAGCGCGCTTGCGAGGAGCCGCATCCGCCTCTCCGGTCACGGCCCAACGCCCAGTTGCACCGCTCCGACTCGACAAAGGCCAAGATGAATCCGAGGTCAACATGACATCCATGAGCGATTCAGGCGGTGTTGAAACGGTGATGAGCACCTCGGGACAGGTGCGCAACGAATCCGGTGCATCACCCGAGCCTACGGTCAGCGAGTCCTTGGAAAGCATGGCAATGTTGGGTCAATCGCCCACATCAGCGTCCATTGTGAGCACCACGGGCCCCAAATGCCCTGGTTGTGGGGGCGCTGTAAGCCCCGTTGATCGTTACTGTCCGCATTGCGGCCTTGACCTGTGAGGTCGAGGCGTGAGGTTCAAATCAGGTCCCTCATCACGAACATCGAGGACGCCGGCGTGAGCGACAAACGAGACTATTACGAAGTCTTGGGTATTGACAAGTCAGCCTCCAGCGGCGACATGAAAAATGCGTTTCGTCGCCTTGCTCGAAAATACCACCCTGACCGAAGCACGGAAGCCGATGCAGAGGACAAATTCAAAGAAATTCAAGAAGCCTATGCGGTCCTGTCCGACGATCAAAAACGAGCTCAGTACGATCGGTTTGGGCACGACGGTCCGCAAGGTAGTTCGTTCGGTGGTTTTGGTGGTGGCGGTTTCAACATTAATCTAGAGGACATTCTTGGTGGCGATTTCTTTTCCTCCTTTTTTGGTGGAGGCCAGCGAAGGCGTGCGTCTCGCCGGGGCTCCGATATTCTTCTTCGCCATTCCGTAAATCTCGAAGACGTCTTCGTGGGGAGCGAGCAGGAAGTGGAGGTTGATCTCCCCGAAGTGTGCGGGACCTGCGAAGGGACGGGTGCCAAGGGCGGGGTCCTGAAAACATGCAGCACGTGCGGCGGTCAGGGTCAAGTCCGTGTCCGCCAACAGGTTGGGCCTTTCATTCAAGAAGTCCTCCAAACCTGCTCCGACTGCGGCGGGCGTGGAAAAATCGCTGAACACCCTTGCGGGGACTGCGTTGGGAGTGGATCGCAACTCAAGTCCAGCACGCTTCGTTTTGCAGTGCCCGAGGGTGCTGAAAACGGAACACGTTTGCGAATGCGGGGTAGAGGAGAACCCGCTCCTCAGGGCGTTGGAGAATCGGGCGATTTGTTCATTGAACTCGAAATTGAGACGCATGCGTGGTTTGAACGATCCGGCTCCGACCTGATCATGTCCTTGCCGCTTGGTTACGCCGACCTTCTGCTGGGCACCACCGTAGAGTTGGACCATCTGGACGGGAAACCCTTGACCATCAAGGTCCCTTCCTATTCCAATTCGGGTGAGACGATTGAAGTGCGAAAGCGCGGCCTGCCTCGGCAACGAGGTGGTGGCCGTGGCGACGTCGTGGTGTTGTTGAAACTTCACATGCCCAAAAAAGTGCCAAAGGCCACTCGCAAGAGTTTGGACGCACTCCGAGCCGACCTCTCACCCGACGATGTGCTGTCGAGCATCGTAAACGATGCGGACGAGCGCCGGCGCTCTTGATCGATCATGCGCGTTCCAGCGTTTCTGGAACCCGCGCTGCAAACGGCGCTCCGTCCATACGTCCATTGAGTTCCACGTCAACGCGTTGTGCAGAACCCTTCAACTCCGCCATAAGGTAGGTGCGATGGCCCGGACCCATCGTGTCGAGGAAGACCTCCTCGCCTTGGAACAAGAAACGCGGTTCAAGGTGGACGACTTCAAACGCCTCGCCGTCGGGTGCATCAAATCGAAGAGCCGCGAGGTCCCACGTGCCGTTCAGGACGTGCACACCCACCACCACTGGCCATCCACCGTCCTCGGTGGCCAAGCGCTCGTCCACGCTCCAAACCGCCAGAGCAACGTCCTCTGTTCGGTGTTCCAATCGTTTCGGTCCCCACGCATCCAGCCCTTCTTGCCACGCCAGTTGTGCGACCGCTCGAAGGGACTTTGCGAGATCGCTACGGGCCTCCTTGACGCTGCTTTCGCCGCTGTCCAGGCGAGCAGCGTACCACGCCAGACGTTGTTTCTTTTCAGCAACGGAGGCTGCAAAATTCTTTGAACGTTTGACGTGAACACCCAAATAGACCACGGGCAATAAAAACAGGACGCCCATGAACCATCGTGCAACGTTCCCCCAATACACCGCATCCTCGCTCGGAGGGAACCATGGTTCCTCCCCTTCATCGATGAGAGAGTACGATGCTTGGAGTGTGTAGGTTCGGCTGCTGACGTGCTCGCCCCAGAGGTGTGTTGTGGCTTCAGATGCGTTTTGATACCTGAGTTGGAGGTAGTGCGTCCCCCGGCCGATTTGCAGACCAATTTTGAGTTGGTCCCCTACCGGGCGAGTGATGTCGGTACTGATGACCTCACCGGTGAGTTGGTCCATGTCCCACAGTTGCAACTCCAGACCTGCGACGTCGCCGGTGAGAACAACTTGCACAAAGTGAATGCTGTCCGCCCATCCATCAACCACCAGTCGGTAGGTGTCGGTGGTGTCGTGCACGGCAAGGGTAAACTCGCCATTTGTGGATTGGGTTAGGTTGAGGACGGGCCAAGAAGCGTTGTCCTCGTCCAAGTTGGCCGGCCGGTAGGAAGGCGCTTCTAACCCACCGAGGTCTTCGAACGAACGAACTGAAGCATCAACAGCGTACACGGGTGTGTTGGTGATGTTCAAACGGCCTCGTTCCACGTCTGGGTATGGATAGACGATTTGATTCTGACCGGCCCCGAGCAGCGTCGGCACCCCTGCAACCCAAGCCCCGTTCAACAACTGGTCAACGCTCACATGCACGTCTTCCACGTGGGCAGTGAGGGTCAATTGTTGCAGTTCAGACCAATCAAAGGTTGCAGCGATCGTATTGTGGCCCACGATCTGGGCTCCTTGGGCCGTGTCAATCCCGACCAGTGGAGATACTTCCTGGCTGGGGTGGAGGACAAGATTGGCCGCCCAAACGGCTCGAACTGCCTCGGTGGACAGCCGGGCGATGAATCGTCCATCATTGGGGGCCACCCAATACGCAGGTTGCAGCGAGACATCGCCAAACTCTGCGTGAGCTTCCGCCGAGTTGTGGACGCCGTTCAACACGGTTTCTGCGCCAGTGGTTTGGTGGTAAAATTCCACGGAAACGGTGTGCGTCGAAGCCAACCATTGCCACTCAAGCGTATCACCCTTCATGACTTCGATGACAAGGTGATGGTCGTTGGACGATACGGCGACACCCGTCTGCACATAGCTGGGGTCGCTGGTGTTCATGACGGTCCCCAAATGTCCATTTGATGGGCTTAAACACTCGCTGACAACGGCGCAGACACCAACGACGGTGAGGTTCGCCGGAGCGTCGGGTGATGGCCGATTGCTGACCTGGTGGTCGTGAATGTTCGAACGGCGCATCAGCGTGATGGTCTCTGAAACATCGGATCGAACGCTGAATTGCACATGGGCGCTTTCTTCTGTTTGGAGACTCATCATATGGTTGCCGTGAACGTTCACCTGAACCCCATCGGGCGCATCCTCAAGATTCACCTCGCACGCCTCGCACAGCCATGCGAGAATGGCTGAACGATTTCCGTCAAGACTGACGTTGATGATTTGAGTCTCGCCGGCTTGCAGTTGATGTTCCGTGACTGGGTCGCCTGCGCCCTTATCGCTTCCCTCATCGGCCACAACCGAAGGTGTCAGAGCCACAAGGAACAGCAAAACGAGCAGGGTGGCTGTGCATCGTTCGCTCCACCAACCCATGACACTGCGGGAGTGTGGTGTCTTTCAAATCCACCCCTTCATCAGGTTCAAACTCTTCAAGAAGCCGTGCGGTTAGGCCGGTCCATGGCCGATGCATTGGGACGCACGGTCTTGCATCGAGACCGATACGCTCGTCGGTGGGGTCTTGGCGACCGAAAAGAACCCGTCTCGGAAACGCCAGCAGTGGTGTTGATGTCCGGCGACCCCACGCTGCCGTTGGCCTACGCTCCGTTCGAATCCTCCACAACCTCATCGATTCCTTCGGTCTTGAACATTCGTTCACGGGGAGCCTTTTCTCCCCCCGAGTTTGAGGAAATCGCTCCTCACTATGAGGTCAGCGTTGGCCATGTGCTCCCGCCTTCTCTTGAGGATGCAAACGCAGGCGAGGACCACGGGACATCCCAGCTTTTACCCGTTTCATGGCAGCGTATGAACCACGATGAATCCCTCACGGACAGGGAATTGGCCCCTGAGATTTTGGTGCTGACCGATGCCCTCCAGCTTGCCTCGCAACCGGGTAAGCTTCCCCTCGCCATCGCCACACTGAAGCATCGATTCCCGGGTGCGCTCCTTTGGACGCCCGGATTGGGCGGTCCCGACAATCTGAGCGTGCTCGTTTCCATGGGTGTGGATTTGTTCGACCTCGGGCGCTGTCATGAAGCGGCTGCGAACGGGGTTCTTCTTACGGCGTGGGGTCCACGACGTCCGCTTGATCACGAGGAAACCAGCATCGAAGCTCAAGCCGTTCAGATGATGAAGTCCCTCGACGAGGTGCGCGCGTCGTTGGTTGCCGGGCAACTCCGGACGTTGGCCAACCGTCAGAGCTTGTCGAGTCCCCGTCTCGTGGAGCATCTGCGTCGTCATCACGAGTGCACGACTCAACGAACTGGAAACCTTGCATCCCACCGACCGTCCTCCACAGAATTTCCGTGTTTTTCAGCCAACGCATTGACCGACCCGTTGGTTGAAGACTGGGAACGATTCATGACCTCAAACTATCGGACGCCCGAGCCCGTGACAGAGGTGATGATTTTGCTGCCTTGTTCGGCTCGCAAACCGTATCGCTTGTCAAAATCCCACTCGCAGTTTCGCCGGGCCATCGCCTCGACCGGGTGCCACGAGGTGATGATGACCTCCCCTCTGGGACTGGTTCCCCGAGACCTGGAAGACGTCTGGCCGGCCGCAAATTACGATGTGCCTGTGACGGGCGCTTGGTCGGCCGACGAACTCAATCGCGTTCGAAGGATGCTGACGGCCTTGGTTGAGCGTACCGGCTATCGCCGCATCATCAATCACACGAACATGGATTTGAGTTCGTTGGACGTGGAGGTGGTCAACACGCGCGGTTCCGACGGCGCCACGCACCACGATGCACTCGCTCGACTGTCCGCTGCGGTCAGCGATGCGAAGTCTGCGTTTGAGTTGAGGAACCAAAAAAACAACCTGCGATTGAAGGAGCACTTCAAGAGCATTGCACGGAAAACCACCCAAACCGACGCGTGGTGTTCCGATCTTGTCGTTCGCGGTAAAGTACCTCGATGGCGTTTGGAGTTGAACGGGGTACAGGTGGCGGTTTGGTCCATCGATCGAAACGGCTTTTCTTTCTCCAGAGCCGCCATTGACCTTTTGCACGAGCACGGAGCACTCAAGGAGGTCCATCTCCATGACGACGTGTCGTGGAAAGGCGATGTGTTTGCGCAAATGGTCAAAGAGGCCGATTCGAGCATCCGCTCGGGCGATGATGTTCGTGTGCTTCAAGCAGGCCACTGCATTGGACTCGCCCGTGCAACCGCTTTTGGATGGGAGTGGAGCGGCACCCCGGGCACGCTGGCAAAATCTCATCAGAGGAAGAAAACATCCTGACGACGGCGCCTCTGTGTGGCGGAGTGGTTAAGAAGGTGAGATAAGTCGGAAGGCCGCTTGGTGTTGTGAAATGGCACGTATGTACAAGTCCCGAAAAGGCCAGAGCGGTTCAACCCGTCCTCACGTATCCGAAGCCCCAGAGTGGTCAAACACCGACAAGGATGAGGTTCAGTCACTCGTTCTTGACCTTGCAAAATCCGGACTTTCAACCGCTGAAATAGGCACCGTCCTTCGAGACAAGCACGCTGTGCCCAACGCCCGCTTGGTTCTTGGAATGCGCATCGGTCAGTTCCTCGCTGAAAACGACATGATGGGTGCTTACCCCGAGGACATGATGAACCTCATGCGCCAAGCCGTGGCCATCATCAACCACCTCGGCTCCGGAAACCACAAAGACATTCACAATCAACGTGCTTTGGAAATCACTGAATCCAAGATTCGTCGTCTTGCATCGTACTACATCGGCGAGAAACGCCTCCCGAGCGACTGGCGATACAAGCGCGACGAGCTGCGCTTGATGGTTGAATGATTCAGCCACGCTGACGAACACCTTCATGAGGAACACCCCGTTCCTTCAAACTGTTCACCATGCGGGACGTGCTCACGACACCGATGTTCGCTCCTGTGGCGCCGGTCCTGCTCAACCATGCTGAGCGAATTAAGACCGCTGATCTCCTTCACCTCAGCGCACCTGCGACCATCGAGGGGGTCTTGGCACTGGGGCATCTTGAGGCAGCATGTCTGGATCTTGGTCTGAAGTATCATCGACGATTTTTCACGCCTCGGCGTCATCTGCCACGCGACGCCGGTGATGCTTGGCGAGTCGAGAACACGGGTCTTTCGGTCGTCATGGACGTGGAAGCGCCAACGCACGACATCGAAAACATCCCCACAACCGCCCACGTGCATCTCGTTTCGCTTGCGACCAGTGTGGAAATGGGTTCGACACACCGCCGATTGGCCGGGGCGTTGGACGGCGTGGCTCAAGCCGCTGCACTGGCTGCTTCCTTGGCGCCCAACGGCCGTCGAGTGCGGAAACTTCGCCCGTACCTCTCCCTGGGTTTGTGGTTGGGTGCTGCGCTCAACACCAACATGGATCCAATTCACACCATGCTGCTCAATCACCTCAGCGAAGAAGGATCGGTTCGTGTGGTCCCTCTCCCCGAAGTAACGCATCCAGAGACCGCCACCATGACGGGCTTATCGACCCGGCAGCTGAAACGACTTGCAAAGGTGTGGCCGACCATGGATGTCGAACAGCGCAGCATGGCGTTGAGCGAACTCGCGCTGCCGTGCTTAACGGCGTCCGACCTATCCACGCCTCGACTTGAAGAATTGATCTGGCATCGTATGCTGGTGGGCGACTCTGATACGGACATCGTGAGCCAGTTGGAATTGATTCAACAAGCGTGGCCGTTGGACAGCGAGGAGGCTCGACTCTTCGCATCGAAGGTGTTGGACAGATGGCTGAAAACCGCCGTCTTGTCGCCGGGCGACTGAGCGACGGATTCAAACCTGAGGCGCGACAGGCGTACCCATGGCGATTGAGCGTCTGCTGACCGGGAGCATTCAAAATCAGCTTCAAGAATTGATGTCGACCGAAGACCTGGTGATTGAGGCGTTCAGGGATTTGGTCAAGGATGAACTCAAGAGCCACATTCGCAACAAGGTTGACGAGGATCCAGAGTTGAAAGCGGAAATCAAGGAAGCCGTAGCGTACTACTTTCATTCCAAGGCTCGCAGCATTTACGCTGAGTTGAAGGCCACCCGCGCAGCGACTCGACTTGGGCTGCGTCTCCTACCCGACGAGTTGCAGGGTGAAGTCGGCGAAGCCCTCGTCTCACTCTTCGAAAAGGAACTTGGGGCTCTCCTCGAGAAGGCACTTTGAAGACCTCTTCCTCACGACCAAGAGTTGAAGTTATGAGCCACAGGCTCTTGGGCCAAGTTGAGAACCATGCGTCGTGCCGTATTTTTGGTTGCGATTTTCTTGGTGACATTGTTGTCCCCTGCCTTCTCATCTGCGCAAACCAGCACCGGAGGCGACACGGTGGTTTGTTGCGATGCATCCACCGTTGACCTCTATCTCATCGGCAGCGACAGCAACAAGCGCCTCACGCCGTTTGGGGCTGATTTGGGCGAAGATTCTCAGAGTTTTGGTGTTGAAACGTCCATCAACTCTCAAGAGAGCATCGGTCGCTGGTTGCTGCCCAACACGTGGGGAGGGACCATCCCGTCCTCGACGTGGGCGTTTTCCATCAATTACGAGGTGGCCAACGCTGCCGGTGCTCAGATCAACGCCACGGCCACCGTGAGCATCGGGTCAAAAACGTTCAGCGCAGAAACCGAACCGGGGTCTTCGTTCCTCGCACAGGGCGCTGGTTCGCTGAATTTTGACATCGATGTGGAGACCCTCACCACGAGCGGTTCATCCAACATTGAGCTTGAACTCACGGTTCAAACCGTGCTCTTCAGCGTCCCTGCAAGCGATGCAAAACTCGAATTTTTCTGGGGGAGTGAGGACAAAGATTCCTCAATTGAAGCCACCATTCCTCTGCTGGACATTTTGATGATCGATCCTGAAGTGGAAGGTTCGGACGTGTACCTGGCCGTTCGGCTCGACTCACCGTGGGGCTTGTCCACGCTGGCCATGGCCGATTCCATCACGCTGAAGGTCAACGGTCAATCCGTGTCGGGCGATCCCATTGAAACCGCTGTTGGTGACACCGTCCGTGTGACGTGGACATGGACCGGAGCAGCGGGTGGTACTCAAACCATTGATGTTGAGGTTGAACTGAGGTTCCAAGCCAACCAGCCGGCGTTGACCGGTTCTGCTGTGTTCGACATTGAGACGTTTGACACCGGTGGTGGCACGGGCACGTACTATCCGCCCGATGAGCCGCTGCGAACCGACGGCTCGGGCAGCAGCATGGAACTCGACATCACGGTCAACCTTCGAACTCAAGACGGGGGATTGATGCTCGAGCGCATCACCAGGATCACCGTCCACGACGAAATGGCCTTTTGGATGCGATGGGGTTTGGACCACATCGGGGACGACAACCCTGCCTTATCTCCGATGTTGGGGGCTTTTGCGGCGGGTTCCGTCCTCGATGAAGACCGAGTCAGCCGGTTTGTGGAAGAGGTTGAACGTTCAGAGTTTGAACGCCAAATGGTTAGCCTCGGTCCCATGTACATGAACGATGGATTGGGATTGGAAACCGAAGAACTCCTCGGTGACTTCCGCAGCTTCAACGAACTCAAGATTGAACTTGATCTCAACGGGAAAAACGCCGTCGTCAATCACCCGGTCACGCTGACGTTCTCCACGACAGAATTGTTGGTGGACGGTGACCGACTCGATCTGCTTCGAAACTTTGTAATCGTGCAACCTGCACCCCTCTGGAGCGATTACAGCCTAATGTTGGAAGCCAGGTCAACCTCCACGACGGCGCTGAGCAACAGCATCCTCCGGGAATCCGACGCGTTCGACTTCTCGGTCTCTCGGATGCCATGGGGAGACACGGTTCGAATGCGTGGGGAAAACATCGAACAAAGCGAATCGTTCGTGCTCTCAACCCTTCCCACTGCCAACCTTGTCTACGCACCTCTTTCGATTAGCCTGCTGACCCTCGTTGGTCTCATCGGGGCCTTTACGGTGGGCCTGAGATTGACAAAATCTCGACGCCGCACCTACCTGTACATGGAGATGATACTGGCCCCCATCGTTCTCTTGGTGACGCTGTTTGGCTATCCGATTGCGTTCATCGGTATCGCTTTGGGCGCTGTGGCCTTCATTTGGGTGGTAACGGCCATTGCCAGTCCTCGCCTCGTCGGCGTTCAGCGTTCTTCAAACGCACCGTCGTACCCCAAGATACCGTGCCCAGCCTGTCAGACCTTGAACCCCGTCACCACGGACGAACGCCCGCACAGATTCAACTGTCGAGGATGCGGACGAGTCATCAAACTCGTGGCCTGATCATAGGTTGAGACCTTTGAGATTCTCAACCAACTGAACGGCTTCCTGATAGTCTCCCGGCGAGAAATAACCGACGAATTCACTGTTTTCATCCACGGCCACCACGGCTTGTGGGCTGCGCTTCTGAATCTCGGCAAGGACGTTCTTCAACCCGTCCGAAAGGCTGACCTGCATGAAGTCCATCTCCATGTGTTGGTGGCACTGGTCGGCGGATGCGTCCACGCCCTGACTGAGGGCTTTGATGAGTTGACGTTGACCAAGCACGCCCTTGACCTGTTGGTCATCATCAAGGACCACGACGATGCCACCGCCGATGGTCAGCAGTCGTTTTGCGGCTTCCTGAAGGGTATCATCAACCCCAACCGTCATGTGTTCGTCGTCCAATGTGAGGTCTGCGACCGTCGTTCCCATGGTATCTGCACAGGACTCGCAGGTTTTTGTTCTTGCTTCACTCACTGTTCCTGCGATTCCTCGTGGCACAGCATCAGTGTTGCGTTATCGATGACGATGGCGTAACCCACTCGCTCCAGTTGAACAATGGTGCCGGCCTTGTGCTTGTGTCGCTCAAGTTGGCCTTCAGTGTGTACAATGGTATCGTCTTTGGTGCTCAGGACCACGGCGCTTACACTTTGAGAAGCGGGCAGCCAGTGAACGATAGGTCGCTTATCGCTGCGCTCGATGCTCTCGACACGCGCTTCTTGGTCGTGAAGCGCCACGTCTGCAAATTCCTTCAGCCGAAGGTCCATCTTCTCCAAGTCTTCGCCCTCCAACCAAATTCGTCCATCGTTGAGTTTCCAACCACGCAGTCCCATCGAGGCGTGGTTTGGGTGAACGGGTATGCTGAGCTGGTTGGGATGGTCGCCGGTCAGCTGAAATTCAACGGCGTGCCGAACAAACGTTAGCCTCGGTGCCTCGTCATCCACCGCTTTGGTGTTGTGTGAGTACAAGGTGGCCAACGGAACCGAGATGTCCTTTTGAGTGATGCCCAGTTCGTTCCAGAAACTCCGAAGGGCCCGGGCTTGAATGCCACGTTGGCGCAGGCCAGCCAAGGTGGGCAAACGAGGATCGTCCCAATCTGAATATCGACCGTCTTCAATGTCGGCCCGCATTTGGGAGGTGGAAAACCCTCCCCACTCGTGGACCTTTACACGTCCCCAGTACATCGTCTCTGGATACGTCCACCCAAAATGCTCATACAGCAAGGTCTGCTTCCGCGTGGAATCCATGAGGTCTTTCCCACGAACGATGTGGGTGACGCCTTGGAGATGGTCCTCAACGGCGCTTTGGAAGTCCAAGAGCGGCCAAACCACATGGTTGGAACCGATTTCTGGGCGTGGATGGGGATGGGCCGTTGTGTCTTGAATCCGAAGAGCCGGCCAATCCCTCAGGGCGGGATTTTTGAGCTTCATGTCGGTCTTCACCCGAACCACGGCTTCACCCGGTTTGAACTTCCTGTCGAGCATACGTTTCCACAGCACGAGGTTGTCTTGCACGTTCTGGCTTCGACATGGACAGTTGGTCTTTGAGACTCGGAATTCTTTGAAGGCATCCGCTGTGCATCGACAAACATAGCCAAAGCCTTGTTCGAGCATGTCCGTTGCGTGCTGATGGTAGGTTTCGATTCGGTCGGATGCGATCACCACACGGTCAGGTTTACGTCCTATCAACCACTCGGTTTCCTCTTGTATCCGTTCGTACGCCTCCAACATTGGAGGCTTCACCTTCGTATCGGTGTCGTCGAAACGAAGGATGAACTCGCCGTCGTACATGTCGCGAAAGGCGCTGTTGATGACGAGGCCACGGGCGTGGCCGAAGGACAGCGGGCCGTTGGGATTGGGCGCAAACCGGAGCACGACGTTTCCCTTCTCGGCGTTCTTGAGCTCCGGCAACCCTTCGCGGCGGGCTTTCACCTCTCGCTTTTCGAGGAGGTGAGGCGCCTCGAGTTCGAGCACGGAGTGGACAGCTTCCAGACCTTCCTGCGAGGCCAACGTGTTGGCGTTGGCCACTTCTGTCGCAACAAGTCCAGTCACGGCTTTGCCGTGCTGCCTTAGGTCGCCTCGCATGGCCATGATGCGACCGATGACGGAGCCGGCAGCGGCTTTGCCTTCGTATTCAAGGGCGTTCTGAAGCGCCACGTGCCGAATGAGGTCGTGGGTTGCTTCATCCGGCTTCCAGTCCATGGCCCTCGTGCTATGCTGTCACCACACCTTCAAGAAATGCTTGATTCATTCCGACTGAAACAAGCGCTGTTGGTTGGTGCGCACCTGCCCGCGTACGGGCACATCACCCGTCCGATGTGTTGACCAGAAGTTCTTGACGGTCGCCCATCCCCAGCGGACGTTTTCATCGATGCTCGATTGCAGGACAAGTCGGTGCAAGGCCTGCTGGGTGGTCGGGTCGCTGGGGTAGCCTGACCCGACATTGAATCCGATTTTTGTTGAGAACGCTCGGATGCATCGGTCCCGCTCTTCCTTGGCGAGGATGCTGGCCATGGCGACCACGGGATGGTGTTCGTCGGCTTTGTGCTCGGACACCATGGAACTTCCGTTCCAAGGCCACGCTTCGATTCCGCTGGTGATTCTGTCCGTGAAACGCTCGGTGTTGACGTCGCAGGCGTCGGCGATCACGCTGACATCAAGCCGATAAGGCACCCGATTCAGCGCCTCACGAAATCCCTCAACCTCAAGCCAGTTGAGGCCTTGATCTTGGAGCGCGAGATCAATTCGCTCGGGGTCCATCACGACCGTTGCTCCAAACCATCCATCCTCGTCGCATCGCTCGTGGAACCACGCCTCGAGGTGACGGCGTTTGGTCGCAGAGAGGTCTTTTGAGTCCTTGACGCCCTGATCGAGCAAAACCTGCTGCGCATCGTCAGGAATGCAACAAACACCGATCACGAGTGGACCCAACACGGGTCCTCTTCCTGCTTCATCGAGACCCACCAGCATACCTTCAACTCAGAATTCGAGGTCGTCCACGGGCTGCTGGGCGCCTTTTTTGGGCGGAAGCGGGATGTTTTGCTTTGGGGCATCAATGGATTCTGTGTGCGTCTTACCTTCCTTTTTGGGACCGTCGAGAACCGAGGTCGCCGCAGAAACCAGTGCTGCGTCAACGCTTGGTTGGGCCGGTGAAGCGGGCCCGTGTTCGTGTCGAAACATCGCCTGATACGTTTCGTTGGGCACGCTGGCCGTTGGCGGGACCACCGATGTTGGTTCGACAGGCGATTCGTTTTGGTACCGACTCATCCAGTCGTCCGACGTTTCTTGGACCTCCTGATAGGGCAGGATGCTTGCCCGTTCCTGACGACGCTTACGGTCAACGACCGCTTTGTAGAG
>PBMS01000040.1 GCA_002722695.1 Methanobacteriota archaeon
CGCTTTTCGTTGAACCGGGGGGGCCGCGCTTGCTCGGGCCGGGGGGGCCGCGCTTGCTCGGACCGGGAGGCCCTGAGCGAGGAGATGCTGCTTGGACGTCGATGTCTTCACCACCGTCGTCTTCGAAGACGGCACCGCAGTGCCGACATTCGGTATCGCTTTCCTTCACCAAGCCCCCGCAAATTTCGCACGCAAAGAGTTCCTCGTCGCCCTCGGCGGCTTCACCCAACTTCTCAGTGACACCGTCCTTTGAGCGGAACATGGTGATGGTGCATGAGAGATCGTAGCCCTTCAGGGCAAGTTCGGTTTGGATCGCATGTTCAAAGGCTTGGGTCAGGTCGTCTGGGGTGTCCAAGACACGGCCGTCATCGATGTAGGTGACGTTCACCACGAACTGGTCGTCTTCGAGTTTGGTTTGAGGTGCTTCCACGGCGACGCCTCGCTTGCGAGCCACGCGCCGGACCGCCACCTCTGAAATTCTTCGAAGAAGCGCATCGCTTGGAGCATCCTTAACCGGCGCATTCATTGTTCCTGCCATGATTTCTGCTGCAGCGTTGCCTCCCTCCGCACCGACGCGCAGGTGGGCAGGGAGTTCACCTCCGCCGAGGTTAGCCAAGACCGACGATGCCGGTGACTGATTCATTGAGAGCCATTGGTTTCGACGCTCGTCTTTCACAGCTCGTTCAGCTTCTGCCAAGCGATTGACCATGGCGTCGGTGGGTGAATTTGCGGGGTTGTGAGCGATTTTGGTGCCGCCGGGCGACAAGGGGCTTACGTTGTCTGAGGTGGGCAGAACTCCACTGCTCAGCGATGGGCCCCGTTGCAAGTTTGGCATGTCGTTCACAACACTTCGACCACCCGTGGGCATCGCATTACCCTGCAGTTGTTGAGGTGGGAATTGGTTGGGGGGGTAAGCGCCTTGGGGAGGTTGCTGAGGGTAGGTTCCTGGAGGAAGGTTTTGCTGTTGGTGCAGACCTTGCGCCATGCCTTGAAGCATGTCGGGAGGGATTTGGCCCATTTGCTGCATGTTGTTGTCCTGTTGCATTCGTTGAGTTTGCCCGGACACGGGGTCGAAGTTTCGCTGCTGACCAGGGAAGGTTGGAATGCCTTGGTTGGGTTGCTGCATGGTTTGAGGTGGTGGAGCAAAGCCGCTCGATGCGGAAACATCCTGTCGAGCACCGCATTCGGGACAAAACATGCTGTCGGCGGGTATCTGAGCGCCACACGAATTGCAGTTCATGGTCTACCCCCTCGCTGTGATTCCTTAGGCCACCCTTCCTAAAGGGTTGCGACCCGAACAGCACCAACCCACCCATCCTCCCGTCCTGTCTCGTGGCCTCGTCTTCGCAAACCATCCATATCTTCATGGCGCAAGCGAGGCACCCGTCGGTTGGAGGGAACCGAAGATGCCGGTACTGGTGAACGAGAAAATCGACTCCCTGCTCGAAACGACCTCCCGGTCGTTTTACCCCACGCTCAAGTATTTGCCAAAAAAAACCCGAGGCCAGATCGGCCTGCTGTACTTGTTGGCTCGCGTCGCCGACACCATCGCCGACTCAAAAGTGGGTGAAACGGAGGTCCTTCTGGACCATCTATCCGCTTACAACGATGTTGTTCAAGGCCGGGCGGCTGACCTCCCGGACTTCGAACCTCTGGCCGAGGTGCAGACCAACGAACACGAGGCTGAACTGCTCAGAAACGTCCCGTTGGTCATCGACGGACTCAAGCACTACCAAGACGACGACCAGAAGCGAATGCTGGAGTGTCTCGAAGTGATTGTCAGCGGTCAAATTCTGGATCTTGAGCGCTTTGGACCAGCAAACGAAGGCGGAGGAATTTCCGCTTTGCCCACCGACGAGGAACTGGACGACTACACCTTCCGTGTGGCCGGTTGTGTTGGTGTGTTTTGGACGAAAATGTCTCTGGCCCACCTGATGAAGTTGCCCCCCGACGAGGAAAAGTTGTTCATGGAACGCGGTGTTCGCTTCGGAAAAGCACTCCAAATGATCAACATACTGCGAGACATACCCGAAGACCTGAGATTCGGACGTTGCTACATACCTGAGGCGGCGTTGAAGTCCATCGGGTTGGAGCCAGAGGCTCTCATGGACGACACCAACCTCGAAATCTTTCGCCCGCTGTACGACCGCTACCTCGACCTGACCAACGAACATTTGGAAGAAGCAACGGCGTACATCCAAATGATTCCCGACACACAGTTTCGGTTGAAAGCCTCCTGCATGCTCCCGGTGTTGGTCGGCCAGCGAACAGTGACCTTGCTTCGAGAGGGAAACATTTTGGATTCAGATGAACGGATAAAAGTCACTCGAGATGAAATGAAAACCTATGCAAAGAAATTGCTGCGCGCCCTCCTCATACCCGGTGGGGTTCGACGTCTTCTGGAGAAGAACAAAGATGCGCCATAGCATCTATAGAATCAGAGTGCATTAGTAAATAGATGCTCACATAAAAATGAATTCGGGCTCGCACCCGCACTCCCAAAGCGAGGTCTCTTAAACAAGGGACGCAAGGGCGTATCGGTCAGGATGCTTGAACGCCGCAAACCGCTCGACCTGCTGTTCCCGCTCAAGGGCAACGCATCCAGCAGGGTTGACGAAGACGGTGTCCGTCCGCCGACCACGCTTGATCGGCTCAGGGCAGGTGTCATGCTGGCTCGAGACGCCGTGAAGGCCGTCAGCGTCACCGCCATGGAGGCGCTCCGAGAAGGTGCCTCATTCATCGGTATCGTCGGTGAAACCAACGAACTGGTCGATCCGTTCTCCCACCTCGATGCCCCCATTTGGTCGGAGCAACCGCCTGCCGAATTACACAAACTTGCTTACCGCTACTGCGAAGAACTCACCATGCGGGAGGCAGGTAATTTCTATCATTCGTTCAAGTATTTGCCCGACGAGCAACGTCTGGCCATGTGCGCCATTTACGCTTTTTGTCGACGAGCGGACGACATTGCTGACGGCGACTGGGCCGATCGATTCCCAGGTAGCAAAGGTGAAATGGACCCGGAAGCCACGGCCTACAGAAACCAGCTCGAATCCCTCCAAGACCGTGGCACCATCCTTGACGAGGAGGCCTATCTCAACAAAATCACGCAGCTCTTTTTCTTCCGCAAAAAGTTGTCCACATGCTACGGTGATGTGCACTCAACCGACCCCGTCTTCCTCGCGCTCAAGGACACAGTGCAGCGCTACTCCATCCCCCGAGACGTCTTTGACGACCTGATTTCGGGCATGGAAGACGACCTTTACAACAACCGATATCGCACCTTCGACGAACTCTATGTGTACTGCTACCGAGTGGCTTCTGTGGTTGGACTGATGTGCATTGAGGTGTACGGCTACGACAACCCCATGGCGAAAAAATACGCTGAGTCTTGGGGCATCTTCATGCAGTTGACCAACGTTCTGCGGGACGTCGGAGAAGACATCCAGCGGGACAGAGTGTACCTTCCGCTGGACGAACTTGAGCGCAACGGCATGGAGGAACAGGAACTCAATGGAAAAATCGTTCTCAACAAGCATTGGGAACCGTACTGCCGCGAATACGCCGCTCGTGCGCGCACCTATCTCGAAGAGGCCCGCGCGCTCTTGCCCCTCCTCCCCCGACGAACCCGGTATTCTCCCGCCGCCATGATCGCCTTTTACGACAAGATCCTTCGGCAAATCGAAAAGCAACAGGGCGACGTGTTCACCAAGCGAGTGAAGTTGAACAAGGTCCAGAAGATTTCGCTCGCCGCCGCAGTTTATCTGCGTCATCGCTTCCTACCCGCCTTCCTCGACCCAGTGTGGGCGGCGTTGGCACGTGTTGGGCTGCTGCCCAGCGTGTGATGGCTCAGTTTACGCCCGCTTGACGATCGTCCCAAGCGTTCCATTCCTCCACCCAAGGCTCCATGAACGGTTTCAGGGGCATGCCAATGCCCTCCATGACCTCTGTCGGGGGAACCACACCTTTTCTTCGGACGCCGGTGCGCACCAGCGCAACCGAACAAGTCTTGTTGCGCTGGAGGGTTTTGTGCTGGAAATAGAAAAAACGGTCGTCCATGCCCACCAGTTGCGTTTGGATTTCGGTTCGCCTCCAAGGCAACAAACGGTGCCTGTATCGAATGGTTGAGCCGGCAACAACGAAGGCTGAGCGGGTTGTCCTCACCCATCGAAACAGACCGATCTTCATGGCGAGCTGGTATCGTGCGAGATCAAAAAGGACAAAATGTCGGCCGTTGTTCACTTCGGGGTAGAGATCGATGTCGTTCAGGCCGGGTCGCATCAACCAAACGTGTTGTTGCCTCGGGTCGAACTGCTTTGGCTTCGTAAACAGGTGCTTTCCCCTCATCCACAGCAGGCGAAGGTAGGCGTACATGGGCCATCAAGCCTGGCGAGTGAAGGCTTGGATACCGGTGATGTATCGCCCCAAAATGAGGTTGTGAATGTCGTGGGTTCCTTCGTAAGTTTTTACCGACTCAAGGTTTGCCATGTGGCGCATAATTGGGTATTCGTCAAGGACGCCGTTGGCGCCATGAATATCTCTTGAAACACGAGCAATCTCCAAAGCAATGTCAACGTTGTTCATCTTGGCCAGCGAAATTTGCTCTGGGAACCAAGAACCGTCGTCCTTTTTCTTCCCCAGGTGGTATGCGAGAAGTTGACCTTTGGTGATTTCTCGAAGCATCCATGCCAGTTTGTTCTGGACCAGTTGATACGAGGCGATGGGGTGATCAAATTGGATGCGAGACAGAGCGTAGGTCTTCGCACTGTGGAAACACGCCATGGCCGAGCCGAGCACGCCCCAAGAAATGCCGTATCGTGCGTTGTTCAGGCAGGAAAACGGCCCGCGCAGACCTTTCACGCCGGGCAGCATGCGATCCTTTGGAATCTTGCAGTCCTGAAACACAAGTTCGCTCGTGACGCTGGCTTTGAGGGAGTGTTTCCCCTTCATTTCGGGTGCGCTGAAACCTTCATCCTCCTTCTCGATGATGAAACCTCGGATGACACCGTCAAGTTTAGCCCACACCACAGCTACGTCGGCGATGGTTCCGTTGGTGATCCACATTTTTGCACCGTTGAGAAGGTAGTGGTCGCCCTTGTCTTCGGCCTTGGTGACCATGTCGCCGGGATTGGAGCCGTAGTCGGGCTCGGTGAGACCGAAACAACCGACCCATTCCCCCGAGGCCATTTTTGGTAGATACTTCTCTTTTTGCTCTTCGGTTCCAAAGTCCCAAATGGGGTACATCGCTAGAGAACCTTGGACCGAAGCAAAGGAGCGCAGACCGCTGTCGCCGCGCTCGAGTTCTTGGCAGATAAGTCCGTAAGCAACGTAAGAGAGACCCGGACACCCGTATCCCTCGAGCGGTGCACCCAGCACGCCCATCTCACCGAGGGCCACTCGCCATTCATCGAGAAACACGCCCTCGTCGCAGGCGTGCTCGATCTTGGGGATCACGGCTTCGTCGACCCAAGCACGAACCATGTCTCTGACCATGATTTCCTCTTCGGTCAGTAAACTTTCAACATCGTAAAAATCGAGTCCTTCGAACGGCTCCATATCCCACCCTCATTTTATGTACCACGCGGGTGCTTCATCAACATGTCTATTCGTGTGATAGAAAGGGTGTGGTCATTTCTTTCTGAACCGCCATTTCCGATACTTTCGTTGCATCCACGGGCTGTTCATGTAGATGAGTCCCAAGATGACCCCTGGCACCGAAATGGACACAGCGCCGAGCACCAACACGTCCATGATGTTCATGTCGACCTCCTCGGTGGCGGGTGAAAACTCGATGATGTTGCCAAAATCGGTGATGATGAAGCCTCGATGTTGGCTGGTTTCCCACACCACTGCCAGGCCACGACCGGCGATGATTTCGTCCCAGTCGGCGGCATCACCCGGCACCAAGACCGTGAAAGCCTCACCACTCATGGGGGTGTTTCGAACCAGACCCAAGGGGGCGAGATGAACCAGGCTGGTACCGTCATGACCGCGGGTAACCGAAACGTACTCACCGGAGGGGAGGGAAATGCGACCGGGATCTTCAACCGTTGATTGGCGAGGTTCAATCGTGTTGATGCGTACGACCGAGCTGGTCAGACCACTGGCGAAACCGACGCACTCGTTGAGAATGGGGCTTGCGCAATCAACCCCGACCCATGTTTGAGCTGCGGTCTGTGTCAGCCAACCAACGGCGTGTGCTTCATCGATGATTGCCATGCCCTCGTCAACCGTTGCCATCACACAAACGTTGTAGTTTCGGTGGCATGCGATGTCCGTGACTCGACTGATTCCAAGGTTGTCCAACGGTTCAAACCCGGTGTGTTCTGCAAACTTCCACACCTCGCCCGTCGCTGCTGCGACGTAAGCAAAGTCACCGCTGGGTCGCCAAACAACCGACGTCAATTCGTACCCGAGCACCGTGAAGGTGCCGTTCACGTACGTAATGCTGTGATCGTAGGTATCGTATCGCATCGCCATGCCGTCGTCCCCGACCAGCAAGGCCGTGTTACCTCGGGGGTGCCAAGCAATGTCGTTCACAGTGGAGTTGCGGCCGGTCACGAGCTCGACATCCATCGCCCGGTCGTCGGCTTCGTCTGCTGACAACAACCTTGCGTACCCGTTCAAGCCACCAACGAGGACGTCTTGTCCACCGGGTGAGACCGAACCCACGGTGATGCCTAAATCGGTGTCGTGCAAGGTCCCACGATCGACCAACTCAATTCGGCTCGTGAGCTCAGCCGTGGCGATCGGCATCATCAGCACACCGACCAAGACAACGGCAAGCCATGGCGCACCTCGCATGGTTTAGCGACCCGGCGCATCATCAAAACATCTCCCATCCGATGGCATGCGACAGGCGGTTCGGACGGTGGGCTTATGAGACTTGAACAGTTCGGGCAAATATGGAGCGATTCGCCGTCAAGCGTGGTCTGATAAAATCGATGGGCGGGAACGCTGGCTTGGCCAAGTTGGCCACCACGTACTTCGAAAACATCAACGTTGATTCTGAAGGTGTCTTTACGGGCTCCTACGGTCTTTTGGTGAGCGTTCAAGGCTCGTACGACGACAACGGCAAACTTGCGGTTGACGTGGTCCAACTGAAAGGCTCTGAACTTGGAGAGTTCCTCGATTCCGATGAGGGTCCTCAAAAGGCCATGGAGTCGAGAAAACGCTGGTCGGGGTTCCTTGACGATGCCACCGGGTACAACGCCAAGCAACGAGGCGACAAAGCAAAAGAGGAAACGAAGAAGTTCTCCAAGGCCAAATCCGCCATAAAAATGGCCCACAAGTCCATGGAACTCATGAAAAACCTGGATCAGGCCACCATCGACCAGGCCAACGCACTCATCGCTGGACTCGAAGAGATGATCGAAGCGGGAACCCCCCCGTCAGAAACTCAAGTCAAAAAACTTGACAAGTTGTTCTGAGGCGTCAACATGGCTTCGAAGCAAGACATCCCTGCCTTGCTCCCCACCAAACAAGGCTACGCCGATTTGAGCGTTGATGCAGCCACGCGTCTCCACACGATGGTTGATCACGTGGAGGAAGTTGTGGGTGTTGAGCACCTCATCAAGGCGCTCCACACCGGGTCGTCTCACGGTGGAGACGACGTCGTGAGATGTTATGTCGGTTTTGAGCCAAGCGGAAAGGCCCACATCGGTTGGAAGGTTCTGGCGCTTCAGTTGCGGAGAATGCTCGACGCAAACGCCAACGTGATGGTGTTCCTTGCCGACTGGCACGCGTGGGTCAACGACAAATTCAACGGCGACATGGAAGCCATCCAAACCACCGGCGTCTACATGCAGGAAACGTTTCGCTCCTTGCTCAACCACCCGCCCGAGGGAGAGGGCCCTGGTCAGTTGCAATTCAAGTGGGCCTCAGAACTGATGGAGTCGGGGTCCTATTGGGCCCGAGTGCTTCGATGTTCAAAAGGAGCAACGCTTGCCATGGTTCGCAAGACCTTCACCATCATGGGCCGAGACGAGGCCTCATCGGACCACGACTTGTCGAAATTCTACTACCCTGCCATGCAGGCGGCTGACATCTTCGAGATGGACATCGACGTCGCCCTTGGTGGTATGGACCAGCGCAAAGCGCACATGTTCATGCGGGACGTTGCCTCGAAGTACGGGTGGAACAAAGCGACGTGTCTGCACACCCCGATTATCTCGTCGTTGAAAACCTCCGGTGCACGAATGGAATCCTTCGATCACAAGATGTCAAAATCCGATCCAAACGGTGCGCTCCTGCTCCACGACACGCCCGACAAGATTCGTAAAAAAATGAAAAAGGCTTACATCTCTCCTGACGACCCCGAATCCCCTGTTTACGAACTTGCTGAACACATCCTTCTGCCGGAATTTGGAGCCATCCACGTCACACCCAATCCCAAATTCGGGGAGCCCAGCACGTGGACAAGCCTGGAATCCTTCCGAGCTGCCGTGATGGACGGCACACTTCATCCACTGGACGCCAAATTTGGTGTCGCCGACGGTTTGGCGAAAGGCTTGGAACAACTGGCCGCCCACTTCGAAGATCATCCAGAAACGCTGGAGCGCGTCTCTGAATTGATGAACGGTTGAGCGTCAGCCCTCCAAGTGCAACTCTTCAACGCTGATGACGTCGATGGAAAGTAGGCGGCGGGTGTCTTTTGCGAAGTTCCGGTCGGGAACAGGCTGCACTCGAACAATGCCGTTGATGCGGGCATAGGGAAACTCGCCCACCTGATCCACCAAATCATCGGAAACCGTTCCGATGATTTGGTTTCGCGATGAGGTGCTGATGAGATGGTGTTCCTTGTTGTAGGTGATTTGGCTCATGCTGATGTCTTGCACGTCTTCGTAGTTGCATTCCTCAATGACCATTCGAAAATTTGGCCGAGGGTTGAACATGCCCATGGGCAGGTCCTCGGTGTCTTTTGCGTCCCACACCTTGCGCAAGCACGTCGTGCACAGGGCAGGGCTTTCGCGCTCCCTGGCTCTTCGCTGCTTGACTTCGGTGGGGGTTCCACAGTCCCGGCATTCATACTTGGCGAGCTTGAGCCAGCCGTAAGGTTGGGAAACGTCGTTGATCTTCACGTCCAAGCACACCAGAGCGTTGCGGTCGCGCATGCGCAGTTCATCCACCCGGTTGCGGTAGTTTTCTGACAAACCAACCACGCGAAGAACGGGGCGAGTGGGGATGTTGTGAGCCTCGAATTGCTCTCGCATGATGCGTGAACCAAGCTCGAGGGCACGGGTGGGGTTTTCATGGAAGAGTCGTCGAAGTGTTGGCTTTTTGTCGATCAAATTGTGTTGAATATGAAATCCATGAACGCTGTCTTCCAAGCCTTCCAGCCGGGCGATGTCGGGAAGGTAGTGCGCTTCAACGATCTCCCTCCATTCTCGCAGGGCATCCTGATCTTCGGGCTCAACCTCAACCTTCTCTGTCGGCGACATGGACTCTGCTGGCAGGTGGGACGGTTCATAATACAACCGGCTGGCCACAGAATCCGCTCCCGCTGAGCCGTCTGGCGGTCGTGTGGCAAGGTTCATCAATTGAGCCTCTGTGGAGGAAATCACTACCTGAGCTGATTCCATGCCAAACATCGTAGTCCTCGTCAAGCAAGTCCCAGACACCAACGCCAAAATCGTGGTCAATGGAGGTCGAGTGGATTTGTCCTCGGTCAAGATGGTCATGAGCCCGTACGATGAATTCGCTGTTGAAACGGCGCTCAAGCACAAAGAAGCTGCAGGCGGCGAAGTCACGGCGCTGACGGTGGGGGGCAACGGAGCCGAAAAGATTCTCAAAGACGCCAAAGCGATCGGGGTTGACCACATCGTGCGTGTCGACGCCGAGGGCGAGATGGATTCCAACGCTCTTCAGTCCGTTCTTGCCAATGCCGTCGCTGAACTCGGTGGCGAAGTGGTCTACTGCGGGAAATCCGCAGCCGACACCGGTGCGGGGTCGACCGGCCCCGGACTGGCTGAGCGCATGGGCTGGACGTCTGTTTCAAACATCATCGGAGCCTCCTTCGACGGTGGAGTGAGCGTCGTCATGCCGAGCGGCGGTGGAAACGCCAAGGTCAGCGTACCCCTGCCTGCCGTGATCTCGTGCGATAAAGGCGACCTCAAGGTACGAAAACCCAACGTCAAGGGCATCATGCAAGCCAAGCGAGCGTCCGTTGATGTTCGTTCTATAGAGGTTCCAGCCTCCACCGTCTCCGTCGTCAATCATGCACTCCCGCCCGCCAAGCCCGCCGGAAAAAGCTACGAAGGCGGCGCAGCGGCTGCTGAGGTGGCGCAACTGCTTCGAGACGAAGCCAACGTCCTATGAGGTGAAATCATGACACAAACAATCGTAATCGCAGAAATGAACAGCAACGCCGTCCACCCCAGCACCGCCGAACTGGTGAGCGCTGCCATCACTCTGGGGGCAGAACCCACCCTCGTGGTTCCGTGCACCGATGCCGGCCAAGCCAGCGGAGCAGCCAACATGGGAGCAGCCAACATCATCGCCGCGAAGTCCGATGCGTTTGCTCACTACGATGCGAGCGCATGGGCAACCGCACTTGACGCCGTGGTTCCGCAAGGCACCATCGTCACGGGAGCGAGTCCACAATCCAAAGACATGGCCGCCCGTCTGGCCGCCCGCAGAGGCATCTCTGTCGTGCAGGACGCCGTTGCAATCGATGGCGATCAAATCACATCGCCCGTCTACAGCGGCAAGGCCATGCAAACGGTGGCCATCGGCGGCCCTGCTGTTGTGTCGGTTCGCTCAAACGTCTTCTCCCCCGCCCAGGGCGGTGCAAGCGACGTGGCTGTTCTTGATACAACGGGTGACGTGGCGACATCGGTCCAAGAATTCATGGCTCGAGCCTCAGAACGTCTTGACGTCAGCGAGGCAAACATCATCATATCTGGAGGTCGAGGCATGGGCTCACCTGACAACTTTTCGGAACTTGAGGCCATCGCGGACACCATCGGCGCAGCGGTCGGCGCTTCCCGAGCAGCCGTGGACACGTGGGACGCCATCCCGCACTCCATGCAGGTTGGTCAGACCGGAAAAACCGTGAACCCCAATCTCTACATCGCCGTCGGCATATCGGGCGCAATCCAGCACCTGGCCGGCATGCGTTCCTCGAAGTACATCGTCGCCATCAACAAAGACGCCGACGCGCCCATCTTCCAACATGCAGACTACGGCATCGTGGCTACATGGGAAGATGCCCTCCCCGTCCTTCACTCCAGCTTGAAGGGCATCATGGGCTGATCAGGCGTACTTTCCAAACCCGTACGTTCCCCCTGCACCGGCAGAGTCTCCAACAAATGGATTGGTTCGCCTCTCGTGACCAATGGTGGTCAAAGGACCGTGCCCTGGATGGACCACGGTAGCCTCGTCCAAGGGCCACAACTGCGTGTGTATGGAATGCGCAAGCAGGTCAAAATCGCCGCCTGAATTGGCGATGTCGGTTCGACCAACAGAACCTGCAAACAACGTATCGCCCACGAACACATGGTCCGGGCCGTCGCTCACCGAAAGCAGGAGGCAGCAACCGCCCAGCGTGTGCCCGGGCGTGTGGAGGATTTTCAGCTCGATTGAACCGAAGGCATAGGTTTCGCCCGATTTGAATGCATGGTCTGCTACGGCGGGTTCAGGTAGCGTCAATCCGTATCGGCGACCCGAAGCCTGCGCAAGCGTTTGGAGAAAATCATCGTCGGGGTGCAGGTACCAGTCCACCTGGTAGTGGGCTTGGAGTTCGGGGATGAACCCGCTGTGATCAAAATGTGCATGGGTGTTGACCAGCGCAACAACGGTTCGTTCCGGGAGATTCTGTTCGCCGGCTGCGGCTGCGTTTTCAGGTCCCGTGGTCCAGTTGGGCCCCGGTCCTTGAAAGCCATCGATCCAATCAATGATTCGTCGGGGTTCATCCCCGCCATCGATGATGATGGTGTCGCCGCTTTGTCGATCGGTCACCACCGAGCATCGCATCTGCAACGGGCCGACAATGAAGTGCTCGATCCAAGGTTCGCTCAGCGCCATGAGGCTTCCACTCCCAACTCCTTCATGAGGTTGAGCCATCCACGATGGTAATGGTCAACGAATCGGTGGTCCAGGAACCTTCCACGTCGATCACCCTCAACTCGAATCGATGGCGACCCACGGGGAGTTTGAGGTTGACTTTTGGCCCCGTCGCCAATTCTTGACCTCGACCGTCGTGCCACGCCCAACCCTTGATTTGATTCTGCGGGTCGTAGGAACCCCGTCCATCCAACTGCACAACACACGTCCCGTCTTCCTCGGCAACATGGCGCTGGTCATCGCCCGCCAACGCGCGGGGAGGAATGCGATCGGAAACACTCGCCGAGAGCGCATCCATCAATTCACCTTCCTCTTCAAGCGTCAACTCGTCAACACCGCCGAGCGCCTCAAGTAAATCGGATTCATCCAACACGGGCGTGAGGTTCTCCGAAGCCGGCTCAACTTCGCCCATGGCGGCGAGGAGCGAGGCCGAGCCAACATCGGTGGCGGGTTGAGAGAAGGAGGCGCGCTCTTCATCGGTCAGCAAGTTGAGCACTTCGCCTTCGTCGTCGCCGTAAAGGGCCTCAGCGGAGAGTTCAGCGGGCGAATCGGAGGCTTGGAACCAAAGGGTCAACTCGGCGTCGTCCAGCTCAACAACATCCTGATTCAGGTCGATAAGCCCAATCGGTTCAGGGCTTGTGTAGTCGTTCTGGTCGTCACCTGCAAACACCAGGGCGTTGCGGCCGCGATGGTGGACCAAAAGTTGTGGCATGCCTTGGTGTTCGGCCTTCCATGCCTCACCGTTGCTCGTGCCGTGTATGTAGAACCACGAACTTGCTGCGACCTCAGAACCGTGTTGGACGACGGCAAAAATGGGATGCTTGGTTTCCATGACGGCCTCCATTCGCCCGTCGTCGTCGAGCCGGTGAACGCTCCCGTCATCAAAACCCATCAGCGCTCCACCGGAGGAAGGCGAGGAAGTAAGCAGACGCATACGTAGATCGCAGCGTATTGAAAGACGGTCCGATTCCCAGAATTCAAACTCGATGGCTTCCTCGTCGCCGGCCACCATAGCATGACCTTCACGGGTGAGGAAAAAACCACCCGAACCGGTCAGGCCGAGGCCCGTTATTCGTTCCCCGTGTTCGCCTCGCGACGGCCGTCGCCAGACCACGTTCGTCTCATCAAAGGCAACGATTGAGCCTGTTTGGTCGGCGGTGTAAATCCGATTCTCGTGGACGGCGACGTGGAGGACGTCGTCCAGTTCAAACCGGTGCGAGAGGTTGATGGTTTCCCGTTCAAATTGAACCAGTATCACCTCGCCCATGCCGCTCAGAACCACCAATTTCAACCCTCTGGGAACACAATGTTGAACCCCACCGTCGATGTCGTGTGTCTCGAGACGTTGGCCGTCCGTATCGTAATAGGTGAGATGTCCAATCTCGTCTCCGACCACGATCATCGACCGATGGTACGCCAAAAACGATACAACGTTGGAGACCGAGACGTCCGAAATCGGTCCGAGTTGGCCCCCTGGTTCCAAGACGGACCACTTGACGGTTCGACCCCCCTCGACCCAAACCACGCTGGCGCTGTCCTCATCCACGATCAGATGGCTGACTTTGGCGTCGGGACGGACCAACGGCACAACGCGTCGGGTGGACACCATGCCCGAGGCTTGCCTGACTCGTAGAAAAGAACTCGCTTGCGTTGAGCACCTTCATAGGTCGTCGTCGTTGTGAAGGTCGATCACAGCGTCGTCGACGTGCGCATGCCCTTTTGCGCCATCGTTGCGCGCATTGTCCAACTTATGGAGGTAAGCGTTGTCAATGTCGCCAGTAACGTACTCGCCGTTGAAACAACTGGAATCAAAGGCCACAACCTCTGAGCCTTCCTGCTGAGTGGTCTCGATGAGGTCGTCGAGGGTTTGGTAGAACAAACGATCGCTTCCGATGGTTTGATTGATCTCCTCTATCGTGCGTCCGTTGGCGATGAATTCGTTCACCGCCGGCATGTCAATGCCGTAGACGTTGGGATGGCGAACCGGCGGGGCGGCCGATGCAAAGTACACTTTGTTCGCACCGACCTCTCGAGCCATTTCGATGATCTGGGCGCTGGTGGTGCCCCGAACGATGGAATCGTCAACCAGCAACACGTTTTTTCCCCGGAACTCGTGTTCGATGGCGTTGAGTTTACGACGAACGGACTTCTCCCGCATCGCTTGACCCGGCATGATGAAGGTTCGACCAACGTATCGGTTCTTCACAAAACCTTCACGATAGGGCAAATTGAGGGCCTTTGCCATCTGCAAAGCGGCGAGACGGCCCGAGTCAGGAATGGGAATAACCACGTCAATGTCGTGGTCCGGCCAGGATTCAATCAGTCGCTCCGCCAGCCGCTGACCCTGATTCAATCGGGATTGGTACACCGACATCCCGTCGATGACCGAATCGGGTCGGGCGAAGTAGACGTGCTCGAAGATGCACGGCGTGTAGCTGGCAGGTTTGGAGCATTGCCGGGTAAAGAGGTGCCCCGATGAACTGATGAACACAGCCTCACCGGGACGCACGTCTCGAACGATTTCAAAGCCCAAAGCCGTGATGGCGACGCTCTCGCTGGCGACGATGTATTCGGTTTGGCCTTCCGATTCTCGCTTTCCGTAGACGAGCGGGCGGATGCCGTTGGGGTCTCGAAACGCCAGAAGACCGTACCCCGAAATAACAGATACGCAGGCGTAGCCACCTCGAACACGATCGTTGACGGCGCTGATGGCCCCAAACACGGTTTCGATGTTCATGTGTGGGTCGCCTTGAATGTTGAGGGCTGAGCTGCGCTGGCTGAGTTCCACAGCGAAAGCGTTCAGCAACAACTCTGAGTCGCTCGTGGTGTTGATGTGCCGCATGCATTCGTTGCGCAGGTAGCCACCGAGCGCTTCAGCGTTCGTGAGGTTCCCGTTGTGCGCCAGTGCGATACCGTACGGTGAATTGACGTAGAACGGCTGGGCCTCAGCCCGGGAGGAGGAACCTGCGGTTGGGTAGCGAACATGCCCGATACCGACGTTCCCCTCGAGCCTAAGCATGTGGCGCTTGAAGAAGACATCGGAGACGAGTCCATTTGATTTTCGCAGACGGAAATGACTGCCCGTGTCGGTAAGAATACCGGCTGCATCCTGACCCCGATGTTGAAGCACGGTGAGCCCGTCGTACAGCAGTTGATTGACGTGGGAATTTGGTTGACCGACGATACCAAGGATGCCGCACATGCGTTCGCCTCGTTTGTAGGAAAGCGAGGTTGCTTCTTATCGTTCCGATGAGAATGCTTCAGGCCTTGGGACGGTGCGTCTTCTTGGCCCAGTTGTATTTTCGAATCTTGGAAGTTTCTCCGTATCCGCACGATGAGCAAACGCGTTTTTGCTTGTGGTAAGAGCTTCGTCCGCAGCGTCGGCAACGGATGTGGGTGGTCTTTTGTCGTCGACCCATGGATGGTGTACCTTTGGACATAACCTCACCCGAACGACTTTGCCACCGACCTCCCCCTTATGAAATCAACGGCAGGCTCCATGATGCCGTTTATTCCTCTTCAAACATGATTGTGCGTTTGGGTCCGCCCATCAAGCTGGAGAAAAGGGTGCCAAAGACCACGACTGCGGCCATGGCAAGGCCGAGCATGGTGGTTCCAAAGCGGACGATGTTGGAAAGCGCTTGAGCTCTAACCGAGCCGTTGTCTTCCATCAACAATTCCCCTTGGGACAGGAAAAACACGGTGAGTCCAGCACCGAAGGCCACGCTCAAGCACATGCCCAAAAGCGGGGCTATGGGACGCTTTCTTGCATCCCCGTACACCACGAGGGTGAGCAAGAGCACAAACGAAACCAGGGTGAACGCGGTGAGCATGGAGTTGGCAAATCGAACCAACGCTCCGTCTGTTAAGCCACCCGAGAGCACGGAGACCAACGCAACGGCAGCCGCCATTGGCAAAACAGCAAATCCACTCAACCGGAGGAGTGAACGGCTCGAAGATGTTTCACTCATCCTCATACTCACCTCGCAGGTTTTGAGCTATGGTTCGTCCGGCGTCGTTGAGCTGTGCTGCGCTGGGAGGGTTCAGTCGGGTGGGTGCGGGCTGCTGTGACTCATACACCGCAAGAACCACTGCAAAGAGAAGCACGGCAACGGCAGCACCAACCAGCGCGCCAAAGATGTCTGCAGCCGCCAAAAGCACCTCGTCTGCAAACACGTTCCTGTCCACGTTGGGTCCGTCGCTGCTCGCCCCGAGCATCAAAAGAAAACCAGCAAACACCGCCAGGAGCACCATCAGTTGTCGCTCACGTTGGCGTTGTTCACCGACCACATCCACCACGGCATAGACCCCACACGAGGCAGCGATGGTACCCAAAAGCATCGTGGGCCAAAAGATAAGCCAGTATCGATTTACGGCGTCGGGATAGGTAGGTGTCAGATGCCACCAGTGCATGGCTTCGAGCCAGAGAACACCGATGAGAACCATGACGACGCCGATGGTGCGATCTGTTCGTGTCAGGCGACCAACAGGGACATGACCTGAGAAGGTGATTTGATAGAAGCCGACACCAAGAAGCACGGCCGGTCCAATCAAACTTCCGAGGAGGTGCCCAAATGCACTGGAGGGGGAGAACGAGAGCGTCCACGGTGTGGCCAACAACGACAACATACCGGCCGAACCGACAACGGCTCCGAAACGACGCTGCCAGCCAACTTTCGAGAAAAACCCGACCATGAACCCAAAGACCACGAGAAGCCCGGCAAGCCAGAAGAAAACGAAGGCTTGCGTCGCCTCTTCCATGAAGGTTGGAAACCTCCTCAATTTATAGAGAATACCACCAGCGGAAACGCAGTACGGTGTTTGTGTCCAAAACGCATGGCGGAGGGCATAAATACCCGACCTCTGTGGGCTGAACGCTTAGGTGTTCACATGGTGAAGCGACCCCGTCAAGTTATGCGCTACAGTCCATCCGCCGGTAAGCACACCCTCCACACGGTGGAGCGTGTGAAGAAAAGACGGGCTTCTGAACTGCGCTGGGGTCAACGACGTTTCCGCCGTGTCATGGCTGGATACCGTGGTTTCCCTCGTCCAAAACCCGACGGTCGTGAAAAACCAACCAAGCGCGTCAACATCCTCTACCGATGCACGGAGACCGGCAAGGCCCATTACGCTCCTTGCAAGCGTGCAAAGAAATTCGAACTCGTCGACCGCTGAGGTGAATCACATGGCCAACTATTTCCTCCGAGTGAATTGCCGCGATTGCGGAAGCGAATCCATCATATTCTCCCGAGCCACCACCTCGATTGCTTGCGGCGTTTGCAGTGCAACGCTGACCAAGCCCGCAGGCGGCAAGGCCGATCTTGTTGGATGCACCGTTGTTGAAGCGTTGAACTGAGGAGGCTGAGCCTCCATGGTCAATCAAGAAGGCGCCACACCCGATGAAGGCGAACTTGTCGTGGCCACCATCACCAACGTAAAGCAGAACGGTGCTTACGTCGACCTTGATGAATTCGAGGGAATTGAGGGGTTCATCTTCATTGGCGAGATTGCCTCCGGCTGGGTCAAAAACATCCGTGGTTTCGTCCGAGAGGGTCAGCGCGTGATCTGCAAAGTGATGCGGACTCGTCGAGACGGCACCTCCCTCGAGCTCTCTCTGAAATCGGTTTCAGAAGAACGACGCAGAGACCGACTTCAAGAGTGGAAAAACGAACAGCGTGCAAAGCAGCTCCTCAAGGTGCTCGGTGAAAAGGTGGGTTGGAAGGAAGAAACCGTCGTTGAACAATCCACCGAATTGTCGGACGCCTTCGGTGGACTTTACGCTGCGTTTGAGGAAGCGGCGATGCAGGAAGGCGCGTTGGAAAACGCCGGTTTTGAAGGCGATTGGTTGCCTCAATTCATCGAACTTGCTGTTGAGAACATCATCCCGCCCTTTGTTGAAGTGCGTGGGACCTTGACCCTGAGCATCAATGCAACCGACGGCGTCGCCGTCATCCGCTCCGCTCTCGAAGCGGCCGAATCCCTCTCCAACGAAGCCGAGGAAATCGACGTCAAGTGCTTTTACGACGGTGCGCCGGCCTACCGAATTGAACTCCGAGCACCGGACTTCAAAGTCGCCGAGACCATGTGGGAAGAAGCCACCAACGCCGTGGTGAGCCACATCACCGCCTCCGGCGGTGAGGCAAACGCCCAGCGAGAGTGATTCCATGGCCAAGCAGCGCATGCAACAATGCCTCTCGTGCGGTGCGTTCAGCTTGAGCACCATCTGTCCGGTTTGCGGTGGACAGGCCCAAGCAGCTGCACCCCTCAAGTGGTCGCCTGAAGATCACCGTGCGGCTCTACGACGCAAAATGAACGGTGTTGAAGACGACGATTGGCCTGAGCAACTCGCAACCCTCCCTAGCCTCGAACAGATGCAAGCGCAACACGCCACTGAAGAAGAGTGACCGGCACCTGCCAACCCACGAAAAAGCGGCGTGCATCGCCGTGATTTGATGTGAAACATTATAGCGCGTGTTCACCGGTTACGACGTTCATGACACTTCGGGTTGAATGGAGAAATGGAATCCAACACTTGCCCGAAGGGGCCACGATCCTCATCGCCTTCCCAGGCGTTGGAAACATGGGCAAGGTGGCTGTCGACTCCATATGCAAGTTGGAAGACAGCCTCGAGGTTGCTCGACTCCACCCCGTGGGGCTACCACCGCACGCCGAACTGGACGAAGACGGACTCCTTGCGCCGCCTCATCTTTCCTTGAGCATCGTTCGAACGGGGGCTGAAAAACCGCTGCTTACGCTGTCGGGAAAGGCCCAACCCAACGACCCTGCTCTTCAATCCAACCTTGCACGAGAGGTCATGGCGTTCCTCGAACAACAAAGCGCAACCACCGTGCTTGTCTTGGCAGGGATGATCGACAAACCCGAGATCAAGGACACCTTCGCTGTGGCCAGTTCTGCATCCTTCCGTATCGACATGGAAGCGATGGGCGTTGACGTTCGCCGCGATGAGCCAAGGTCGGGCGCCATTGGCGTTGCTGCCTTGTTGGCCTCAATGGGGCCGCTTTACGGCATCAACTCAGCGTGCGTCATTGGGACAACCGTCGGTAGCAGCGGGGACATTCTGGCTTCACAACGACTGATTGAGCACGTCGAACGATGGTTCGAATTCGGGTTAACGGTACCCACCAACGGGAGCGAATGGCTCCGTGAACGATTGGAGGCACGAGCCCCTGCTGCAAAAGACGACCTCGTGAGGGAAATGACAAGCCCTCATGACGCGTTCTATATGTGATTTGAGAGCGCCGAGAGAGGGATTTGAACCCCCGCGTCCAAGGGACAGTGGATTTCGAATCCACCGCAATACCGGGCTATGCGACCTCGGCTCCGTTCCACGGCTCATGCGCCATGGTCATAAGCATGATGTTTGGTCGTCGCGTCATGGAGGTCCACTTCCACGGCAGAGACGTTGACGTCATCGTCGAAGTGAATCAGGGTGACACGGTGCGAGCGGCTTTACAGGCGGCGGGTGTGCTTCCATCCATGGTCATTGTGAGCCACGACGGAACGGTGCTACCGCACGCCACGCCTCTGAATCAATCGGTCCGCTTGATGGTCACCACCATCTCGTCAGGCGGTTGATCGGTTCACGCGTTCAACGATCTGCAACCTCGAGTTCCTCGTATAATCTCCGCGAACCTCGGTGGCCCATGCGTCCAAACCAAGATTGGCCAACACGACCACATCGCCAACCTCCACCATGGAGTATTGATGGTTCCAATCGTCGGCCCAGCCCTCCACCTTGCACGCACCGGTGTGGTCCATCACCATCATGCCTTTTCGAGACCAGGGCTTTCCGGTTTTCCCCACACCGCTCTTTTCGTACGTGTACACCACCGTGCCTCCGATGTTGTGTTTCGCCTGGAAGTCAAACAGATCGCTCGATTCAACCTCGATGTCATCGTCGGCCACCAATTTGGAAAACGGGTCCATTTTCAACACGATTTCACCCTTCCAGTTGACGGTAAACACCGCATCCTTGACGAGCACCTTCATGCCCTTCATGGCCGCAACAGCCACGGTCGGCGTGCCGTCGGATCCAGACGTCGCAATCACTTGTACATGGGCCGTGTTCGTGCCCTGTTTTAGAGACATTTTGAGAGGGACACCGTCCTTGAGATAGCCAACGGTAAACAGCTCTCCCCGGACCGTAGCGCGTGGGTTCAACCCCCCGATGGGCTGCAACGGCGTCCGCTGATTTGAGCCGGGCAATTGGACGGAAGAAGAAAGGCGACGCTCGTCCGTTCCCTCGCCTCCCGGGCACACTGAGCGCCAATCGCAACGGTCACAACGGACTTCAGCAGGAGGTTCGATGGGCACCCCTCCAGGGGAAAAACCTCGAACGGGTTTGGGCTCGGGCGGGCAATCCTCGCGGCTCGGTGTTTCCGTCTTGAGCAACTTCCACAGGTCCTGCATTTTAGCCTCGAGTGCCTCCACGTGCTCAAGGCTTGGGACAGGGACGGTTTTGATGCTTGGATGCCCAAGGTACCAAATTTGCAGACCATCGACACCCTGCGAACGGCCGTGTGTTACGTGCCACAGCATGGCGTAAAGATTGAGTTGTTCAACGTAATCACCGGAACGGTCGTTCGCACCAATGCTGGCCTTCAAATCAACGATGACCGGGGCTCCAGTCCAGCGGTAAACGAGGTCGTATTCGCCTTGGAACCAATGATCTGGATGCACGGCGTTCATCGTGAACGACGGAGCGTCGGGATCCACAAACCACGGTCGAGCGACCTCCCATGCTTCGGTCCAAGAGATGTCCCCCTCGCCGGCCAAAGGATGTGTCGAAGGAAACGATTCGTAAGGAAACCCATCTGGTGAAGGCCACTCGGACCGTTCACCGTTTCGCCATGCTTCGAGGCCCGGACCTCCGCCCGCCTCATGACACCGGGCGACCTCATCAAGATGGAAGCGAAGAGCGTTCAGCACCATCTCTGTGCAACGATTTTCGTCGACGTCAGTCCAATCGCCGGCCTTCCGCTCGTCGTTGGCCCATTGAGCTCGCATCCGATCGAGGGCGGGCGGGAGGTGCAAGCGACCCCGCTGAAGAGCCCACGCTTCAAGCTCGTTGCGAGACATCGGACGCTCGTTGGGAAAAAGGGGCATCA
>PBMS01000041.1 GCA_002722695.1 Methanobacteriota archaeon
CAGAAACACGATTCGAAGTGAACGCTCTTGACCGCCAAGCAGGCTCGTCGGAAACGTGACGAGGGTTCAAGGACTGTCCGAATTACCGGCGCTACATGACCTCTCAACGCGGTGCATGGGCCCCACAATCTGAACACATCGGCTACGCCGAGATCGTTCAAAAGGCAGTGAAATCAAGCGATGCGCTCTATCGGAATGGCTTGGGCATGATCGCCTCAGAAAACATCGTTTCGCCCGCAGTTCGAGACATCGTAGGCAGTGATCTTCACGGACGCTACGCTGAAGGGCTCCCCGGGAAGCGGTACTATCAGGGTTGCAAGGACTTTGACACCATTGAAGCGTTGGGTATTGAGCTCGCTCAGAAGGTCTTCGGGGCCCCGTTCGCCAACATCCAATCCATTTCAGGAACCGTCTCCAACATCGGAGCACTGAAGGCGTTGGCCAAGCCAGGGGACGCCATCACTGCGGTCTCAACGGCCGATGGAGGGCACATCTCGCATGCAAGAATGGGCGCGGTGGGCCTTCGTGATCTGAACTTGACCACCTATCCCTGGGACGAAGAACGAATGGAGCCTGACGTCGACGCTGCGTGCAAGACGATCCGTGACGTGAAGCCAAAAGTGGCGCTGTTTGGCCAATCTGTGTTCTTGTTTCCCACGCCGCTTGAGGAGATGGCCAACGCAGCGAAGGAAGTCGGTGCATCGGTGATGTACGACGGAGCGCACGTGTTGGGTTTGATCGCTGGCGGACAATTTCAGGATCCGCTTCGCGAAGGTGCTGATTTGATGACGGGTTCAAGTCACAAGACCTTCCCCGGTCCACAAGGCGGTTTTCTGCTCTCCTCTTCGGAAGACGAAACCTTTCACCGCAAACTCAACAACGCCATGTTCCCCGGGGTCTGCTCGTCCTACCATTTGCATCACGTCGCTGGGAAAGTTATGGCTCTGGCTGAATTTATGGAATACGGCGAAGCGTACGCACGAGACATCGTGTCCAACGCTCAGGCCTTCGCAGGAGCGCTCGCCGCAGAAGGCTTCGATGTGCTCGCCGAAAGTCGTGGCTACACGGCGTCTCATCAGGTTCTCACTCGCCACGGGGATTTGGATTCCGGTGCGGGTGCAAAAGCGGCCCAACTTCTGGAGGACGCTGGCATCATCACCAACATGAACATGCTTCCCGGTGATACCAAAGCCATGACGCCCTCAGGTCTCCGTCTCGGGGTGCAGGAATTGACCCGCGTGGGCTTCTCGAAGGAGGATATGGAGGTCGTCGCATCGTTCTACGCTCGCGTCCTCCTTCAAGGAGAAGATCCCGCAACGGTTCGAAACGACGTTCACGAGTTGAAGCAGAACCGACAAACCATTGGTTACTGCTTCAACGAGGACGAGCGCTCTGGATACCCTGAGTAAGGAGGTGCTTTGATGGGGGTAGGGCCCAACCGCTCATACCCGGGCTTCACGTTTGATTCAAACGGCTTTCATTGTGACGATCTCGGTCACGGTTGCGTTTTGATGGGAACGGTTGAGTTTCAGCATTTTTGGAACGCCTTGGACGCATGCTTTGATTCACCGCTGGGCAGAAAACTGATCTACGCTGCAACCGATGCAGAGGAACGCATCATCGGAAGTGAAGACCGGTTCAAGCAGGGTCGGTGGTTTGGTCGCAAACGCGTTCGGGAGGCACTTCAGAAGCGCTCTGGATTGATGGGTTGGGGGGCCTTTCACCCAGAATTCATCGCACACCCAGCCCATGACGCTCTCTCGGTCGGTTTCAGTCTGGCTCACAGGGAGCATCTTGACGGTCAGCGATACAACGTTGAATGGCGACAGCGGTCCTCGGATGCCATCGCTACCACATTTACTGAGAAGGACGGTGAAATGACCGCACCGAGCCCACCACGATCCCCAACGTGGTCTGGAATGCATCGCTCTCCATCGCTCTCAGCGCCGCTTGAACTGGAATTGGACGTGAGGGATTCAGGGTTCTACCTCGCTGAGGCACGGTCAATGTTCCTTCCAGTTGACCTTTTTCATCACCTATTTGCATCTCTTTGCGGCCGTCCGGTGGGGGGCAGCGTGCAACAAATCGATGTGGCCGAGGGGACGACCATCGACGATGTTTCAGCTCTGAAGGCGGTTGCTCATGCTGCATGCACAGCCTTTGAGGAAACCGATCGACCCATCTATGTGCAAACCTCATCGGATTGGTCTGGTCATTTGGATGCTCACTTTTCCCATCGTGGATTTGGTCGAGTTGACGTTGACGAGCACGTCTCGGACGGGAAAAACGTGACGGTTTTTCGTGTTCAATCCCCCGTGGTGCCGTTTGTGTTGGGCTCACTTATTGGTATGTGGAAGAGAGCTTACGGAACCCGTGTGCAGTCAACCTTGGAACACGCTGAACATGAGTGGATACTTTCACTCCGAGAACCTTCAATTGAATATTGAACAAAAACGCAGTCACAGCGGCCAAGTGGATGTTTTTATTGTGCTCATCTGTGGTCAAGGTTCATAACCGAATCAATGCCTCGTAAAGAATGCACTGCGGTGCGGGGTGTTACCTTTGAGTCTCAACCACAACCAAATGGCCTACGTAGCAATCGTTTCGACCCTCATATTTGGTTCGCTTTTTGTCGGTATTTCCGGGTTTTTCCAAACAAGCGAGGAAATTGGGGGCTTTGACAGCGCCGTTGAGGAGGACATCCGTGGGGACAGCGAACTCATGCTGGAAGCCCTCGACAGCGACGGAGACGGCCTTTCCGATAAATTGGAAGAAACCCAATACGGCACCGACATTGACGACCCAGACACCGACAACGACGGTATGACCGATGGTTGGGAAGTCCAACATGGATTGAATCCTCTCGATAACGGTGAATCGGAAGATCTTGAAATCGACCCGACCCAAAACGATGAGTCCAGCGCCGCCCAAATTGAAAACGAAACCGAATCGTGGCCCGACCCAAATCAGGGCCCAAACGGTGACCCCGACCGGGACGGTCTGACGAACCAAGCCGAGCAAGAATTGGGCACCGACCCTCAACGCGCAGACTCCGACAACGACGGGCTCAACGACCGATGGGAATCCCTCTACACAACCAGCGTTCAAACCCCAGGTGGTGAGGTTGTGTTGTTCAACCCACTCGATGGTAACTGGGATTGCCTTCTCCTCGACCAAGCCATGCGCGATGCGCTCGAGTCGCGGTTTGATGGAGAGAACGGTATGGCGGACTGGGACGACCTCGCATCCAACGACCGACATTCCTGCGACATGGTGCTGGATTCCGACGACGACGGCCTTGCAAACTTCGAAGAGGAAGCTTTTGGAACCAATCCAACGGCCCGAGACTCGGACATGGACCTCATCGACGACATCGTTGAAGTCGCCAACCAATCCATTGCACTCTTCACGGGTCTGGGTGAACAGTGCAACGAACCGCTCTTGCAAGCCCTGCCCCATGTCGGACCCTTTGCCGGGGTTGAGCGAAGTTGGTTCATGATGGACATGGACGGTGATGGACTTCTCAACGGCCCCTCGGATTGGGACACCGACGGCGACGGTATGCCCGACGGTTTTGAATTCTGCTACTCCGATGCTGCAATGGCACCGAACGCTGCCTACGTGCTCAATCCAGCCAACGCCTCCGACGGATACGGGGACTGGGACGAGGATGGGATGAACAACCTTGAGGAATATCAGGTTGCCCAAATTTTCGGAGAGGGGAACTTCACATCACCGTGGCTTGAGGACACCGACCAAGACGAAATGCCCGACCAGTGGGAAGCAGCCAACGGACTTCACCCACGTTCCGCCCTGAACCGAGACCAAGATCCGGACATGGACGGTTACGACCTGGACGCCGACGGGCACGTCATGTACGCCGAACTTGAAAACACGGCCGTTGTCCACACCGTCGATGTCGTTCTCGGTCAGCAAGTTTCCGTAAATCAACAAGTTGCTTCGGCTCGAATAACCCTTGCTGGTGGAAATCAACAAATCGTCCCCATGCGGGCACCGGTTGACGGGTACGTGTACGAGCTTAACGTCGTGCTCGGACAAACCATTGATTCTCGATTGTTCAGTTGGATGAACCTCGTCGAGGAGGAAGAACGATTCACCAACGTCATGGAATACAAAGCCAACGACCGAGACAGAGACGGCATTCTCGACGGTCGAAGCACGGACCCGCTCAACGCCGATACCGACTCCGACGGCCTCATCGACGGCATTGAAGTCATGGGTTGGGAAATCCTCGTGGTGAATCGCGGTGTCCAACCGACGTGGGTGACGTCTGACCCGGGGCTTTACGACACGGACGCTGACGGTCTCTCCGATTACGCTGAATTCTCTTCGACCTGCAACCTCGGCGGCTCCAACGCATCAAACCCCGATACGGACTCCGATGGACTCAGTGATCTCGAGGAGGCTGGGGACAATTTCATTTGGGAAGGCGAGGCTTACTCAACCAGCCCGTGCATGTTCGACACCGACAACGACGGATTGGAAGACGGAGAGGAAGTCATTGCAGGGGCCGACAATTTCCTCACCCACGCGAACAACTCCGACACCGACGACGACGGGCTCATGGACGGTCAGGAAGTCCTCTTTGTCCCACGACCGTTCCAGAACCCCACGAATCCACTTCTCAACGACACCGACGGCGATGGAATGCTGGACGGTTGGGAAATGCAGGTGAAATCAGCAGAGGGTAACACAAACTCCCACAGCCTCTGGGTGGTCACATCAACGTGGGAACGACCGGGATGCGAATCAACTCAAACAAGTTCCTGTACGATGCAACCCGGTGGATATGTTTGGCAGAACTGGCTCGGTGGGTTTGCACTCGAGCCGAAATTCCAGGTTTCGGAGATGAACCTGACAGGGTTCCAAATGCCAACCAACCCACTCTGCGACGGCTGCAACGGACGTTGGGCTCTCGACCCATCGCTGAGCTCCTTGAAAGACGATACTTTCGACGTCGACAACGATACGCTTGCAAACGGTTTGGAAGCCCCCGACCGATGGGACACCAACCCCGTTGACGATGACACAGACGGCGACATGCTCCCCGACGGCTGGGAAGTTTACTACTCGCAGCAAGCCTTTGAACTGGGACTCGCCGACAACGAAACCGTGGGCGTCTACGGTGCTCGTGGCGTGATGGACCCGTCCATGCCGGACAGCGATTTGGACGGAATTGATGACGGATTTGAAGACCCAGACACCGATGGATTGAATCGAACCGGGTTGATCAAGCGCTATTGCCCTGGATTCAACGACACAACGAATTCCGAGTGTAACATCGACCCTGCAACACCTGACGGACAGCGCTTCTACGACAATTTGGAGAACTACACCAACTTTGAGGAGATGCAAAACGGAACCAACCCGATCACCAACGACACGGACGGAGACGATTGGAACGACGGTCCCGAAGTCTACTACCAGGACCATGACGATGACGGCATGGCAACCGGTTGGGAATTCCACTTCCAATTTGATCCATTTGACGGCGCCGATCGAATGGTTGACACCGACGGTGACGGGCACGTGAACTTCTGCGAGTACAAATGGGACACCAACCCCAGAAACCCCGTTTCGTATCCAGGCCAAGGTGAATTGTGCGATCCGTTCAGCGATTGATTTGGCAAGGTGATGCATGCTGCCTTCGACCGGTGGGTTTCACAGAGTCCTGCTCGTCTCGCTCCTGCTGGTGTGGTCGTTCTCATCTGCAACGGCTCAGCACGACGCCCCCCTCAACGACGTTGGCCATGTGATGTTCAACGATCCCCACGGCGTACAGATGACCGATACGCTGGAATTGAACGGTACATCGTCCGTGCCACTACGAAACGCCAGTTGGTCGGTGGTCAACCTTTCTGGACCGACTCCGACAACGCTTCTATCCGGTCCGTATTTGACATCGGTTCAACCCGTCTCTGACACCGACTTTCACTGGGAACTTCAGGTCGATGCACCGGACGTGGACTGCACCTGTCTTGTCCAGATTGAAGTGGAGGATTCCAACGGTCTCCAACGCGCATGGCAACTTCTGGTCTACCTCGGTACCGAAGGCCATCGGCCGGTGATGTTGGATGAACCTCCGTTTCAATCAGGCCAGTCACTCGAAGCCACCGATGGCACTGATCCGCACAGGTTGTTGTTGACGTCATCGGCGTTCGTTCATCGGGACGTCGTTCTTCCATCGTCCAGTTCAGCCATCATAGGCGTGTCAGCCATGCTGTGCGAGGCACCCAACGGCGTGTGCCTTGACGAGCCTCGGGAAGCGCAGATTCCGTTTTCAAGCACACCGTCGGGCGTCAACCTCACCCTGGAGGCCAACGCACTGGGTTTGGATCAAGGCATTTGGAAATTGGACATCGCTGCCACCGATGATCTGTTGAGGAGCACGGGTCAGATCACGATGACCGTCCTGCATGACACTCAGCCACCAACCGTGGAATTGACCTTGGACTCCGTTGTCAACGAAAGCGAGACGTTTCACGTGCACGCCGTGGTGGACGACGGTTATGTTGGCTCGCACGTCAATCTCACGTGGACCATCGTCGACAACAACGGCATACGCCGAGGTCTCACGGACGGCGAGCAACTCGCCGCTGACCACCTCGTGTTGAACATGTCCGTTCAAGGGACCTACAGGGTTGAAGTTTCGGCGAGGGATCTCGCCGGGCAATCCACAGAAAACACTTCGTTGTTCACGGTCCTCAATCTTCGTCCGACGGCCAAAATCAGCGTCGACGGACTGGTTGTTGCCGACGGGTCGGTCCTGTCGCTCTCCGAGGAGGAGGATTGGGTCATCGACGCCAGCAACAGCCAAGACAATGAGGCGGTTGAATTCCTCTGGGTGGTCAACGATGACCGTTCATGGCGAGGCAGCTCCATGCTTTCCAAGACCCAGTTTGATGGTCCGGGTGTTTACAAAGTGGAACTCATTGTGTTTGACGACGACGGGTCTACGCATTCCAGCGTGATTGAGCTTCAAATCGAGGCATCAGAGGTAAGCGACACCGGTTCGGTTGCATCAGGCTACGTCGTCGTCCTTGTCTTGGTGATTTTCCTCGGTGGTGCATTGATGCTCCGCTTTCGCAAAACACCATCGATGGAATTGCCGAAATGGAACGATTCGGCCGGCCCCTCGAGGCACAAAGATAGCATCCGTGATGTCCACAGCGATGCAACGATTGAAGAAGACGAAGCGCGAGGGTGATTCATGTTCGCTGAAGCACTGGCCCGTCTTCCTGCTCAGCCCGAACCCACGCCGAAGAGCGAGTTTGTGGCCAGGCAGAATCGTCTGACCTCGCAGTTTCGCAGCGACGATGTTCTCATCTTGTCGTCCCCACCTCATGCCGTTCACTCCAACGATGTGGAATACCCCTATCGGACTTCAAGCGACCTGATTTACCTCACCGGGTGGACCGAAGCGGAGACGGTCGTTGTTTTGCGCTGCACCGAGAAGGGTTGGGTCAGCGCATTGTTCGTCCAGCCCAAGGACACTCTCAAGGAAATCTGGGAAGGTCGCAGGCCCGGTGTCGAAGGGGCCCTCAGTTCGTACGCCGTCGACGAGGCGTACGGAAACGACGAGTTGGAAGATCGATTGAGTGAATGGTTGACCGATGCTCGCCGGGTCTTTCACCGTGGAGGCATCAATCCACACGTCGACCAACTCATTCAAACCGCCGTCCGACGAAGAGATCGTGCTCGCCAACATTTTGGAACCGGGCCCGTTGCTGTCGAAGACCCCTCGGGTATGTTGGCCGAATTGCGACTCCGTAAATCCTCATCCGAAATCGATCAGATGGTGTATGCGAGCAAGGTGGCGGCCATCGCTCACGAGTTGGCCATGCGCCACAGTCGAGAGGGCGTGACCGAATACCAACTCCAATCCGTCATTGAAGGGTTCTTTTCCTACGCCGGGGCGTCAGGATGGTCCTACCCTTCCATCGTGGGGTGTGGCGAAAACGCTACAATTCTCCACTACACAACCAATCGGGATGTCTGCGGGGATGACGAGGTGATTTTGATCGATGCTGGTGCGGAGTACCGTGGCTATGCAAGCGACATCACACGGTCGTGGCCCATATCGGGGGCCTTCACGGACGCCCAGCGGGAAATTTACGATGTGGTATTGGAAGCGCAGCTGGCGGCCATCGAGGCGTGTCAGGTCGGCAACCTCTACACAGCCCCCCACGACGCTGCTCGGAAGGTCCTCGCTGAAGGCTTGATTCGCCTCGGCGTTATCTCCCAGTCGCTCGAGGATTCACTCGACATGGAATCGGGTGAACTGAAGCGATGGTACATGCACAACACCAGTCACTGGATTGGTCTCGACGTTCACGACGCTGGCGTTTACAAACCAGGCGGCGAGCCTCGCTTGCTCGAACCCGGCATGTGCCTCACCGTCGAACCGGGTTTGTACTTCGGGGCTTGGCGGCCAGACGTGGACTGTCCCGAGCGCTATGCCAACATCGGCATTCGAATCGAAGACGACGTTCTTATCACTCAAGACGGGCCGGTGGTGTTGACCGAAGACTGCCCAAAAACCGTTGAAGACATTGAACGCATTGTCGGTCGCGACCTTCGCTGAGGTGTTGAAATGAAGTGGAAAAGTGTTCTAGCTCGCCAGTCCAAATGGACACGACGGTCTGCACCCGACCTTCGCCTCACCCCTGCCGAAGCCATCGTTCTTTACGATGAGGCACCGCTCCACGCCTTGATGCGAGCTGCGCATCAACGCCGATTGGCCATGCACCCAGAGGGCAAGGTCACCTATCTCGTTGATAGGAACATCAACTACACGAACGTGTGCACCATCAATTGCCAGTTCTGTTCGTTTTATCGTCCACCGGGCCATGCAGAAACCTACACCCAAACCTACGATGAAATATCCCAGCGCGTGTTCGAACTTGAGGCCATTGGAGGTTCAAGGATTCTTATGCAGGGCGGAGTCAATCCCGCACTTCCCATGCAGTGGTACACCGATCTCCTTGAGCACCTCAGCAATCAACACCCGACCATCGACCTGGACTGTTTCAGTCCCATTGAGATTGAGGGACTTGCAGAAGTCTGCGAACTCAGCACGCTCGAAGTGCTCACGTTGCTGAAAGCGGCTGGAATGCACGGCTTGCCGGGCGGTGGTGCGGAGATGCTCGTGGACGACGTCCGAAAAGACATCTCGCCAAAGAAAGGCGCGCCGGCCAATTGGCTCCGCGTGATGAGTGAGGCACAATCGCTCGGATTGACCACCAGTGCCACCAATGTATTTGGTTTCGGCGAAGGCGCACACGACCGTGTTGAACACATGCAAAAAATCCGGTCCTTGCAAGACGACTCCAAGAGCGCTCACGGGCATGGATTCACATCGTTCATCGCTTGGCCTGTTCAACTGGAGGTCAACTCCTTCGGACGCCGAAATCGAGGACAAAACAAGCACGTGTTGGGTGCTGGATCTTCAGAGTATCTTCGCCACGTCGCGGTCTCACGACTGTTCCTTGACAACATCGAGCACATACAGGCCTCCTGGCCAACCATGGGCATGCCCGTTGCTCAAATGGCACTTCTTGCAGGAGCTGACGACGCTGGCTCCACAATGATGGAAGAAAACGTCGTATCTGCCTCGGGAACGAGCAAGCTCGATGCATCGGAGCATGAATTGCAGTCTTCCATCGCCCGCGCTGGATTCAGCCCTCAGCGGCGCGACAGCGATTACAACCATCTTGAGACCGAAACGTTGGTCAGCGATGTTTCCTCGCTGGCATCTCCGCCGCCTGCGATCATGTCGTAGGGCCGTAGAAAACGATCCACACCACGGCTCGGATGTTTCGGCCACCGTTACCGATTCCGTCCGATGGGACGTATTCGCCACCGTTGTAGTATCCTCTGTAGACCATGTGGTTGGTGTTGTTTGCGCTGGTGTCAACCCAATCGGTGATGTTGTAGGTCCACTGCTCAACGTCTTGACCGGCGCACCAGCCTGCTCGACCAAACGGCCAGGAGCCGAATTGGTTTGCAACAACACCGTTCCTGACCTCATTTTCACATCCCTCGCTGTCGTAAACGATCGGGTGCCATTCGTAGGTGCTGTGAGTACCCATCGTGTAGTGGTGTTCATGATCGCAAAATTCAGCGCAATTGGCCGTGTCTTGGTTGAATCCATGGCCGGTGATGGTGGCCACAATCTCAACGCTGGTGGTTGCGGTTGGGACGGTAAAATTCAGTTGCCGGACGTGCCGTGATTCGTTGTTGTAGGTCCCGTCAAACTGACCACCGCTGAACGCGTAAGTGGCGTCGACGGCCCGTTGTCCACTGCCCCAGTCGCTGAAGAGGAATGTCACCGTCAAATCTCCTTTGTTCGCACCTGCGTACTTGAATCGACGGTCTTCTCCATCTTCAAACATGAACAAGTAGGGTGAAATATCGGTCAACCACATCCCCTCTCGGCCGTAGGTGGTGATCCAACGGACGGATTCGGTGTTGCACACAGAGGCGTTGTCTTGATCGCAAACGAAGAGGTAGGCGAGGTAATCCCATTCGTGGCAGCCACCGTAGGTCTCGTCTGAATTCTGGTACCTGTTCTTCCTCTCAAAACAGGCGTGTTCGTGGTACACTTCCAACGTGTCGTAGGTGGTGAGGTCGTCGGGCAGGTCAAACGTTGCGTTGCTGAACGATGAGTAGCCACCGCCCCATCCGCCAGAGTGTCGCTGGAAATCCATGATTTGGACAGCGTGGACGCCCGGGTCGAGCGATCGAATCTTTGTGGGGAATTCAGCAACCCATTGATTGGGCTCGAACGAGAGATGGTACGGATCGTTGGATTGCGTGGTCCAGGCATAGAGGGAACCGGTTTCTCGAGACAGTTGAAATCGGTCAATGCCCATGAAAAACGGATTGTTGAACGACGAAATCATCGAGCCAATGCCACCGCCGAGGTTGCTCGCATCTACGTCAATGTAGTGGATACGGTTGTTCCACTGAGCTTCCTCGCTGTTGGTCAAACCCGCTTGCACGGCGTTGCGTTGTTGAATGACGTCGTTGTGATAGCTGTTGTCAAACGATCCATAGAACAGATGCGTGTTTTGGGGTAGATTTCGTATGAATTTACCCGGGTTCTGCCCCCACGTAGCGGTGTTGCTGTTTCCGTTGTTATCGGTGTACTTGAACATGAAAAAGTACACGTCGTGGCCCGTCCACTCACTCTTGAAATTGAAGCTCCCATCAAGGGTGGGGAAGGTGAACTGAGGCACGGTTTGCATGGGCCCAGTCAATCCGTTTGCATCGGTCCAATCAATCGGTTCTTGAACCACAGCGCAACCAAGCGCATCGATGGTCCAACGCTCTGGAGAATCAGGGCACAGGTCCACGTTTGCGAACACACCGTCGCCGTCGATGTCTGCACAACCCACGGTGTTGACCACGAGTCCGGCTGGGGTCCCTTCGCACTGATCAACGAAATCATTGACGCCATCAGCGTCCGTGTCTCGTTCGACCGCAGCGCAACCCACCTCGTTGACACCCGTGGCGTTGAGAGGTGTTTTCGGGCATTCATCCAGGGCGTCGCCCGTGGCGTTGACGTCGTTGACGCCATCGTTGTCGTCGTCGTCGTCTTCCGTTGCGTCTTGGCAGCCGTCGTTGTCCCAATCGCTCAAATCATCAGAAACCCAATTTGCTGCACCTTTGGCACAGGCATCGGTGATGTCGTTGTGGTCATCGTTGTCATCGTTGTCGTCTTCGTCCAGGTCTGAACATCCATCGTTGTCCCAATCGCTGTAGCGATTGGAGTACCACCCCTTTCGCCCAACCGGGCACAGGTCGTCCGTGTCCGGAACCCCGTCGTTGTCGTCGTCGCTGTCTTCATCAGCATCGTGGCATCCGTCGTAGTCGTAGTCCGCAGAGGGTGTGCTGACCCATCCGTAGGACGCAGGGCAGAGATCGTAGGTGTCGACGATGCCGTCGTTGTCGTCATCGTCGTCCTCATCGTTGTCGCGGCAGCCGTCCTCATCACCATCGGTCGCTTGGGTTGACTGCCAGCCTTCGTTGGCACCGATGCCTGAAGGGCACCGGTCGGTGGCGTCTTGAACCCCGTCTCCGTCAGCGTCGTCTCCAGCACCTTCGATGATGACTTGCGTGATCGTGGTGTCGCTGGTTGCCGTGTAGAGTCCACAGTCCGCTTGTGTGGTAATGGTGTGAGATTGAGTGGCTTCGGTAAAGTCCAGCAGCAGTTTCCAAGCCCCGACTTCGTCCAGTGCGATGTTACCCTCGTTCCCGTTGGAAACGGTGTAGGACAGGCTGCACGATTCGACGGCTGAGTGTTGGACGCTGCCTTCAAACCACATCAAATTGGGCTCTTCTAGGACAAGCCGACTTGGGACTGACAAAATCGGTGCCGCTTCCAAGGGTGCAATGACCTCGAGTGATAACACCAAGAGAGGTGCAGCGGGTTCCAGTGAAGTGGAGCCCGTGTTGGTGAAGGAGATCGAAACGATGTGCTCGCCGGTGTTCCGGGGGGTGAATCCTAGCTGGTACCCTGCGTCATTCTCAATCCACTCAAGGTCCTCAAGGGGTGAAAAATCAGATTGCAACACCGTGTATTCCACGGTGAATGCACCGGAACCTTCCTGTTGTATGCCGAGCACGAACACGGCCTCTTCGCCCAGTTGAAGTTGTTCAGGTGCAAGGATCCACGTGGTGCTCAGGCTGTACGCCTCTTCTTCGACTTCAGCACCCTCCGGAGCAGGTTCGGTTGCCCCAAGGCACCCCGCAAGAGACATGAGTGTGACCAGCAACAGGGCAGTGGTGGTTCGTGCATCCATGATTTGTGCTCGTTATGGCTGTCTTTGAATGTGTTGATTAGGTCATGTCCAACTCGCTTCGTCCGTCGTGCAAGGGCAGGTCGGTCAGCGAGACGTTGCCTCCGGCGTGGGCCACCATGAGCGGTTGAACCCAAAGAAGAGCGCCACCCCGGTTTTGGTCAATTCGCAAGATGCACTCCCAGTGGATTCGCAACAAATCGGTGTGGACCGAGCCGGGCCAAACAGGATGGGGTGGCGCCAACTTGAGCACATCGCCCTCGACCCAACGCACCGGTTCGCCCTGAACCATGACCCGCATCGGTCGTAAGTACAAACCCCCCTTGACCTCCGTGAGTTCCATGGGGGCGTCCTCACCGCCTGCCGTCCCGTCGTCGAGTCCTTCTTCGTAGTGGTGCGGTAGAGCAGTGGACAATCCGGGAGGTGGTTGTCGACTTGGGTCGCGATTGAGCGTCTCGAAGACCACCTCTCTCGACGGCGGTAGAACACCGACACGGAGAATGGCGTCAACGTGATTCCATGACGGGTCCCACTCTGGAAATTCCACATTAACCTCCAAAACTTCGTCGGCGACGCTCGGTCGTTGGAACTCAATAACCGGCGTTTTCAAATTCCGTTTGAGGAAGTTGTTTTGTCGACGCAGTTCCATGAGATTCGCTGCAACTCGCACCACGAGAGGAGCAAAGATCAGAGGGACCACAAACACGGCCAATGCAGGGTAGTCCAGCAGCCCCCAGCGCACCGTTTCCAGACCGTAAACGGGCAGATTCATGAACAACAACAATGGTGAGATGAACAGGTAGAACAGGCAAACCAACAACACAATGACGACGCCGTTGATGAACTGTCGGAGCACGTGATGGATGGGATTCGGTATGAGATACCACCCTCGACGCTGCCGTTTGACGACGCGAGCATACTCACCTTCTTCGAGGTGGGAGCGCCCGTCTGAGCGGTCCACCTCATCTCCATCGAACAAATAAGAACGCTGCATAAGCCAGCCAGAATCTTCTCCCAACCGGAACGCCGGTGGTCTTGAATCAAGCGCTTCCATCGCCTGTTGAAGGGTTTCGTATTCGCCGACGACCATGTCGCGCGTCGCCACAGGCAGTGCTTCTGGTTCCCATCGTGCGGCTTCAAATGGAGGGTAGCGGATGTTGTGCTGTTCAATCAGAGGCTTCATTGCGCCACCTCATGACAACAACAGACGAACCCCTGCTTTCAACGCCAGCGGGCGAAACGCTGGAACCTGCTTGAGCAAGGCCATCCCGAGTGGTACGGGTTTCTCGATGTCGCCAATGGCGTTGATCAGATTCAAGGTGTCGGGATGGGCAAAATTGATGAAATGCTGGTCCAAGACGTCGTCTGTGCAATCGCTCACCAGGAGATTGCGCAGTGTTCTCGCCCGCTCCTGCTCTTTTTTCATCATGTTCCAAGGCTGTTTGGTGAGTGCTTTCAGATGTTTTTCGGTGAGCGTGTTGGCCCGGACCAGCTCGGAAAGACCCTCGTGAATGCATTGAATTTGATGGAAACCCGGGCCGATTCCACCTCCTGTGGTTGGCTTTGCCATGCCGGCAGCGTCGCCGAGGAGCATGATTCTGTCCTTCACGGTGTGCTTGACCATTCCCGAGGGGACGGGTCCACAATAGCGAGCTATTTCCGATGTGTTGGCAAACCGGTCGTTCCACAGAGGATGGTCCATCAAATCTTGATAACACGACTCCATGCTCCTGCCGTTTAATCGGTCGGCCGTCGACCAGAGACCGATTCGATGGGTACCGAAACCGGATGGAATCACCCAAGCGAAAAAACCCGGGGCAATAGCGCTGCCACTGTACATTTCCAGCCAACGGTCGCGCCCTTCGTAGCCGACAACCTCGGTCTGAAATCCAATCATGAGTTCTTTGGGTCGGCCCATTTTGAAGGTTCGACGGGTCCAACTGTGCGCACCGTCTGCACCGATCAGCAACTTGCAGGACACGTGGACGTTTTCGTCTCCACGGCGCACCGTGAGCTGAACTCCATCCTTGGTTCGATTCGCTTCCAAGGGGACGGTGTTCAGCCAGAGTTCAGCCCCTGCCTCCATGCCCTGCTGAACGACAAACTGATCGAACCTTTTCCTGCACACCACGTACGTGCGAAGCGTTCCTTCGGTTCCCACGGGCACAAGTGTGCCGCTGGGCCCGTGAATCAGGGCGCCATCCACCTCTTCGAGGACGGTGTGGTGGCCTCCAACAACATCCATGGCCGAGGGGGTCACGAGTCCTGCACACTGGAAGGGTCGCCCGATTTCTTCGTGTTCTTCCAGCATCAAGACTTTCAAACCGTCCTGACTTAGGAGTGTGGCAGCACGACCACCAACGGGACCTGCGCCAACGATAACGACATCGTAGTCCCACGGGTCCATGCTTTTGCCTGTGGAAGGCATGGTTTCAACCTTCCTTCACGGAACCCGTGTCTCAGGAGCGTTTGGCAAACTTGTATCCAACCGATTGGTTCTTTTTCATGTACAACGAAGCGCTAAACGGGTTGCTGGTTTTCTTTGATATAAAATCGTCAAACGGACCCACAGACCCTGTTTCGATCAGCGCTTTGGCTTCTTCCCGAGTGAGGTCCCGTTTCGAGATGCAACGCTCGATGTGAATTTTACAGTCGGTTGAACTGTCCTGAACGGTGTAGTGTGTCTCGGTTTCGACGATGTTTGCCTTGGTCTTGGGACACACCGCAACCACGCCGGAGACCACCGGGAATTTCTTTGCGTCAGCCGCTGCCGCTCTGGGAGGGAAATCGTACTTTACCTTGTTTTTGTCCAATTTGAGGAAGGCGTTGAACGGTTTGTTTCTTCGTGAGGTAAACTCTTCAAGGAGTGTGGATTTGCCCTCTGTAAAAATAGGCTTGGCTTCCTCTGGCGTGATGGTTCGCTTGCACATCACGTTCTGCATACCACGGAACGTGCATTCAGAGTTGTCGCACAGGTAAGCGGTTGACGTTATTCGAATCGAGCCGTGATTGCACACAGGACACGGAGCGAGCACCTCGTCGTCTTCGCTTGCTTCCCCTCCAGCAGAACCCTTGCTGACCACCTTTCCGTCGTTTGAGAGTTCGACGGATGTCTCGTAGCCCTCGCCCGCTTGCGAGAAAAACCCGTGGAGGTTGTTCAGCGAACGGTCTTCGATCAAGCGCGTGGCTGTGGTTCGGTCAAACCAACGTCCTGAGGTGTCCTTCCAGAAGACAAACGGGCACCCCTTGTTTCGACCTTCGTTGTGTTCGCACTGGTACGCGAGGGTGTTCTCGAGCACCGCCCCTCCACACGACGGGCACGCTCCGAGGCTCGGTTCGTGTTCGTACAGTGTGTTGCGATCGTGGTCTCGAATTCGCTCGACCATCGTCTGGGTTTGCTCGATGATTTTTTCCATGTAGGCTTGCATGGGTTGCTCACCTCGTTGAACAGCGAGGAGCGAGGCCTCCATGTCGCCGGTGAGTTCCGGTGATGTGATCCATTCAACTGGAATCCGGCGCAAGACATCGATCATTCGGATGCCGTGGGGCGAGGCGCTGATGGTTCCGTTTCGTGAGCGGCGTATGTAATTGCGATTCAACAGTTTCTCGATGGTGTCGGCTCTGGTTGCGGGAGTGCCCAAGCCCTTTTCTTTCATGGCATCCGCCAAATCCTCGTCTTCAATCTGCTTGCCGGCGTGTTCCATCAGCTGCAACAAACTGGCCTCCTTGAGTCGGTTTTTGGGCTTGCTGAGTTCCTCAGAAAATTCGTGCTCTTCCAGTGCTGCCTCACATGGGTTGCTTGGAAGGCTGCCCCAGCCCTCAGGAATTTTGTCCTTCTTTGGAACGACAGCTCGCCAGCCCTTGACCTTGAGGGATTCGACGTCTTTGACAAATCGATGACCGGATTTGGTCGCCGTCCGTTTGGTCACGGTCCACTCAGCGGGGGGGTGCCACGACGCAAGAAAATTTCTCGCAATCAAATCGTAGAGCTTTGCGTGGTCTCCCCCAAAGTTTCCTGGTGGGGTTTGTCCGGTTGGGATGATGGCGTAGTGATCGGAGACTTTTGAGTTGTTGAAGTTTCTTTTTGAGTTTGCGAGACCGTCGCTTTGGAGTCTGCGAACGTGAGGTGTGTACTCACTGATGGAGGACAGATTGTCAAGTGTTTTTTCTACGGTTTCTTGCATGTCTTCTGGTAGGTGCTTTGAATCCGTTCGTGGGTACGTGGTGAGTTTGTACCGATCGTAGAGATCTTGAGCCACACCGAGCGTTCGTTTTGCAGACCAGGACCACAGACCATTCGCCCGCTTCTGCAGAGTCGTGAGATCGAAGTTGAGCGGGGGCTGCTCTTTCTTGGTTCGATTTTTTTCTTCGGCTGTGAACGGGCCGTCTTCGTTGAACATCGCCTCTATGGCTTGTTTTTCGGACAGGTCCATGATTCGGTGAGCCTTGTATTCGGGGCGTTCTGGGTCGTCTTTGTGTCCGCTCCGCTCCCAACGACCGGTCCAGCGTGCGTCTCCTGCTGAGAAGGTCGCAGTCAATTGCCAATAGGGCACCGGAACATGGGACAGAACGGTGAGTTCATGCTCCACCACCAAGGCCAACGTTGCAGTTTGGACTCGTCCCAGCGAATTTGCCGAGCGGTCCCGGTTTTGAGGTAGCCGCGTCGCTATTCGAGAGCCGTTCATCCCAATGATCCAATCAGCGCGGGAACGGGAGTAGGCAGCATCGCTCAAATCTTGGTAATTTTCGCCACTTTCTCGACTTTCGAAGGCCTTCAGCATGGCTTCGTACGTCATGGATTGCATCCACATGCGTGAGGTTGGGGTTTTGACTTTGGAATGTTCAAGAATCGTCCGAAAGATGAGCTCTCCTTCCCTTGCCGCGTCGCACGCATTCACAATTTCTGTCACCGATTTATCTTTGATCAGCTTAAGGATGGCCGACAATTGTTTCTTGCCTCGCCCACCTTTCGGTTTGTATTGAAACGCATCGGGTACAAACGGCAATCGGTCGACGGTGCCTCGCCAATTTTTGAAGGAATCATCGTAATCATCCATGTACTTGAGTTCGAGCAGATGACCGATGGCCCACGTGATGATGATGTCCTCACTGTGCCAGTGCGTCTCCATTTTTTTCCCAACGCCCAGGACGCTGGCGAGGTCCTCCGCCACACTGGGTTTCTCAGCGATGATGACGATGGACATGATGTGAAAGCCCAACGACGACCATACTTGAACCCTCCTTTGTCTTCGTAATGGTTGTCCTCGTGCGCATGAAATGAATCATTTCATGGCGTGTAAATTCATGATGAGCCCATCCTGCTGCGGCTTTCCTCTTCGTTCCAATCTTCATCGGAATGGGGACCTCCACAACCAAGACAGCCCGGATAACCTGCGCTGAGTAAATCGTCAGCAACACCGGTGATCACCCTCCAACCCTCGAGGGCATTCATCGGCAGCCACACCGCTTGGTTTGCCGGCTCGTGCGGTGAACACTGGGCGATCAACGTGTTGTCCTCTGCATCCACAAACTGAAGCATGTTTTCGCTTGCAAGTTGGTGGGTTGGAAACACGGTGCGAGAGGGTTGAACATCGCTTAATTTCAAATTCAGCGGATGGAGTTGTTCTGCAAGCCACTGTGGGCCAAGCACGCACAGGGCTGGGGTTCGTAACAGAGTCCGGGCCACTTCCCGCACCGCCGGCCACCGGGGGTCTGTGACTCGCATGATTTCCCGTAGATGGAGGCAAGTCTTGAAGGATGTCGTTTGGAAGGGACACCCATGGGCGTCGGTTATCGTTGGTTTGGCCGCCCGTTGTTGCGCTTCCAAGATTCAGAAAAAGCGCACGGTCGCTCAATCGTTATGCTCCGCGCTATGTCGGGAAATCCACTTACTCGTAATCTTCTAAAGTTGATGTACAAACCCCGAACATCGCTGCCCGTCAAACTTTTTGGATACACCTACGATCACCCATTTGGTCTTGCGGCCGGTATGGACAAGAACGCCCAGGCCTTGCGGGGTTGGGAGGCCACCGGGTTGTCGTTTGTTGAGATCGGCGGCGTGACAATGCTCGAGCAAGGCGGCAACCCCAAACCTCGGATGTTTCGGGCGCCGCATGCGCAAGCCTTGGTCAACCGAATGGGGTTCAACAACGACGGCAGCGAGAAAATAAAGCAGACTCTCAGACACCACTTCGAGCGCCACGGAAAGCCACAAGTCCCATTGTGGGTCAATCTTGGTAAATCAAAAGTCACACCGCTTGAGGACGCCCCGTTGGATTATGCCACCACGCTCGAACGGTTGTGGGCTTACGGAGATGTTTTTGTCATCAACGTCTCCTCGCCAAACACCCCCAATCTTCGGGAGCTTCAAGGCGACGAGGGACTGAAGAGCATCCTGCACCTCTGTAACGAGGTCAACGGGCAGATGGCCATCGAGGCCGATGGTGATTTGAAACCTCTTCTGGTGAAGGTGGCGCCCGACATGACGGCTGAGCAACTCGTGCACATCGCACAAACAGCAAAGTCCAACGGTGCCGATGGCATCGTTGTCTCAAACACCACCATTGAGCGTCCCGATACCTCCTTTCAGCGCGACAAAGCTGTCTTTTCTGAGCAGGGTGGATTGAGCGGTCAACCACTCAAAGAGCGATCCACTGCGATGATTCGAACGGTCCGTCAAGCCGTTGGGGGCGACTGGCCCATCGTTGGCGTAGGGGGGATCGCCAACGCCAACGATGCATGGGACAAAATCGCTGCGGGCGCCACGCTGGTTCAAGCCTATTCAGCGTTCGTCTTCGAGGGACCTGCGATCACGAAAAGCGTCGTGAACGGACTGGCAAAGCGTCTGAGAGCATCTCCGTACTCATCCATAACCGATGTCGTTGGTTCCGAGGTCCTGAAAGAGGATTGTTAAGGGTGCACTCGGTGGAACAACCATGTGGGCACGGCGAACGCGAGTTCTCGTTTTGGGCGCTGTTCTGACGCTCGGTCTTCTTGCCACAGTCCTCCTGCAATCACCTGCTCCCACCCAAACCGTTGATGAATTGATGGCGTCGCCTGACCGCCACATCGATGAGGAAATAGCCTTGCGCGGGGAAGTTCGCGACGGAACAATTGACAACTCGACCATGACGTTTGTGCTTGAGGGCGCTTCATCGAGCATCACCGTTCGATTCACTGATGCAATGGTGTCCAACGGGCTCGATGACAATCGAACCGTTTACGCCGAGGGAACGCTTCTGTACGAAAACGGTGTGTACGTTCTTGAGGCCGAGGTCATCAAAACATCGTGCCCATCAAAGTACGAAGAAGAGGCCTCAACGGAACAATAACCCGCTGCGTTGGCTTCATATAGGCCAACGAATGGTCTTCATGCGGGATAGGTGGGGAGCTCGGCGTACCCTGTATCACAAATCGTCGTTATGGTGGACCGAACGCCTTGGGGCGGCGAAAGCGGTCAAAAGGTTCCCGTAGGCGGACGTTGATGTCTCGCCCCCACATGACTCGGGTGTCATGAACCGTATCCGGAAGGAAACGGGGACTGAATAACCGGGGGACTAGGTCAGGCCGGGAACGGAGCAGCCCTACCTGGGGCCATGGGTGCTGTGGGGAACCGGGATGGAGGAAGCCTGCGGATTTGGCCATGCGAAGCGCACGTCCACCCTTGGCACTCCCACCTCATATGTCAAACACAACGTCAGCGTACCATCCAGGACCGGTGAACTCAGGCACCTCAGCCCACTGGCTTCCAACGACTTCCCCTTCCATGACTTCCCTCACAACGAGGTCGTGCGTCGTAACCGCTTTGATCTCAATTTCCCGTTCGACCACGTTGGCATCAATCCACGAGGCTTGGACGATGGCTGTCATACCGTCTTCATTGTGTTCAATTTTTACGTGCCCGTCCACGTACCATTGTTCCTTTACCTCCGCTCTGTAAACGATTTCATCCAGCCAAGCAAGATAGAGGAAATGAACGTCGTCAGGTCGGTGTTCGGAACGAACACGCCATTCGCCCGTGTGGCGCACATGGGCATTGAGTGTTCGAGCGCTTTTTTCGCTGATAAGATAGGTTTGCACCCCGTGGGCTGCCTCGGTGAGCAAAGATGCGAAATTGTTGGCAAACACGCGCATTCCTATGTCGGCCGTTGTTGGCCATAGCCAAGCGCTCATGGCATCACCTCACCGTTTCGAAACCTGCAAGTTCCACACGTGTTCGCCCACGCGGTGGATGAGGTCGTCTTTGCTCAAAACAAAGGAATCTGTTCGTTCCGCTCCCAAGATGCATTCGCATGCTGCGTTGGCCAGCAGTGCCGTGGAGCGAACGTCAAGATTGCGTGAAAGGGAGAACGCAATGGCCACGGCCGCAGCATCGATCAAACCGATCATTTGTCGTATGTCCACGAGCCCGCACGGTGCATGAACGGTTTCTTCCTCTGAGGAGTAGATGGTCACACCCGCTTCACCGGACAGAACCACCAAATGTTTCCAATTGTATTGAATCAAAAGTTTCTCTGCTGCTTCCGCACCGGTCGATGCACCCAAACGACGGCGCATAAGTTCCAAGCCTTGGGATTGAAACAAGATCCAATCCACACCCTCTGTGCGGTGAAGTCCGGTCAGTTTAGGGTCAGCGATCACAGGGACGCCTGCTTCGTTGGCAGCAGTGAACAAACGTTCAGCTCCTCGATCGGTGATGACGCCCTGGCCGTAGTCCGAGGCGATAAGCGCAGAAGCCTTGTCAAGGTCGGCGATGGCTTGTTCGAAAAGCGCAACAGAGGCATCCTCGGGCACGGGGTCGTCTTCTTCGATGTCCCAACGCAGCAACAATTGCTCGTCTCGAATCAAACTCTCCCTCGAAGCGAGCATTCGTGTCTTTACGGTGGTGGTCCGGTCTTCAACGATGGCGATTCCGTGCGTGGTGACGCCTTCATTCTCCAGGGATTCAATGATGCTCAACCCGGCATGGTCGTCCCCCACCACGCCGAAGAGGTGGCTCTGCATGCCCATGGATCGCAGGCCTCGAGCCACGTGGGCGGCCGCACCAACGTCCTCCTCACGGGATGTTTCCCGAAGAACGGGAACCGGAGCACGTGAGTTGAGGTTGTTGGCATAACCGTGGATGTAGCAATCCATCATCACGTCGCCGATCAACACAATTTTACCGCTCTCGTTCGATCTCAATTGGCGTTTGAGTTCCGAGAGCGTGTCGTGGAGCATGGCTTCTTCGTCGGTCATTCCCATTGGTTCACCTCGTGTCTTCTCGAGTCAGGTCGTTCATGATGCGCTCGTGTTCTTCATTGGAGATGTCGAGCGTACCCTTGAGTGTCATGAGAATGGCGTGTTCATCCGCCGTAATGACGTTGTCCTTCATTGCGGTGCGGACAGCAGCAGCGTAGGTCTGGTGGTGCTCTGAGAGCACTGGACTGGTGCGAGCGCGCTCCAACAGCGTTTTGTGCGTCAACTGGTCGATTCCAAAGTGGATTCGGAATGTTTCGAGCAAATCGACCTCGTCTTGAATAATCTCTCCATCGTCCAGTGCCTGCATTATCATGTCAAAGTAGACTTCTTCCGGTGGGGGGATTTTCAACGACTGCCGTGCCTCGTTGGAAAGTCGACGGACACGTTCAGGATGCATGCCAAGAAACTCCACCACCTCGTTGAGCAACGATTGCTCGTCCTTCGTGATTTTTCCATCCTCCCAGGCACGAGCAAACATTCGGCGAACCAATTGTTCCCCATACTGCGCATCAATCGATGCCATGCCCTCGGGGTTTGAAACGGGCGATACCAGCGCTCGTTCGTGGTGGTTCATACCTCCGTCAACATGAGAGAGCAACTCGAGCAAGGGCGTTTGCGTTGACCATAAGCTTGAGAGAGCGATGGTTGCACCGTCTCGAATCACCTGCTCCGACAGCACACGATCGCGCAATGTTTCTGCCGCAAGTTGTCCAATCTCAGTGAGCGTGTAGACCCGTTTTCGTTGTTTTCCGCCCGGGATATGACGCTGGGCAACGGACAATTGACCGTTTTTTTCCATCCTTTTCAGCGTCCTTGGGATGTGTTTGCGCTGAACGTGGACAGCCGCTGAGATGCCGGCTTGGGTCAACATCGCAGGAGCCTCCCATCCGCCACTGGGCAGTTGATGGTTGATGAGATGGAGAAGAGTTCGCTCTTCGGTCGTGAGCGTGCCAAGATAGCCGTCGACCATTGGAGCCCCTCATGTAACCCTCGCACCGATAGCACATAGGACAATCGGTTTCAGGCGACGGAATCAAAAACACCGCACTCGTGGTTGAAGCATGGGTGGACGCGAACGCACGTATCGTCCACGAGCGCGCACGGTTCGCTCGCTGGACGAGGCTCGGTCCTCCAATGCCCCACCGTCACAACCTCTCCCTGCACCGGAAATGAGGAAAGGCGGTTGGTTTCTTCCAGACCCCTTATCGCAGCGACTGCATCAGAAAAGTGCACTTGGACGACGAACAGAGGGTGGTGTTCTTCTGTCTCCGGAGGAGGTGATGTTCTGTCATTGGTACAGACATGTCCCCCTGCCGAACGGAACGCGCTGGTTTGATGAACAACTTGCCGATGATCCGTCACTGATTCAGCGAACCATCGCCCTTGATGTGTTACGAAACGGCGGAGAACGGGTCGTCCCCGTGGTTCATCTCGAGAAGCGTTTTGGACCCCTCCCCCACGGTACATGGGCGATTCGTTGGGAGCGACATGAGTCGTGGACGTCACACAACGGGTTCAGCCAGGTCCGCATTCAACGCACGCACGATCCACTGGATTGGACGGAGTTGGCCGCTTGGGTTGAGAAGGTGCACGACACCGGTCACGTTGCGGAACTGTGCGTTGTTGACGATGAATTTGACACAACGATCTACCATCTCTCACTCGCGCAACCGAGCGGTAAGCACGCCACCCTGGCCAGCATGTCTTCCGAAGCCATACGCACATTGGAGGCGGCGTGTGAGAGCGCTGCATCGGTGGACGGTGGATTCTTTGTAGGCCATCAGGACGACTGGCCTCTTCCCACCGTTGGTGTTCCACATTTTTCTGGTCGATTCCTCCGCGTTGAAGAGCACCAATGGATCCTTGGCCGGGAGGTGAACGACGGGGGTCTGTACGCCTCGCTCATGAACCGTGGTCTCCTTCTTCGCCCAGGTTTCAAGTACGGTTGCCGCTGGCGCGCTTACGAGGAAGACATCGATGTGGCCCATGCTCCATGGCTCATTCAACCCGAACACGAGGCACCCTCCACCTGGGAGGAGGTCTGTCTCGCCGTGCGTTTGGCTGAAGGTGTGAACAAACGTTGGTTGTGCGCTCGGGACAACGTTTCTGAACATTCATTCCTGAACATCAAACGAGTTGGCTGAATCCATTCCGTCGATCGGTCTGCCCCATGGATCAGTCGCTTCCACAACAGGTACTTGGACATCATCCAGCGGTTTCGGGGCATCGCCTTCAGTCTTTGCACCCGCAACCACCGTGGTGAGGGCAGAGAGCCCCAGCACGGCAAGCATCAATCCAATCACACGACCGGGTTCAATCCAAGGTGTCCACCACGAGTCGGGGGTTGTGGTGGCTTCCAACTCCACATCGATGACCCACCTCTGACCCTCGTCGGTTGAAAGAATCAACTCACCGTGGACCAACATGTTCTCACTCAAAAGCCCGTTTGGTTCC
>PBMS01000042.1 GCA_002722695.1 Methanobacteriota archaeon
CCCGTCCATGTGGTACCCGTCGTCCTTCAGGAATTCCGTCGAGGCCACGTCGAGCGCAATGCCAATTTCTTCCGTGGAGTAGCCCGCTCCCTCGATGGCTCGAACCATGTACTTCAGGCCGTCCTCGTTGGCGGGAAGGTTGGGTGCAAAGCCGCCTTCGTCTCCAACACCACCGAGTAACCCGTCGTTCTTCAGTTCGGCCTTGAGGGCGTGGTACGTCTCAACACCTGCCCTAAGCCCTTCTTGAAAGGTGTCAAACCCGTGGGGCATCACCATGAATTCTTGGACGTCAACGTTGGATACGGCGTGAGCGCCTCCGTTCAGGATGTTCAGCATTGGTACGGGCATTAAGCCCCCGGCAGGACCGCCAATGTACTTCCACAACGGTAACTCATGAAGCGTCGCTCCACCGTGAAGACAAGCCATGGACGCGCCCAACATCGCGTTGGCACCGAGCTTTGATTTGTTGGAGGTGCCGTCGAGTTCAATCATCGCTTCATCGATAAGGCGCTGCTCGTCCACGGGCAGACCAACCAGCACCTCCGCAATGTGGTCCTTGACGTTGTTGACGGCCGTCATAACCCCTTTTCCAAGGTACATGGAAGCATCACCGTCTCGCAATTCCAGTGCCTCGTAGGCACCGGTTGAGGCACCTGACGGTACAATGGCTCGACCCGACAACGCTCCGTCGACAAAACAGTCAACCTCCACCGTCGGTTGCCCCCGGCTGTCCAACACCATTCGTGCGTCGAGGCCGGAAATATGTCCCGTCATCTTGGTCCCTCGTTCCGCCGATGGAGGCTCGCTCCTTGAATGAAACGGGCGGTGAAGGCCGTGACCGATCAGGGGGAGTTTTCGATCGTGATGTTCAGCAGAGGCGTTGTGTGGGGTTTGACTATTTCCGGAAATTCCTTGTGATTTTTGTCTGGTTTATGACGGGAATTGTTTCATATAGTCCTTTTTCCAGCGTTGATCATGCCCCGCATTGCTGAGATAGACCGAGCCATTCTTGCACAGCTTCGAAAAAACGGACGAATGTCGTACGTCGATTTGGCCTCCAAAGTCGAAGCGAGCGAACGTACCGTTCGCACACACATTCGCAACATGGAAGAGAACGGCACCATCCGAGGGTACACGATTCGCGAAGGAGGCGTTGGTCTGACCGCTCTCGTCCGAATCAAAGTCTCACCGGGCTCTGAAATCGGTTCCTTCGCATCAGAAGTGACCGGCTGGGAAGGTGTTGAAATCGTCTACGAAGTGTCCGGCGAAGCGGATTTGGTCGCATTGGTCCACGTTGACGACACGATGGCGCTACGGGCTCTCCTGGACAAGATGTGGATGGCTGCTCCAAACGAAATCGCAAGCACCACCACAGAATTGGTGCTCGAGCAATATTGAGTGCTACTCTTCTTCCTTGGGCGGGGAGTAATCGATTCCACAGGAACGACACACCATGTTCTCGTCCCAATCGCACTGGCGCCGGCAACCGGTCATGAAAATCACGCCTTCCATTTTACGGAACAGCCGATGGATTCCGTGTAATCCACCGTCGGGGTTTGGCCGCCGACCATGGCTTCAATCGCATCGGCAAGTTCGGTGGAGGAAACATCGTTGGGATTGCGGGGGCTGTCGTCCATTCGGCCCTGATAAACCAGATGATGTTGAGCGTTGAAGAGGAAAAATTCGGGGGTTCGCTTGGCTCCGTAGGCGCTGGCGATCTCTTGAGAGGCATCGTGAAGGTAGGCGTAAGGCATGCCTCCCCCAGCTCGCTTGACCATGTGCTCGAACGAGTCGTTTTCGTACACCACCGGGTCGTTGGCGTTGATGCCGACAAAGCCAATGTCGTGCAAGCGGCAATGCTCTGCCATGGCGTTGATGCGGTCAACGCTGGCCACAACATAGGGGCAGTGATTGCATTCAAACAAAACAACCGTTCCGTTTGGACCGGCCGCATCAGAAAACGAGACGCTGTCGCCGCCCACAGCAGGGTTGGCGTTCTTTAGGCTGAAGGTTGGAGCGACGTCCCCTGTGTTCAGTGGCATGGGTTTACCTCAGTCCTCATCGGTCAAAATGGCTTGCTTTGGCCCCGCTCAGAGGAAAAACACACCTGCGACGGCCGCGGTGATTGCCAAAACGGCTCCGAGAATCAGCGTTTTCTTCAAGCTGCCCGAACTCGTTTCCTCATCGACAGCTGCCTGCGCGTCCACGGGTAAATCCGGAACGATCTTGGCCTCCTCGGTCGGGAGATCTTGCCCTTCCCAATACGCTTGCTTGGCATTTTCACCCGCTTCCAGTTCAGCCTTGATGCGTGCTTCTTCGGCCAGTCTTGCTTCCTCGGCCAAGCGTGCTTCCTCGGCCAAGCGGGCTTCTTCAGCCAAACGGGCTTCTTCAGCCAAGCGGGCTTCCTCAGCCAGTCGGGCCTCTTCAGCCAGGCGAGCCGCTTCAGCTCGAGCCTCTTCAGCCAGGCGAGTCTCCTCAGCCAGACGTCGTTCCTCAGCCAGACGTGCTTCCTCGGCCAAGCGTGCTTCTTCTGCCAACCTGGTCTCTTCGGCCAGTCGAGCTTCCTCAGCCAGTCTGGCTTCTTCAGCCAGCCGGGCTTCTTCAGCCAATCGAGCCTCCTCAGCCAGCCGAGCCTCTTCGGCCATTCTTGCTTCTTCGGCGAGGCGTTCTTCCTCAGCAAGACGTTCTTCCTCAGCAAGGCGTTCTTCTTCGGCGATGCGTGCCTCTTCGGCAAGACGCTCTTCCTCCTCTCGCTTCAGTCGCTCCGCTTCAGCCAGCGCACGCTTTCGCGCTTCCTCGGCAGCAAGTGCACGAATTCGCTCGTTGATGGCGTCCTCGTTCTTGTTTCGGTATCGGGTGAGAATGGCTTCACCCATTTTGAAGAATTCCTCTTCGTTCAGATTGGGGACCTCGGCTTTTGCAGCCATGAGCAGTCGTTCAATGTCCTCGACCTTGAATTCGCCCTCGTGCTCGTTAAGATGCTGTCGGAAAATTGAATAAAATTCACGCTGCTCAATGGAAATTGACCCGTCGGAGGTCATGAAGTCCTGAAGCGCAGTCAGGATTTCAGTGAGGTTCAATTCCTTGACTTCGGTCATTCAACCCCGCTCCGTAAGATGCGGTGGTCAAGCGCTTTTCATCAAGTTTTTCTCGCACTCCATCAACCGGGTTTTCGCCAATTGGTGCTCGGGGTCAACCGATAGCACGGCTTTCCAAGCGGTTTCGGCGGCCTCCATTTGTCCCAAGCCATGGTGATGAGCGGCGATTTGCAGGCGTGCCTCGAGGTGATGTGCATCGCATCGCACGGCGGCCTCAAAGTCCGACAAAGCGTTGTCGAGGTTGTCGAAGTGCATGTAGTAGAGACCACGCTGATACCAGGCTGCAGCGTGATCGGGGGATTGACGCAGGGCCTCGTTGAGTGGGGCCTCGGCTCGCTCAGCACGATCCATGCTCATGTAGCACGCCGCCAACTGCGTCAGTGCGTGCGTGTGGTGGGGTGCTGATTCGAGGACGTGTTTGAATTCCTTTGATGCAGCGTCCCATTCAGCAACGTGCATGTGGGCGTCTCCCTTCCGTATGCGTGCCACGGCCAGTTGAGGTGCAAGGTCGAGGAGGGTTTCAGCATCGTCCAGTGCTTTTCGTGCGTCGTCGAGGCCCATGTGAACCGAGCAGCGATTCAGTCGGGCTCGGATGTGGACCGGGTCCAACGTGAGGCAATCGCTGTAGTGGTACAAGGCCTGTTTGAGCTGGCCCTTGACCGCTGATATGTTTCCTCGGATGTACGCTGTGGTGGCGTTTTGCCCGTGCACCTCGGCTGCATCAACGTGGAGAAGAGCCGCTTGAACATCGCCGTTGTCGAGGGCAAGGAGGGCCGATTCGCACGCAATGGACGGGTCCTTAACCGAGCCCAAGCGCTGTGCTCTGCTCAACGATTCCCCGGCCGTCTCAAGTTGGCCGAGCATGCGTTGTGTTCGAGCCAGACCAAGCCAGGCGAGGTTGAGTTCACGATCGAGGGTTAAAGCACCGTTGAAGGCGGTGAGCGCCGCTTCGAGAAGGGTCCCATCGGTCGCGCCCGTTCCGTCTCGAAGGCGGTCGGCGTGCGCAAGGTGGAGGCGCCCTTCCACGGTGTGAAGAAGAGCGTGATCAATGCCGTCTGGTGTTGAGGAGAGCAACGCTGAAGCGTCTTCAACACGGTGTTGAATCAGGTATCGGCCTGCCATGCGAGCGCGCAGTTCACCGTTGTATGGTTGAGATTCCAGAGCCTTGAGAAGCGTTTCTTCCGCCGCAACCATCGAACCCTCAAGCTCCAAAAGTTCTGCCTTGAGGAAGACAGCGTCAACGCCTCCTGCACCGAGGGCGACAGCGTGGGTTGCCGCCTTCAGAGCGTCTCGCTCGTGGTTCTGCTTCTCCGCCAACAAGCGCGCCTTGAGGGCCCAGGCATCACCGCATTGGCGGTCAAGAGTTAAGCAACGTTCGTTGGCCTCGAGGGCCAATTCATGCTCCCCCTCGGCCTCCAAGAGCTGAGCGTAATGCAGCCAGTCTTCGGAACGACTCGGATCCTCTTCAAGCGCCTGAAGGATGGCTTCGATGGCTTCCGTGCGCGCCCCTGCCCGGGCACGAAGCCCCGACAAAAGTGAACGGTCGGCCGCGGTGTCAACGCCGAGAGCCTCGAGACGTCGAACCGCTCGCTCGGCGTCCTGGTCACCCATGGAGACCAAAAGATGAGCATGGGAGCGGAGCAATTCCGGGTCGTCGGGGGTGAGTTTCATCCGTGCTTCAAGCCAGTGGCGATGCAGCGCGTCGTCGCCGCGCAAACGGGCGATGTGTTCCAACCCCTCGAGCACGCTGCTGTGACCCGGAGAGAGTTGATACGCAACGCCGAGAGCCCCTTCGGCCCATTCGTACTGCTGAAGATGCGAGGCCGCCAAGCCCAATCGGTGAGCGGTGTCGCCGTCGAGGTGGAGTGACGTCATGGTGAGGCGGTGATGGTCGAACACAGCGAGGAGTCGTCGCAGAAGACCGGCGTGATTCACCGATGGCCCGACGTTGGTCCCGTTCTCCACCGGTTGGTGCTTCACCAAAGAGCGGAGAACGGCGCAGGCCTCCTCAAGGTCCAGTGAACGGGCTGCATTGCTTTCGTGCTTGACGAGGAACTGGTGAGCTGTGAGCGAGGCGTCGATTTTTGGCCGAACGGCGCGAAGCGCATCCAGCGTCGACTGGAGAGTGGAAATGTCCGACATCACCTCCTCTGTTGCTTGATTGAGGTGATGGAAATGCGTGGACTGGGATTCCCTCAACAGCGTTTGCATGTCAAGAAGGGTGATCATCTTCTGATTTGCTCGGTGGACGGCGTACCCAAACAACCCAGCTGCACCGGCGGAAAGCAATCCAAAACCAACGAGGAGGAGGCTCATTGCACCTCAGCGGTCCGCTGCGCCTTTATGGTCTGCGGAAGATTTCACGTCCGAAGAGGTCGTTTTCTACCCCGTTCTCGTCCGCCGGAGTCGCCGCATCCACGAGAAGTTGCCTGAATCGGTGCTCCTGAACCGAGCATATTGAAAGCCCTCCATGCGCCGTGGCTTGCTTGAGGAGAAATGAGCGAGCAACGGCCCGAAGACGAAGCGGACGATGCTCGTTTGGCATCGCTGGTTCGATTCGGGTTTCCCGAAGACAGCATGGTGGCGTTTCTCGACGAGCACGAGGGCGGTCGTTCGGAACGATTGGGTTGGCTTGAGGACCGACGTCAAACGGCTACGGACTTGCACGAACGGATTGAGGACATCTCCCCCTATGTTTCGCTGGCCGACCAACCAACGCTGAACTCCTACCTCGAACGCCTCGAAGAGCCGTTTTCCATCGAAGAGGCCTACCTCGATTTCGACCGATACATGCGCACACTTGCGTCCTGGGAACCCCACATGAATCGAGCGAAACCTCGTTGGTTTGAAGCTGGAGACGGCGATCTTTGGCTGTCGATTTTTGAACGACTCGGAGAACTCGATGTTTCGAGTCATGCTGCTCTTGCTCCGCTCCACCGTCTGCTCGCTTCACCTGAACGAGTTGAGGAGGTCATGCGACACCTCGGGGTCGTGGAGGACGATGAACGTCGTCAACTCGACATGATTGAGGCTGGAGCGAAACATCTCCGTGAGATCGGCTACCCGGTCGAAAACCTCGCCGGACGTTCATTGCTTGAGGCGCTTCAAAACTTGGAATCGTGGCAGGCTTTTCACGCAGAACGAGAGCACATTCGACTTGAGGCCGTACAGCTGATCGGGCCCTTTGACAAAGCCCTAGCAACGGACTATGAGCAACGATGCCACGCTGTGCAGGACCTCAACAGATACGATGAGTTGGAGGCGATTGGGCGCGAGGTCCATGACCTCGCTCAGGCTCTTGAGCAACGACGTCGGGATCTCTCCGACGCCGTCCAGACATGGCGTAACCTCGGTATTGTGTTCCCCCATCAGGGCGATGTGCATCCCAACGATTTGATGGAATGGGAAGCCAACCACGACAGTGTTGCGAATTTGGTGGAGGCTCATCTTGATGTGGTCGAGAAATGGAAACGGTTTGCAAAGCACTGGCCAGCACGGATTGAGGCTTCACGCAACCTTGTCGGCCACCTCGACCGCACGGAGGAACTTCGCGACCTTGTGGACGAAATGGACGGGTTGTGGAAGCAGCTCGAACTCGACGGATTGGACCTTCTGCAGTCGTATGAAAACGCAGGCCTGAGCGTTGGACCATGGCGCCAACGTGTCGTTGACAACCCGATGAGCGCGATGGAACAAATAACGGCTGAACGGGAACGATGGGACGTTCGCATTCAACTCATGGAAGCGTTGGATGAGCTCGACGTCTCCTTCGAAGGTGAAGAAGATGTTCTGCTTCGACGAGAATTGCTGCGAAGCGAAGATGTCGAGGTTGAACTCCTTGAAGAAATGCAGCGTTTTGTGCTCCAAATGCAGCGACGGAACGAACGTCATCGAGTGATGTTGGAGGAGGAAGTGGCCTCCATGCGCCGTTCGGGCGTTCTTGAACGCGAATCAGCCACGTCGGAAATGAGCCTTCGAGAATTGGAACATCACGTGGGGGAGTTGACCCGATCCAACGGCGCCGATAGAGGCTCAAACAACGACGTCGCCGCCTCGAGAATACTCGGGCCGCTGATGCGAGAACTGAACGCTTTGCAGCGGGCAGGGTGGTTGGTAAAGCCGTGGCTTGACGAGGCAAAAACCGACCCGCTCCGGATAGCGAGGGCACTGAGCGAGGCACGCCCTCACCTCAACCACCATGATGCTCTGCGTCGCAGGCTCTCTGCGCTGCCGTGGCAGCGCGACGTCGCCTTAGGGCTGGAGGTCGAGATGCTTTGCAGGCAGCCTCACCGATTGGACCACTTGGCTCAACAAATTCCTTCCTTCACGGCGCACTTGGCTCAGCGCCCCGTTGAGGATGAAGCGTACGTCCTCCAGTTGTGGCAGCCCAGCGTTGAACGGCCCACATTGGTTCCACGCCCCGAACAACCGGAGCGATTTGTGCTTCAGCCGGCCTCAGCCCTCGAAGAGGCTCACGAAGCAATGTTGGAGGCCATGGACCTCACCGACGAAGAGATGCTGGACGATGCCGTGGTTGAATCTGAACCGCAAGACACCTCGCCCCTCGCTACAACGGAGTCGGCCGACCACACCAGCCCCATCGAGGAGGAAGAGGTCGAGTCAACCCCGGTCGAGACCAAACAAAGCACTCCCCCAACCCCCGCTGAAGAAGAGGTCTCGGTGGTTGTTGAGGCTCCGGCTGCACCGGTGCGTTCTGTTCCTTCGTCCGACCTTGTTTCCGAAGCGTCCACTGAAAAAGCACTCAAGGCCCTCGCTGAGCTGACCGCTCTGCTGGGTATGGGCGGTCTCGCTGAAACCATCAACGCCCAAGGCTTGGCAGGGCTCACGGATGTCCGCCGAGGCCTTGCATCCCATGTCAACGTCGCGCCCCGAGACGTCCGAATCGGGCGTATGCTTCGACTGATGTTGAGGTTGCTACCGGCAGGCGATAACCACGACGAAACTCGCGCCGCCCTTCTCGCTGAGATGAGCGAAATGATCCCTGCACTCAAGCGATGGATGCGCCGGCGGCTCGAAGCTCGCCACTCTGGTGCAAAAGGGGATTTCCTAAGCGACGCCGTCGAGCTGGGCGTGGCCTTGCAACGCATACCGGGCCTGGGACAGCGCGTTCCACTGGAGAAGGATGAATGGCCCCTCCCCACCGACATCGTCGGCTTAAGATCAGAAGTTCAAAACCTCTCAAAGAGCGTTCATTTGCCCTCAGCGGGTGGCGTGAAAGCCTGATCAACTCAAATCGTCCCAGAGGGCGTCTGCGTCCACCTGCGATGTCGGCATGGGGGGTGGAGGTAGCGGCGCCAAGGGAAGCGGTGCAGGAGGCAACTGAACGGGCGGTGCCGGCGTGGGCAGTGGCGCAGGCGCCATCATCGGAGGGGGTGGAGTGGGTTGAGGATTCACGGGAGGTGGGAGCACGGCCGTTGGTGGCGGCGGGAGAGCAGGGGGAGATCCGGCTTGTTCCGTTGATATGGGTGGCCCACCGAATGCGGCGGCCGGAGCAGGCGCGTCCTGACCGAGGGTCATCGGAGCCGGCGGAAGTGGAAGTGAGGGCGATGCGTTTGGAGGAGCCGGAAGCATCGGTTCGGTCGGTGGTGCAGGGACCGGTGCGGGTTGTGCGCGAGCGCTCATCGCCTCAAGGACCGCATCAATGTGTTGTGTGTCGAACTCAGACGTTCGAAGAAAATCGACGAACGCTGGGCCAAGAAGCGCCGTGCTGTTGTGAATGAGATACGGTTCTTGACGCCATCCAGACAGGTAGAAATCATGACGTCCACCGTGATCGGAAAAGGAAATTCGGTGAAGATCAAGCTGAGCCATCAACAAGCCAGCGACACCGGTCAGAACGAACGCTCCGCCCCCCACCGCCAACACACCTTGAACGAAACTTGTGGCCATGACAAGGCCGAATCCAATGGCTCCCCACCATACGGGTCGAAGTTTTTGGAACAGGTCGAGGTGGGCGTGAGAGTACCCGGAAATGTGTTCCTTTACCAGCGCCATACGAACGTTGAGACGTCGAACGCCGTCGGTATCGTACCGTGCTTCAACGATGCGCATCAAGTGGTCGTCCATGACCAACGACGTCGATTCAGTTCCGTTCAGGTGTTGACTCAACGGGAATTCAATCACGTCTTCGCCTTGGAGGGCCAAAATAGGCGCAGCCCGTACGGGGAAGGTCCATGTTTCCTCAGCTTTTCCGGCCTCAGAAACGTCCAACGTTTCCGCCTCTACGTTTACGTCCGGTGAAGTCTCAGGTGCTGCATCGGATGCTCCGACCGAGCTCACTTCATCGATGTCTTCAGGTTCCGATGGAACATCGTCAACCGTGGGCGTTTCTCCGGATTCCGCTGTTTGGGCTTCCTTTTCGTCGGCTGAATCACGATCGTGCTCTTCGTCGCCGGGCCATGCAAACGATTCGTCATCGTCCATGACGAGGTCTCAGCCCCACCGCCCCATTAAGTGAACCGTGGGCGATTCAGCGATGAACGTCAGCAAACCAAACGGTCAGTTCCTCGGAGGCTTCGAATCCCTTGCCCTCTTTGGTACCGATAACGGTGCTCGCTGAAGATTGATTGACGTAGTTCATGACTTTCTCGGACACCGAACCGTTGATGAGGACCGCTTCTGCTTCCTCAGCCTCGCTCAGCGCGTCGCCAAGTTTTGAGGGGCCGATCTCATCGGAAAACGTTCCGTCAGCGAATCGAATCATGGCCTTGTTCTTGCCCATTTCATCAACCTTGTCGAACAGTTCCTGAATATCGGCCGGAGCCGATTCTTGAACGTACTCCTCTTCCATGTCCTTGTCCCAATCCTTGTCGCCTCCGAACTTTGAATCATCTTCAGCGATTTTTTTGTCGAGCTGGTGCTTGAATTTTGCAGCCTCCGCTTTCTTCTGAAGGCACATTGTGACGGTTTTCTGGGGCAGAAGTTCCCACTCCTGACCGACCGGTGCCTGAGCAACGTGATCGACTTTCATCATGTCGTAAAGTTGCATAAACAGCATTTCACCCCCGCGGTCGCCGTCGATGGCCACCGTGACGCTTTCCTTGCTGTTGGCGAGGTCAATGAGTTCTTGCTTGATGGTTCCAGAGCCGTCCGCACTGATGGCGTTCTTTACGCCACAATTGAGGAGGTTGCGTACGTCGTTTCGACCCTCAACAATGATGAGCGATGAGGACGATTCGACGTTGGGTCCGCACGTCAATCCGTGGAAGGACTTCGCCGTTCCAACGGTCAGCACAGAGCGCACTTCTTCGATAACGGTCTTGGAGGCCGCTTCACCGGTGTTGACCAACGAAAGCAAGAGTTCCTTGGCCCGGTCGACAACGGCCGTTCGCTTGGTGGCTCGGATGTCGCTGATTTGCGTGACCTTGATGATGGCGTTGCAGGGTCCGATTCGATCGATGGTTTCCAACGAGCTGGCGATGATCGCCGTCTCCACGTTGTCCATGCTGCTCGGAATGGTGATGGTGCCGTGCACCTTACCGTTTTTGGTTTCCATTTCAACATCGACGTGTCCCACGCGTGCGGTTCGCTGCAACTTTCTCAATTCGAGTTCGTCGCCAAGCAGTCCCTCGGTCTGGCCCATGATAGCCCCGATGATGTCCTTGCGTTGGACGGTTCCGTTCACTTTGATATCAGCCCGAATTTCGTACTTCATGGCCTTGCCTTTTCCACCGCTTCCGCGGTTCTGATTCCCGCTTCCGCGGTTTGAGTTGTTTCGTCCCATATGGTTCTCTCTCCTTGTTTGCACACAGCCACTTGCGATGGGCCGACAACCGTGTTGTCGGCGTCCGGGGCAACCACCTGCAGGGCAGGGGAAGTGAATGTGAACAATCCATTCCAAAGGTGAACTGCTTTTGAACCCTGTGCCGCCCATCTCGGGCTGCGGACCACTTTAAACTCCCAACGGTTTGTTCAAATGGATGAAGGGTATCGGTGAATTGTGTCGTCGCAACACCTCGGTTCTTTGGACGTCTTTCGGTCCACTGTGGAAGTGATGTTGGGCGACGGCGTCCTCACCCGGGAAGAAAAGCGACTGATCATCAAACTCGGAAGTGCGCTCAAGCTTTCGCCTGAAGAACCGGCCTACATTTACAGCTGCATTCAATCTGGAGAAGCGTCCCGAAGCGGCGATCCTGTTTCGCCTGAAAGCATGCGCGAGATCTACACCAAGGTCTTCGAGGTCGCCATCGTCAACGCTTCGCTTTCGCGTGATGAATTTCGCGTGCTGGCCAATCTTCGAGGCCAGTTTGACATCGACGACCAACTCCACGAAGAGATCGAGCAGGAGCTTCGTGAAATGATGAAGGAGAAGTACGGCGACAAAGCCATGATTGACACCCTCATGGACACGCTGAAAGACTCCGTCGGATTGGTCGGAGACTTGTTCGATACCTTCAGGAAAAAGACGCCCGAAGGTGACGAGCGTTGAACCCCCTCCTCGACGACTGGTTGGGAAACCAGTCGACCGCTGTGTTAACATCCAAACGACGGTGTTTGAAGTTCTTGAAGCAGGCCTACGGCGTCTGCGTTGGCGACTTTGCCAACAAGCCTCGTACCGACGTCACCATGACGGCGGGTGGATTTCGTTTTCATGTTGGAACGCCGCTGCCCGATTTACGTCACATCGCTTCCTGGATGATCACCCATGCTCCACGACAACGCACGCTCGCAAAAGCGGTCCCTGCCCTCTGGAAACGCCACGGTCGAGAGGACGTGAGCGTGGCGGGTCTCCTCCTTGCCAATCTTGATCCGGCCGAACTTGGACAAGACCCGTGGATGGCGTTTATTCATCTCCTTCAACGAAAAGAGCCGTTGTTGGTCGTGCTGGAAGTCGCGGAAGAATTGGTTCGGGCAGGACACCGTGTACCCGACGATGCTTGGCTGGAGGCTGCGGCCGGCCAGAGTTCGCACTGGCATCAATACTGCGTTCTGTTCCTTTCATTGCGTCGCTCAGAGGTGAGATGTCAAGATCTTATTCGGCAAGCACCCAAGGGTGGAGAAATGTTTGAGCGGATTCGGAGTCGCCTGCTCGAATCGGAGAATTGATGGGTTTCCTGCAACGGTTGACGCGCATGGACGAACGTCTCCTGCCCGCCGAAGACCCCGTGTTGGAAAACATCCTCAAGTGGACCGTTGAACGAGACGCGAAAGATGTTCGGCGATTGCTTGAGTGGCTTCCTGAAGCTCGGTCGAGTCGTGAACGCAAGGCGCTCTTGAACCGTGTTCGGGGGTTGCTGGCTGAGTTGGAAGCAGCGCTCGACGAACTCGACGCCATGCATTGAGGTGTGTTGAATGTCCGTCGGTGCAATCCTTGCTGGTGGAATCAGTCGCCGTATGGGGCGGGACAAAGCGATGCTTTACGGAGGCGTTGACCGATTGAGAGCATGTATGGAAAGCGCGGGTGTGACAACCACCGTCGTGATGTGCGGGACCCAGGCGAGAAAACGGTTGTTCGACGGCGAGGTCCTGGTTGACCCACCGGGCGTGTCCGGCCTTCACGAACTGATTCCGTGGATGTTGAAACGGTTCGAGGACGACCTTGTTTTGATGCCGTGCGATGCCTACCTCATGAGCGAAGAAGCGCTTTCTCACTACCTTGCTCTGGCTCAAGGCGGGGGCGTGCCGATGGACGTGAACGGTCGGCGACAGCCACTGTTTGCGTGCATTGCAAAGGAAACGGTGTTGCCCGCAAACTCGACCAGTGTGAGAAAACTGGTTGAGGGGCTACCGAGCGTTGACGTTGCCCCATACGAAGAGGCGTTCACCAACTTCAATGAACCAAGCGATCTTCAACACCCTCGACTTCAAGACCGTGTTCGGTGAGATGCACTCGTCCTTCGGCAATCCACGTGAGCACGTCTGGATAGAGGCGGTGTTCTTCGACCTTAACGCGTGCTGCGAGCGTGGCTTCGGTGTCATCGGAGAAAACGGGGACAGGGCACTGGGCCAATCGGGCTCCGCTGTCCATGCCTTCGTCCACCATGTGGACGGTGCATCCCGAAACACTCGCACCTGATTGCAACACGTCTCGGTGGGCGTGAGCGCCCGGGAAGTGTGGGAGAAGAGACGGGTGAATGTTGACGACGCGATGGGGCCAGCGCTTGAGAAAGGTGGGGGATAGGAGGCGCATGTAGCCCGACAGAACGATGAGTTCTACGTCGTAGGCCTCCAAAGCGGCTAGGACCCTAAGTTCGTGTTCCTCTCGGGTGAGACGGTGTTCGTTGTCTCCGTGCTCGACCACCACGGTGGGCACGCCCAATCGTTCAGCGCGCTCCAGTCCCTGTGCAGCCGATTGGTTTGAGACCACCACCACCGTTTCGTGGGGCAATTCACGATTCCGCTGGGCAAGGACGAGCGCTTCCATACCGCTTCCAGAGCCGGACACAAACACTGCGCATCGCAGCGGAGCGTCGGTGGACGCCGTTCGACCTCCGATGGGATCTGAGGCCATGAATCGCCCATGAAACGGGAGGCTTCAACCCTTTCCTCGGTTGATAGAGAACGACGACTGACCATCGACGTGCGAGTTATGATCGTCAATGGCGAAACAGGCGATGGCCGGTGAACAGCATGGCCATGCCACGGGCATTCGCCTCGTCGATGACCTCTTGGTCCCGAATGGATCCTCCGGGTTGAACGACGGCCGATGCTCCAGCCTCTGCGGCTTGTTCGAGACCGTCCTTGAACGGGAAGAATGCGTCCGAGGCAAGCACGCAGTTCTTCGCCCGCTCGCCCGCTCGTCTCGCAGCAATTTTCACCGCTTCAACCCGGCTTGTTTGCCCCGGTCCAATGCCGACGGTCGCCGTTCCCTGAACCATGACAATGGCGTTCGATTTGACCTGCTCGCACACGCGAACAGCAAATTTCATGCTGTCGATTTGTTGGGCGGTCGGTTCCCTTTCAGTGACCGTGCGAGCCTTGTCCCAATCGATGACCGGGGGTTCTTCGGTTTGGACCAGGACGCCCCCCTCGATCGGCTTGCGCACCACTTGACGCACCAAAGGCTCCAGTCGATCGCCGGGAGAATCGATCGTAAGCAATCGCCGATTTTTCTTGGCCATCAAGACGGATTTGGCTTCGTCGGTGTAGCCTGGCGCCATCATCACTTCGACAAACAAATCCCCGACCGCCTCAGCCGTCGACGCTTCAACCGGTTCGTTGAAGCAAATGATCGAGCCAAACGCAGACTCAGGGTCGCTGGCTAGGGCCATCGCAAACGCTTCGCGCTGGGTCGAAGCCAGGGCAGCTCCACACGGGTTGTTGTGCTTCACGATGACGCAGGCGTGAGGCGTGGTTGGCCATTCATCTGTGGACAAGGAACGGCACAGACGCAACGTGGCGTCTGCGTCGCTGTAGTTGTTGTACGACATGGCCTTCCCGCCCTCAACGCGGGCGGTGACCAGCGTCGAGTGGTCGTTTGGAGCGTCATGGTTCACGTACAACGCAGCCGCCTGATGACCGTTTTCTCCGTAGCGAAGAGTGGTTGTGCGGTGGCTCGCAGCAAGCATGCTTTCTGGCAAGCGTTCACGCTGCTCTTCCATCGAGGCGAACTGTGAAGGGTCGCCCACGACACGTCGATGGAGTTCTTGAGCGATGGCAACGTCGTAAGCAGCCGTGTGCTCAAACGCTTCCAGGGCCAACGCTTGGCGAAGTTGCACGTTGACCTTGGAGGCGTCGCCGGCTTCCTTCAGAGCCGAAAGAACGTCGCCGTATCGAGCAGGGTTTGTGGCGATGAGGACGTGTTGATGGTTCTTGGCTGAGGCCCGAACCATGGTGGGTCCACCGATGTCGATCATTTCGAGCAGTTCGTCGTTCCCAAGGGGTGGTGTGGTGGATGCTGCGTCCCCGAACGGATACAGATTGCACGCCACAACGCGGATGGGGGCGTACCCCAATCGAGCGAGTTCCTCAGCGTCCTTTTCTTGATGAAGGCGCGCGAGAAGAGGTCCGTGAATGGCGGGATGCAGGGATTTGACACGCCCGTCAAAAATCTCCGGGTGCTGGGTGATCTCAGAAACAAGACGCACGTTCAAACCGGCTTCGGTGAGCGCTCGCGCCGTGCCTCCGGTGGAAAGCAACTCGAAACCAAGGTCCGACAGACCCTTTGCAAACTCAACAATTCCAGTTTTGTTCCAGACGCTGAGGAGGGCGCGTGGGGGGGGATGAACGGCGGTCATGGACTGAACCCGTTATCGCACTTGCCCCGTCCGATGCACTTGAACATAGCGACGGGTCTGAATTCAATCGCCTCGCGCTGAAATCACCTGGTCCACTCGCAAAAGACCGCATGCCGTTTCGGTGGCGGACTCAAGGGCATGATGAATGGTCGTCAGCGGGAGCCACGTTGCATCGATTTTGGCGACGTTCCCCTCGGCGTCGATGCCAGCGCTCCCCTCACCGTTTCGATGTTCAGCCCGCAGCGCCAACAACGTGTCCAATCGGTCCACGCCGGCGTTTTGCGCAAGCGTTGATGGGATGTTCTCGAGCGCTCGTGCGAACGCTTCCATGGCCAAACGCTCACGTCCCGCTTGGCCTTCAGCGGCTTCTTTGACAGCCAACGACGCACCCATGTGAAAACTCCCACCACCGCGCACGACGGTGCGGGTTTTCATGGCCAGCGACGTGGAACGAAGCGCATCGTAGAGTCCACGAATGATCTCTTCAACCGCAGCGCCGTCGCCGCCGCCAACGTCAATCGTAACCAACCCTGCTTCGGCTCCAAAGCGGAGGCAAAGCCGTTCTCGGCGCCCATCCATGCCCTCGCTGGTTTCGATTTCCAAGGAGGTGAACGCCCCGAGCGTGGACGCTTCCACATCGTCAAGGTGATCGCACATCGAGGCGCCCGAAGCCCGAGCGATGTCTTCAATGCCCGAGCGCTCCAATCCACCGAGCACGAAGCAGCCGGCGTCGGTTAAGGCGTGGAAGATGCTTGGCTCGATGGTTTCAGCGCTGAACACAGCCGTGGCGCCTGTGGCCAACACCGCATCGGTCTTTTGCTTCAACAACGCGTCCTTGGCTTCAATGAACGCCATCCACTGGTCGGCTTTCTCAACTTCGATTTCGGTGTCCCGAGAGGCTTCCTCCTGGTCCAGCGGGCATGTGAGGGTCAGGACGGTCCCCCCGTCCAAGCGGCGAGGGAGTCGGTCAAGCGTTAACGCTGCGTCCAACACCAAACCGTCAACAAAACGCGTGTCGAAGATGTTTCCCTGGGTGCGCTTGGCCATGCGCACGTCTTCGTGATCGACGCTTTCAGGAGAAGAAACGGTCTGCAAGGCCTGGACAACAAGACTCGCAAGGGTTGTGTCACCGGTGTCGGCGGACGTGCCGGTCATGGCGGTTTGGGCAATTGAGATGAGACGGGAAGCGTCGTCGTCAAGCGGC
>PBMS01000043.1 GCA_002722695.1 Methanobacteriota archaeon
AGGCAGAGATTCCCGCCAACCGTAGCGCTTTTGCGAACAAGGTAGGAAGCCACTTTTGCGGCAGCCTCGACCAGCAACGGGTGCACGTCGTTTTCATCGGTGAGGGAAGACAGGGGCACCATGCAACCGATTTCGTTGCGAGAGAGTGCGTGGGCCGAATCGATACCAGCCAGGGAGATCACGTGCGGTTTGGGGTTGATGCGCCACTTGTAATTTGGAAGGACATCCGTACCGCCAGCGACCCAGTCAAAAGCCTCGTTCTTCTTCATCAGAGCGGCGGCCAAATCAACGGCTTCCTCCACGGTGGTGGGGTGATGAAGCTCAAACGGTGGCATCAACATCAGGCATCGTCCTCCATTTGCCGTTGTTCTTTTTTGAGCCATGCCCGTCCTGCGAAGCCGAGTTCAGCCAGTTGCTCTGGCAGCGGTTCGTCCGCTTCTCGCCAACCCTCCACCTGTTCGGAGAGTGGACGGTCCGGATCAAATCCAAACAGAACCCCGTTGACGTAGGCGGAGGTGTCTTCGCTGCGTTGTCGCAGCCTGTCGCGCTCCCGATGCTCGTCCCCACGTGCAACGAGCGCCTTCTGAAGCGGCCCGTGCTTAAGGCGCGGAGAGACCATGTCTTCTGGGTCCTCGAGACCGTTTTGTTTGAGGTGTTTGACAATGCCTGAATGGACCACGTCGGGTGTAAGCGGTAAGTCGCGCAAGCGAACACCGATGGCGTCGTAAACGGCGTTCACCACGGCCGGAAGAATCGGAAGGAGAGGACCTTCGCCCGCTTCCTTGGCTCCGAAGGGCCCCTCAGGGTCGCTGGATTCAACAATGATCGCCTCGACGTGGGGCATTTCGTGGACGGAGGGTATCTTGTATTCCAACAGATTAGCATTTTGAAGGTGTCCGGTTCGGCCGTAGACCATTTTTTCCGTCAACACCTGTCCAAGACCCATGTGGCACGAGCCGATGATTTGACCTTTCACAGCGAGCGGGTTGAGGGCCTTACCGCAATCGTGAGCAGCCCAAACGTCCGTGCACGAGACCAAGCCGGTTTCGATGTCAACGTCCACTTCGGCGACGTAAGCCGAGAAGGAATAGGCCGGTGCGAGCCCTGCTGCAGCGCCTTTGTGAACTCCGCCCATTGGCGGTGAACGGTAAGCGCCTCGAGCGATGAGCGCCCCGGTGTCGGCCTGAGCCTTGTGGAGGGCCTCAAGATACGAGACACCGATGGCTGGGTCGTGTTTGTAGTAGATGCGACGATCGTTGAGGACCAGCACGTTTGGGTGGTAGCCCAGCATTTCCCATGCGGCTTTCAGGAGTTGGTCACGGATGCCGATGGCTGCTCGAATCGCTGCGTTGGCGTTCATGAAGGTCACCCTGCTGGAATAGGAACCGAGGTCAACCGGACTGGTGTCGCTCTCATGACTGCGAACGTGGATCATTTCGATGGGAAGGGCGAGCACCTCGGAAACAACCTGAGCCACGGCGGTGGTGGAGCCTTGACCGATGTCAGCAGCGCCGGTGTGAACGGTCACCCCACCGTCCATGTCAACCTGAATGTGAACGGTTGCGTGTGGGAAGTTTTTCGGATCCCAATGAATGGGTAGTCCGGACCCCGAAATGAAGAAACCGCAACCGATGCCGATGCCTTTGCCCAGCGGGAGCTGACGGAATTTACTGTCCCACTCGGACCCCTCACGAACGCGCTCCAGTGCTTCACGCATCCCGTTTGAAGTGATGCGGAAACCGCTTATGGTTCGGCTGTGAGGTGGCAACAGATTGGCCAGACGAAGGTCGATCGGGTCGACGTTCATCGACTCAGCCATTTCGTCAAGCCCAACCTCAACCGCGCATCGAGTGTTCACGGCACCGTGGCCTCGCATGGCGCCCGACGCGGGTTTGTTGGTCCACACCCGAGCGCCGGTGTAGTGGAAGGACCCCAATTCGTAGGGTGCCGTGGCGAGAACGCCGTTGTAATACGAGGTGACGTGGCCGAACGAAGCAAAGCCGCCGCCGTCGATGAGGGCGTCGATGTCAAAGCTGGAAATACGCCCTTCCGTGTCAGCGGTCATCTTCACGTCGATGTGGCTCGGGTGTCGACCTCGGTTGATCCAGTACACCTCTTCCCGGTCAAACGTGATGCGCACCGGCGCACCGGCCTTCCGCGCAAGGATGGCAGCGCACATTTCGTGAGGGAACGGGTCGGATTTTCCGCCAAAACCACCGCCAACAAAGGTTCGAACGACGTTGATTTGGTGCATGGGCACCTCAAGCACCGTTGAAAGAGCCCGGTGCGTGTAATGCGGCACTTGCTGAGGGGTGTAGAGTTGCAATCGCCCGTTGGGGTCCCAGTGGGCCACGACGGCGTGCGGTTCCGTGAAGCCGTGGTGCACGCCCAACATGCTCCACGAACCGTGGGAGGAGGCATGAGGTGTATTCACCAGGGAACGATCGCCAAATTCCTGAAAGACGCGCTTCTGAACGTTGGTCATCGAGAGGTGATACTTGCCGCGCCAGTGAATCGGTTCTTCCACGTCCTCCAACCCCTTCTTTGGGTCAAACACGGGCTCGAGTTCTTCCCATTCAATGTCGAACAGCGAAAGCGCCTCAATGGCGGTGGCTTCGTCCACAGCGGCAACGCAGGCGACCAAGTCGCCGACGTGTCGAACCTTGTCAACGGCCATGGCGTGCTCGTCCTTGGTCACCGGAAGGACACCGAATCGATTGGGCGCTTCGGCGCCGGTCGAAACCGCAAGCACCCCCGGGAGTGCTTCAACACGAGACGTATCGATGGACTTGATTCGGGCGTAATGATGAGGCGAGCGCAGAATCTTACCGATGAGTTCACCCGGCAATCGCACGTCGTCACCGTACCACGCTTGGCCCGTGACCTTGGCGTTTGAGTCCACCAGTGGAATGGATTTCCCAACCACCGTCCCGGTGCGGTCTCGGTCGTGTATGTGGTCTCCGGCGGGTTTGGGCTCCTTTCCACCCACGGTTTCAGGAATGAAGTCGAGATCGCGTGGCCGCATCGCAGGGTTGCTCCCGCCGGAGCCCGGAGGTGCGAAGACTTGTTTTCCAGCCACGCGCTTGCCGTCCTTGCGAACCTCTGTGGGCGACCCGCCCGGTTGTTGACGATAGCTTCCCATGGTGATCACTTCGCATGGCCCGGTGGCATCGTCGGCTCTTCAGGTCCGGACGGGTGTGGGTCGGAATGAGGCTCACTTGCGGGCGAAACAGCCTCGACTTCGCCGCGATGAATGGCCGCTGCGGCTTCGATGGAGTCAATGATTTGTTGGTACCCCGTGCAACGACAGAGATTGCCTTCGATAGCGATGGCGATCTCATCCCGGGACGGGTTGTTGTTTTCGTTGAGCAGCGCCTGTGAGGCAACCAGGAACCCCGGGGTGCAAAAGCCGCACTGGGAGCCTCCATATGTGGCGAAACAGGTCTGTATGGGGGCGAGATGTGCACCATCGGACAGGCCTTCAACGGTGATGATATCAGCGCCCTGAACCTGTCCAGCCAGCGTGAGGCAGGACAGTTTTGGAACCCCGTCAACCATCACCGTGCAACAACCGCAGGTTCCAAGATCGCAGCCGCGCTTCACACCCAGCGTGCCCACTCTGTCTCGCAGGACATCCAAGAGGACAGCGTTGCTTGGAGCGAGGACCTCAAACGGACGCCCGTTTACCTTGGCAGCCCAGCGCTTTCCCTCCGGAGATGGAATCATTGACACATGCTCGTCGCCAACCACTCTCCTCACCCGACCCTCCGTGCACGACGAACCCTTTCATGGTTGGGGCTTGGTGGCCTCTTGACCCCGCCGAAGAGCGGGTGAAAACAGTGCCTTCCGGGCGGCGTTGACGCAGCGTCAAACCCTAAACGCTCAATCCTCAAGCGCAGCATCGTCAACCACGGCTTCAATGTCGGAGTCGCTCGTTGTCCAATCAATGGATTCCACTTCAATGGACGCATCGGCTTTGTTGAGAACGATCATGCCTGAGATGACCAAAAACACCAGCAAGAGAACAATCGAAGGCGCAACCCATCCCGGTAAATCCCCAAAGAAACTCTCCGTGTCGGTGGTGGTGGTCAGGGCGTTGGCGGTGTCCATCAGCATCACGTTGGTTGAGATGATTGAGGAAGCACGGTGTCCACCACTCTCGTTGGCGACCAGGCCGCGCACAGAGAGGGTATGATTGCCCTCGACCTCGATGCCGGGGAGCGACGTCAGCTGTTTGACGATGCTGGCCAAATCCAGACTTGCGGAGCTGTCGCCCATGGCGAAGGACTCGATGTTCACCCAGTCATGACGCAGGTGATTGCTTCTCCACTGAACCGTGTCGACATCGCCGGCCAACTCCATGGAAATAGCAGCACCGGGCATGAGATGAATTCGGTCGTCAATGCCCACTCCAGTCGTGATGGAAATGCCGATCGATGTGTCGAGTTGATAGTCGCGCTGAGCAGCTTCCATGACCGCAGCCAGGGCTTCGACATGGCCGTGGCCGTAGACGTTGTTTTGCCGATTCTTCGGAATCAAATCTTCAGCGCAGGGTTGATTGGCGCCCATGTAGTGGCATTCCCGGTACGTCGCCGTTTCCTGGAGGATGTTTCGCACATCGAACGGCGACATGTCGGGATTTGCTTGCAACATCAAGGCCACCGTGCCCGCAACACCAGGCGTGGCCATGCTGGTGCCGCTGAAGGCCACATAGCCGTCGCCCGAGTTGTGTTGTGCGGACATCACGTCCGAGCCAACGAAGGCGACGTTGGGTTTCACTCGATTCTCTTCTGTGGGCCCCTCGCTGCTGTATTCCGCAATGGCTGTGTTTTTGTTGAGCGCACCCACCGTAATCACGTCCTCGGCTCCACCGGGGGTACCAATGGTGCCCGGAGCTGCAGAGTTCCCGGCGGCGATGAGCATGCTGATCCCCGCTCGAACCATTTCGTTGGCGTACCGGTTCACGCTGTCTTCCTCGGCCGAGGTCCATTCGATCGGGCCCGGTCCACCGAGACTCATCGATGCGGCTCGGATGTTGAATTTGTACCGGTTTTCGACGGTCCACTGCATACCGGCCATGACCACCGAGAAACTTCCCGAGCCGCCAGCGTCGAGCACCTTGACACCAACGAGGTTGGCCTGTGGAGCCATGCCCGCGTGTTCGTAGGTCGGTGCCCCGGTTCCGGCAACGGTCCCGGCGCAATGCGTGCCGTGACCTTGGTCGTCGTAGGCTTGGATTTCGGTGCCGTTGGTCTTGTCGGGATTGTTGACGGGGTCGTAAAAGGCGATCACCTTTGGATCGTGCGTGCTGTTGTCGTCGTCCAAGTCGTCCAGCCCGACGTGCAAACTGTCGATGCCGGTGTCGATGACGGCCACGGTGACGCCCGAGCCGTCGTACCCGGTTTGTTGTTGGGCGAGATCCACCTCGTGGACCACTGCAGCATCGCCGTTTTGCACCTGAAGAATGCCGTCGAGTTCCAACATCACCACGCCAGGTAGCGTGGTTGTCTCAAGAATCATGGCGTGAGGCACTCGACCTGCGACAGCGTGGATGAGGGGGAGGTCCCATTCATGGACGTAGCCAACCTCTCGCTCCAGCATGGCCACGTCGTCCGCTGTGGGTTCGTGGTCGAAGTCAACGATGAGGGGCAGCGTGTTGGCCTCGTCGAGGAAAAGTTCGTGGTCGTGGTATTTCTCGACCATGTCGCCGATCTTGTTGTGGTTGCGGTCCATGTTGGTGTTGTGCCACCACGCTTCATCGGTGGGCAGGTCCGGCGACGAGTGGACGGGGACAGCCATGGCCAAGGCCGGGGTCAGCATCAGGCAAAAACACAACAGACTGAGCAGGGGTCGCTTCATTGAAATCGCTCCGTTGTCTCCGAACGGTTGGAAGGATTTCAAGCCATTGGCTTCGCGGCCAGTTTTCCGCGTTTCCAATTCTGAGAAAAAATCCAATCGAACAGAGCCTCCAACGGGTGAAAGGTTAAGCCTGAAACCTCCTGTACAAGGGTGATTCCGATGGCAGCACCAAGGAGAAAAGTCGCCCCCGTCCGTCCCACAGCAAGCACCGCACCCGCTGGACCGGTTCTATCCGGCGGCGTCATGGAAGGTGCCGCCCCCGACCCGAGCACCATCACCATGGTCCGGCCGAACCAGAAATTCAACCAGGACGACCTGTTTTTGATGAAACTCTCCCAGGTCGTGATGCTTTGCATCGGGTTTGCATCCATTTGGATTGCCATCGGCGGGATTGCCTTCGATGAAGACGCCACCAATCAAAATTTCTTGGTGCTCTTTGTGGGTGGATTGACGTCGTTTGCGTTTGCCATCGGTCTTATCGAGGTTCAAAGCAAGAAAAACGGGTATCAACTCCACGATATTCAAAATTACTTCCTCGGCATCGCTTTCTTTTTCTCAACGGTCGGCGTGGTCTGGGGCAGTCGCTTCTTGATGGGTTACGCCACGGGAACGCTCGATTTGGACCTGTTCGGCGACCCAGAGTTGTATCAAGAAGTTGACTGGTCGCCCAACGCCAACGGCATCTACGTCCAAACCCTTGCGATTCTTGTCCTGACGCTTGGCCATTTTCGACTCCTCAAGCGATACAGCGGGGACACGAGCTTTGGCTGGGGCGTGGCCACCTACGCCCCCATGGTGCTCCTCTTAGCGGGTGTTGGACCGTGGATTCGATGGTCAGAAAGTGTGGTCAGTTGGGAACTGGGCATCGCCATTGTCGCCATCAGTTTCAGCAGCATGGAAATGGCGCTCCGGTCCAACCGAGCCTTCAACTTCGTGATTGTCGCTGTCGCTGCGGGCATTGTCCCGATCATGTACGAGATGTTGAACAGCAACGCCCCCGAGGGTGGAGCGGGTGGAGCGCTCTCGCTGATGGTGTTCACCATCGGGCTTCAGGGCTACTATGCAGCTCGACCGGACCTCCGCAAGGAAGTGATGGAACGTGCTTCCGCCGTGCTCATCGGTACCGTTGTCATCGCCATCTTCGTGGCCCGAGCATCCCCTGAATTCAACCTTATCCTCGGACCGTTGCGTGTTGCGGAACAACCAGAACTGTCCAACTACCTCAACATCCCTGTTGCCTTGTGGATCACCGTTTTGTTCGCCTACTTCCCTGCCGTGCTCCAACAACGCGTGCCTTGGATGCCGATTGGATTGGCGGTGGCCTTGGTGGCCCTGCCTCAAGAGACCTCCACCTTGCCGTGGGTCCTGAGCATGATCGTCGTGCCCTACATGATTTTCATTTCCAAGGTGGCTCGGGCATGGGTCATCAACATCGCTTTGCTGGCGTTCAGCGCTTCCTATCTGCTCAGTGATTTCATTGGCATGGAAAACGGGTTGTCAGCCCAAGACACGTTCGGAGGGACGTGGTTGCACGTACTCATTCCCATCTTCATCGTGGCCGTTTCTGAAGGTGGGCGCCGAACGGAGAAAATTGAAACCAGCACGAGTTTGGCCATGTTGGGTTCAGTGATTCTCTCTCGTGCGGTTCTTGACCCGGAATGGTTCCTTCCCTGGCTTCTGATCGCCTACATGTGCGCCATGAATTTCAGCATGATGATTCAAACACCCAATCCAAGCCTCAAGCAGCGAAAAGACTTGACCCTCGCTCTTGCCTTTACTTCGGTGACCATTCTGTTGTTGGGTTTCCTTGACAATCTGAAATTGCCGCCAACGGATGCTTTTGATGCCGTGGTGGAGATCGGTCTGCGCCCTCAATTCCTGGTGCTCAGTCTGGTCATGTTCGCCTTGTCAGCCAAGGCTGCACGACGCGAATTGGACATTGGAGCTCTTTTCGCCTGGCTTTCGGCTGGAAACGAAGGCGAGTTGATGTACAACGCCAAAACCAGCGCCTGGGAGGTTCGGGATGAGAGCTTGCGTGATTTTGACCAGATCATTCGCGAGGCGACCATCACGCCGCTTGCTCGGTTCAGCCTCCTCACCTCATTGATGTTGTTCACGTTCACCGTCAGTGATGTGACCTCCTCGACCTGGTCCAGTCAGCCGTTGTTGGTTCTGTTGATGGCGTTGCCGGTGGGTGTGTTGATCCGAGAAGTCGTCGCCATGGAGTCCATCAGTTCTGCAACTCGGGCAACGGCCGTGACCTTGCTCATCCTTATCGCTGCCCCGCTTTCGCTCTCCTTGGGGCCCGACCTTTGGGGGAGCAACGGCGGCATCAACACCGCTACGCTTCTCTTGGACGCCATTTTGGTCAGTGCACCGCTCATCGTAAACGCCGTTATTGCTCGCCGTGGGTTGGACATCAACGAGGCCAGCCGCGGCAGCGATGCGGTGACCTACAGCATGCTCCTTCTGCTGGGCATGCTCGACACCTCGGGTGGATTGCTCCTCATACCGATGATGGTGCTGGTGACCTGGCGCGTCCTGCAATATCACTTCTACTGGCTCCTCGCATGTGTGCCCTTCGTGTTCATTCTGCTGGGCGATGGTTGGTTTGAACACGGCCTGTTCCAAGAAATTCTTGCCATCGCTCCCGACACCGTAGCAGCGTACATGGTTGACGCACACGCCGGTCCGTTCGCCGCCTTCATCGGGCTGTTTGTCAGCATGCAGATGATTCTCGGTCTTTCGGGCCTCCTGACCTACAAAAGCGACGAGCCCGAAAGCACCGTTGTGCTGTTCGGAATGGGGTTGTGGCTCATCTTTGGACTGTTTTCCATCATCCCCGACGGATATTGGGCACCGACCCTCGGTTGCATGTTCCTCATACCGTACTTCTGGTACACAAACAACAGCAAAGTTTTGCCTTACATGCTCGGCGTGTTGTTCGTTTCGTTGTACATCGGATTCGAGATGAGCGACACCTTCCAACCCCTTGATCAAGCCGATGCGTGGGGTTGGAGCGGCGTCATCACCGGATTCGCCGGCTCCACGATGGCCATCATGCACAGCTACGGTACGTTGTTCCGTGATCCTCCCACGACCGATGAGGAAATCGGCCTCGCAGATTCCACCGCTGAACTCGCCACGCAGTTGGCTGCCCTCGCCTTTGTTGCGGGGTACTCTGTGTTCTTCGGCGTTGGTCCCGTCATCGGTCTGGTTCTGCTTGGCAGGTCGGCACTCAGCAGTGGACGACCCAACAGCATCATTGCCCTCCCAATCCTGCTGACGTTCAGCGTCGTGAACCTCATGGCTCAATCCGAGATTGGCAGCGACGACCAGCGTCAGTCCGTCACAGGGCTCGCGCTTGCTGTGCAGGGTATTTTGTTGACCTTGCTTTCTGCCAAGGACGATTTGGTGTACGATTACGAAACGGTCACTTGGGAATCGGACGATGCGTTCTTTGCCTTCATGGATCGGCTGGGCATCAGCGGTGCGCTGTATTCCATCATCGGCCTGTTCATCATGTTTGACAGCCTCAACCTTGAATCCATGGCTTACCTTTTGACGACGGTCTACCTCGTTCTGCTTGGCATCCAAGGCTATAGCGATGAAGCCGATGCACGATGGCGTCGTGGCGTTGGCGGCTACGGTTCCATCCTTACGTCGTATCTCTTTTCTCAATCGTTGAACACCGAGTTGTACAGTAACATCGGCCTCCTGCTCATGGCTCTTGTCGCCCTCGGCTTTGCGTTCATGGTCATGCAACGAATGAACGAAGACGACGGCATTTACGAAGAAACCCCCGCAGCACCCCCAATCCAACCCCGGCGTGAAGAACCTCCTCAACCCAAAGAAGCAGAGCCTTCGGTTGAAATTGAGGAGGAGGACGACGTTGTCGTGGTCGACGAACGCAGCGATGCCGAGATGGAGGCCGAGGTTCTGGAAATGCTCGAAGAACTTGTGGACGAAGACGATGCGATTGAACTCCTCGACGAAGAACCCGAAGAGGAGCCAGAAGAGAAACCTGAGGAGGAGCATGTGGAGATTGCTGACCCCGAGCCCGTGAAAGCCCCAGCGAAGAAATCGAAGAAGGCGCCAGCAAAGAAGCCCGCAACGGCTTCAGCCAAGGCTCCGGAAAAGGAACCGCCGAGCCACAACGGGCTCTTGGACACCGGCGAGGGCTTTGCCCTCCGACTTCCCCAAGACGCTGTGGACAACATCCTTTCATCGCTCGACCAGACACCCCACGAAGGGTATGTGCCCGTGGTGGCGTTCGGACCGAACGGTCAGATCGTTCTGACCTTCGAAACGCCCAATGCGGACGCTTAGCGACGCTGGAGCCTGAACGAAGAATCAAGACCCTTCGCTTCTATACAATCGGCATGGACAAGCGTCACCACCGAATGGTTTGGATCGATCTCGAGATGACAGGGCTCGATTTGAGGAAGGAATCCATCATCGAAATAGCAACCGTGGTCACCGACGGGGAACTGAACATTCTTGCCACCGGGCCAAACCTCGCCGTCTCTGTACCAGAGGAACTCATCGCTGGGATGGACGACTGGAACACTCGCCACCACCACCGGAGCGGCTTGGTGGACCGGATTCGTAAGGAAGGGGTGAGCGTGGGTGAGGCCGAACAGGCCACCCTGGCGTTCCTACGGGAGTGGGTGGATGAAAACACGGCTCCGCTGTGCGGGAACAGCGTATGGAACGATCGTCAATTTATGGCAAAAGAAATGCCGGAACTCTTGGACTTCCTTCACTATCGAATGGTTGACGTTTCCACCATCAAAGAACTGTCTCGACGATGGTACAAACTGCCACGATTCGAAAAGAAAGGCGCCCACCTTGCGCTCGACGATATCCTTGAATCCATCGATGAGCTCAAGTATTTTCGAGAACACATGTTCATGGCTCAAGACTGACGCCAAGTTGGGTCGTCCGGATTTACGTCCTTGTGCAGTGCCATGATCTGGGCAGCAACGGCAACTGCGATTTCCTCGGGAGACTGTGCACCAATGTTGAGCCCGATGGGGCAGATCACCTGGTTGAGCAGTTCCTGAGGCAGGCCTTGTTGAAGGCACTCCTTTTCAAACGCTTGCCACTTCGAACGGCTACCGATGACACCGATACGAGGAGCCGACGTCCCATCAAGGCAAACATCAGGCACGTTCAAACGATGAAGAAGACCGAGCAAACGCTCCTGATCCTCTGCCCAATCATGACCCAGCAGCACCACGTCCGAAAAACGTGCGAGTGAGGCAGCCGATTCAGCATCCATCAGGTCCGAGACGGAGGCACAAGAGCGTTCAACGGCGTGCGGATATTTTTCTATAGAAACGAACGCCTCTCGTGTATCGTGAACCGAATACGCCCAACCGAGGTCGTGCAGGGTGTTCGCCAAGGCTTCGCCGCAATGTCCACCACCCATGATGTGAACGTGGGGCATCGGCATCATCACCTCAACAGCGATCGACACGCGACCGCCGCACAGTGAATCAAGCGGCGTCACCTCATAGCCCTTCGCCCCCTTGTTCAGTCCGTAGGTGAGAACCTCAGCGAAGGGCTGATTGCGCTCGCTCAACAGGCGGCGACAATGTTGGAGCACGCGATGCTCAAGACCGGCCCCTCCAACCGTTCCCGTCCAGACTTTGCTTTCCGAAGACATGGCCAATCGTGCACCGGTTTTACCGGGGACACTGCCCGAGGTGTTCAACACCGTTGCCAACACGACCTTTCGGTTCAGCGACAGTTCGTTCAGCACCCACCCGAGGACATGAACGGTCATGGTGCACCCTCAACGGACGGCCCTCATATCCCTTCGCCTTGACTGAAACATGCATCGAGGACGGCCTTGTCCAACAGCAGCTGATCAACATCCACGTGCGTGTCGAGGTTCAAGCGAAGCCACGGCGCGTGAACTGGGACGCTCGTAAAGGCGACCAGTTCTCGCAGCGGGCGGTCTGCATCGGACGCCATGACGGCCTCGATCGACGCTTTGGTGAGAAGCACGGGGTGGCCGTTCCTGCCGTTGTGAGCAGGTGCTGCGTCTCCGTGGCTCTGAAGAACGACATCCAGCACATCCACGGTCCAACCCGGACGGTCGACGGGGGCCATCACCACGCGCTCCGGCGCGGTTCCCAAGGCCTCAGTAAGCGAGCGTAGGCCGCACTGAAATGAACCCGTTCGACCTGCGTCCGGGTCCGGGTTCACCGAAAGAAGTGCCAAAGGCACTGCACGAGCGATGTCGGGTGCCGATTGTTCGTTCACCACGACGACCACCGGTTGGCAACCGGCCTGCTCGAGTCGATCGTACACCCAACGAACGAGAGGGCGTCCGTTCACCTCGACCAGAGCCTTGTCCCGGCCCAACCGCCGACTGAACCCCGCTGCGAGAACGACAGCCGGGGTGGGCGAGGCCATAATGGAAACAAGGAGGCTCATCGCTTGGCCTTTTCCATTCAGACGTTGATATAGGCTCAGAGAACAACGCCTCCATGGTATCGTGGAATCCCCCGGGGCACTGGCCCAAATCGCAGCGAAAAGCCTACGCACGCTCGATTGAATTTCTCAGGTCCATCGTCAACGGTTCCCCACACCTGCAACTTCGTGAAAACCGGCAGACCCTCCCAGACGTGACGATTCAGGGGGTGTCTCGCCGATGGTACCGAGTCAGCACGCGGGCGCACTACGTCGAGGATTTCATCGACCTCAACGGAGAATATCGTGAGGTGAAGGAACTGCATTGGCGCTTGATGGTCGAGGCAGCCGCATGGAGAAGCGATCTCGTCAACCAAACTCCGTTTGCCGTTTCTTTGTGCATGCACCCGCATCACACGTCTCGGCACCTGCCCATCGGAGACCAAATCGCCGCCCTCGCTTTGGCGTTGAGGAACGACAAAGTTACGGGCATGCGGATTCCGTTGCTCGCTCAATTCATCGTTGCTCCACGAGCGGCCTTGAACAAGGTGCACCAGTTCACCGAACAGGGCGTGATCATGGAGGATGAGGTCGAACCTGAGGAGATGCATGCCGAAGTTGAGATTGAGGACGACGAGGCCGTTTGGTACAACGACCATGTGTGGTACGAACACGGTCTGTTCGACCCTGAGGCGTTCGAACACATCGCAGCGCAGATTGAAAATCAACAACTGGATGAATGGATGGAACGGCAGGAACGTGAGGCCAGCGATGATGCAAAGCCCTGGCACCACGATGTGGAAGAGGTTTGGCACCTCGAAGAGGTCCTTCGGAGAAGGCGACGATGATCAAAGCCCCTTGGTGATTTCTCGGCCGATGATCATTCGTTGAATTTGAGAAGAGCCTTCGTAGATTTGCATCACCTTTGCACCTCTCATCAACCGTGCAACTGGGTATTCCTCGGAATAGCCGTAGCCGCCGTAGATTTGGACGGCGTCCGTGGCCACCTGCATGGCCATGTCGGCGGAAAATCGCTTTGCATGCGCTGCAGACTCGGTGTTCCTTACGCCAGCGTCGAACTCCGCTGCGGATTTCCACGTCAACATGCGGGAGGCTTCGATGTTCGTCTTCATGTCGGCGAGCATGAACTGTATGGCTTGATGTTGGTGGAGAGGTTTTCCGAAGGTCTGACGTTCGTTTGAGTATTGAAGAGCGTGCTCGTAAGCGGCGCGTGCCAAGCCCGTGGCGTGGGCAGCGATGTTGGGGCGACTCATGTCAAACGCCTTCATGGCGTTCATCCATCCGCCCGACTCTGAGCCCCCGATGAGGTGGTCGGCGGGGACGCGCACGTCGTCGAAAGAGATGGACCGCGTGTCCGAGCAACGCTGTCCCATGTTGACCTCCTTCTTCCCCAGCGAGAACCCCTCGGTGCCGCTCTCAACAACGAATCCAGACATCCCACGGTAGCCTGCTTCAGGATCGGTTTTGGCGAGCACAAAGAAAAAGTCAGCGTGGCCGGCGCCTGTGATCCACATTTTTGAGCCGTTGATGACGTATTCGTCACCGTCTCGAATCGCCGTGGTTTTGCAGGCGGCCACGTCTGAACCCGCTCCCGGTTCGGTCACGGCGTAGGATGCGAGCGCTCCGTCTTCAGCGATGCTGCGAAGCCAACGCTCCTTCTGCTCTTCGGTGGCTCCCGTGATGATGGGTGCGCTGGCCAGGGCGGTGGCGTAGGCTGCGGTAGCAAAGCCCGGGTCACCCCACGCAAGTTCTTCGTTTACGAGCACCTCCTCAAAGGAACCCAAGCCTGCACCGCCGTAGCGTTCCGGGATGTGGAGGTTGAGCAAGCCCATCTCGTGAGCCATCTGGATGGTTTCTTTCGGGTAGTGCGCCGCTTCGTCCCAGTGCTCAGCGTGTGGGCGAAGTTCATCTTGGGCAAACTCATGGGCGAGTTCCTTCAGCATCGCCTGCATCTCGTCCAGTTGGAAGTCGACCATGTCAACGCCACGCATCGCTCCCTTAAGAGCGATTAGATGAGCGGTTCATATGTGGGTTCATCCAAGAGCCAGATAGCCCGTACGCTCGGCGGCCAGTGCAGCGAGGAACACCATGTACACCATGATGAGCACCACACCTTCCCATCGCTTGAATTCGTATTCGGAGCGCATCATGGCCAGAGCCACACCCGTGCCCACAAAGGTGGCAGGAATAATGATGAACGCCGTCAGAGCGAAGCTTCCGTCGGTCAGGGCCAGCGGGTGGACGACGGCTGCAAAACCGATGGACAACAACGGGTCGGTGATGTTGGAGCCGATGAGGGTACCAATGGCCACGCCTTGGCTTCGTTTTGCAGCAAGGAAGGCAATGGTCAATTCGGGGAGTGACGTGCCCAACCCTGACACGGTGGTTCCGATGACGGCGTGCGGGACGTTGAACGCATAGGCCATGTCGCTGGCCACGTTGACCAGGTGGTGGGCGGCAAAAAGCGCAAGCAACAGACCCGAGGTGACCATGAACCCGTAGGTGGTGGTTGACCGAGTGGCCTTGCGTTCCACCTGCTCTCCGCCGCTCAGCTCCTCTTGGAGTATTTCATCTCGCCGAGAAAGCAACCAATAGATGTAAGCGACGTACAGCGACATCAAGATGATTCCTTCAATTCGATTCAATGAACCTCCGGTGAACAGAAAGAACGTCATCAAACCAATGGAGGAGAACATGATGAAACCATCACGTTTGAGCCAGGACGGCCGCACTTTCACGCCTCTGAACGCCACAACCACACCCAAAATGAGGGTGATTTGGACGAGGATGGAACCGTAGATACCACCAATCGCAAGGTCGCCTATTTCTGGGTTGTTGGGGATATCGGAGGCGGCGGTTGACGTGACCAGAATTTCAGGAAGCGAGGTCCCAATGGAAACGATGGTAAGACCGATGACGACCTCGGGCAGGCCAGCCCGATAAGCGAGGCCTTTGGCGCCTTCAATGAAGACGTCGGCGGATTTGATCAGCAACGCCAAGGCCATGCCAAGAAGCACGAGAGAAATCCAGTTGTTGTTGATGGTTGAATCTTCAAGAACGGTATGAAGGGCCAAAATACCGAGAAAAAGCGCTCCGTTGAGCACCAATGTGTTGCTTGCCAAAAGTTGAGGAATGCCGCCGGGTTCCCCAACCTTGACATCACCCATGCTCGGAGGGACGGCTTCCACTTCTTGACCGTTACCTCATTAAGAAACGACCTAGGATGATTCACGAATGTTTTGAACCGGTTCCCCGTCCAAAACCCATGCGCAGAGAAGCGTCGGGGGAATTTCTCGGCACGGCTTTGATGGTGAGCGTCGGCTGCGGCAGCGTGGCACTGGGCGCCGAGAACGCGTTGATTTCCTTCAGTTTTGGTGCGGCCGTGACGCTCGCCATTGTGGCGTTCGGCCCGCTCAGCGGAGCCCACATCAACCCCGCCGTCAGCGTGGCTTTTTGGCGAGACGGACAGCTGGAAGGACGACTTGTTCCGGTGTACGTGGCCGCGCAAGTTCTGGGCGGTCTAGCCGGTGCAGTGTTGGTCAGTGGGGCTGCGCCAACCACGATTGAGCCAAGCATGACCCTTCTGGAGGGTTTTGCTGTTGAGGTGACCATCACGGCCCTGTTGATGACCAGCATTCTGTGGATCGTCCAACGGACCTCATCTCGCCCGGTCGTCGCCCTGTGGGTTGGGGCCACCGTCGGCGTGTTGGCGTTCTTTGCTGGTCCACTCACAGGCGCCAGCATGAACCCCGCTCGGACGTTCGGTCCAAACGCACTCAACGGTCTCTGGGCAACGCTTCCGTTCTACCTGGCGTCAACTGCCCTCGGGGCATGGTTAGCGTGCGATATAAAGCGCCTGATGTTCCCTGACACCGTCAGGAATTGACGGACGCTCGAATCATCTCCACCACGTGTTCAAGCGACGGGACGGTGTGATCTTCAAGAGGAGGTGAAAACGGCACGGGAGTGTCGAGCGCACCGACAACCACTGGAGCGGATTCGAGCTCGTAGAAGCATTCCTCCATGATTCTCGACTGAACGGTGTGGCCCAATCCGCCCGACCATTGAGCCTCCTGCAAGATCATGAGGCGGCCCGTTCGATGAACGGAATCGATGCAGGTTTGGGCGTCAAACGGAATCAGCGTCCTCAAGTCAACCACTTCGACCTCCACGTCGTCCTCAGCGAGTGCCTGTGCGGCTTGAAGTGCGATGTGCACCATCGCCCCCCACGTTACCAAGGTGATGTCGCGACCACCGCGAATCACCTCTGCCCGACCGATTTTGTACGGCTCACCGTTCGAAAGTCGTTGCGTGACCTCGCTCGTATCGACCTTTTGATTGATGTTCATGCCCCAACCGGTCAAACCACCTCTCAACCCGTAGAGGCCGATGTGTTCCAACATCAACACCGGGTCGGGCAGGTGGGCAGCCTCCATCAAGAGGTCGTAGGCGTCCTGCGGGGTGCCGGGCGCCATGACGACAAGACCGGGGTCGTTGGCAAACCACGATTCAATCATGTTGGCGTGAAACGGCCCCGAACGGGTACGAGCACCTAGGGGAATGCGCACGGTCATGGGGCAGTCTGCTCCCCACCGCCAGCGAAGCATGGCTGCGTTGTTGACCAGCGCGTTGAACCCGAGCGCTGCAAAGCCCCCGAATTGGATTTCAACCATGGGTTTCATGCCCGCTAGAGCCGCTCCTACGCCTGCGTGAACAATCACCGCTTCGCACAGTGGCATGTCGATCAGTTTCTCGGTGTGACCTGCGTTTTTGAGCGCCATGTTCATGCCGAAGGCACCTGCAACTTCCATGTCCTCGCCGATGAACACGCACGCATCGCCGTGCCGGTCGGCTATGTCCGCCATGGCCTGCTGAATGGCTCGTGCGTAGGTCCACCCCCCTTTATCGGACGTTGTCCAAGCGCGCTCACCCACCTTGAGGGGGGCTTCACTCGGCGCAGACCGGACCTCGCCCGTGAGGCGCCTCTGTCGGTCAGCGTGCGTGTCGGCGTCGTGAAGTGAGGTGACGCCTTTGGTGACCGTGTGGGCCTCGGGCCACGCCATTTCAAGGAGGCTCCCTCTCGCCGCTTCAATCGCAGCGCTTTCAGCGCTTTCCATTTCATCAAGCAGGGCATCGTCCACACCCATGTCAAGCAGCAACGCCCTGTGGGTGGGAAGCGGGTCTTTGGCAGACCAGTACGCCAGCAAATCTCGGTCGACGTAGCCTGCGGGTGTGCCGCTGGGGTTGCCCAAGTACAGATCGTCGTGGTGGTGGGCATGGCCGCAGCCGCGCATCGTTTCGACGTGAATCAAGGTTGGACCACACCCCGCCATGGCAAACTCTCTCGCCACGGCCGTTGAAGCGTGCCACGCCGCTGGGTCGGACCCGTCGATGGTCCAAGCCGGGAAGCCCATGGCCGTTGCTTTATCGGCCCACACTTCCACGCCGGACTGCTTCGCTGGTGGCGTGTCCAAAGCGATTTGGTTGTTTTGAAGTATGTACGTGATGGGCAGACCACGAGCTCCAGCGAGGTTCATGGCCTCCCAAAACTCACCCGAGGACGAGGCCCCCTCGCCGATGCAAGCGACGTGGAACCGATCGATCGACTGCCGCCATGCGGCGAAAGCGCAGCCGGTCATCGTCGCGCTGGCGATGGGCAACGGTGCGGTGGGTGGTAGCACGCCAACGTGCCAGGCACCAACGTGAAGATCTCGTCCACCGGCGTCGTCCCAACCGCCGTTTTGATTCGATGCAACCTTTCCGAGGTTCGCAGCCATCACGTCCAGCGGTGTGTCGCCCATGGCCAAACCGAGGCCGATGTCGCGTATCATGGGCGCCACGAGGTCGCCGTCGTAACCGTGCCCCGGTCGAGCGTCTCGTGGAGCGTCCGGTTGCCGCTTGAGCGCTGTGGCCACGGCCACAACGCCCTCCTGCCACGTGGAACGAAACCCTTTGCCGCCAAACTGGCTGCCGTCCGGTGTCTCAACCCCATCGGTGAAGATTTCCTTTAGGGCCTCGTCCAAGCAGCGGGTGCGCGTCATCAACCGCTGCCATTCCATGCGGTGGTCCACGGTGACCGCCATGTAGTGGGCCAAACGGCGCATCATCAATCGCATGTCAACGAGGAAGTGTGCACGACGTCGCTCAAGCATCAGACCCATGCTTCGTCGAGGAATGACCTCTCGCTCCAAATCTTCACCCAGCGTCGTCTCCATCTGTTTCTTCAAACCACGCTCGAGCGCATCGATGAACCGCGCTGAAAAGGCCTCCCACGACGGACCTTCGAAGGTTTCTGGTTCGCTTCCAATCACATGGTCCCAAACGTTGGCCACGAGAAAGAGATGGGCGTCGTGACGTTGGGCAATGAACGTCAGAACCTCGGAGCGTGCGGCGTCCCTTGGGAGCGGCTGGAAGAATTCCAGCGGTGAATCGGGACACCAGTCAAGGCCGAAGATTTCAGGAAGGTCTCCTTGTGTCATGGTCGGTCCCCGACCTCCCCAAGGGATGGTGGGCTTCAATCCTCGTCTTCCTCACTCCTCTTCGTTCGAGGCAGGAAGAGCGTCCAGCATGTCGGCTGCGAGGGTGCTTGCGTCCTCAACCTGTGTCAAGAGGGTCAAATCCGAGAGAGCTCCCGGTCGTTTGAGGGCCTCCATCAGCTCGTGAAGGACCTCCGCCGTCAGTCTGGAGAGCGCCAGCGTTTCTGGGTCAATACCGACTTGGGCTTGCTCTTCAAGCAACGCCACGTAATCGGGCTCTTCTGAGAAAATGCCGTCCATCTCCGACTCCACCTGTTGAGCAATGTCAGCGGCTTGTTTTTCGAGAATGTCCTCCATGGAGGAACCGCCCCCGGGCGTTGACAAAGTCGGAGTTGCGCCCTCGCCGAGGGTCGCTCCTTTGTTGAGATCCTTAAAGCTGGGAGCGGATGGGGCAACCTCGACATCCTCTGCCGCACCCCGAAGGGCCTCGTCTTCGTTGTCCACGGTCGGCCCAGCGGGCAAAGGCTCCGAGCCGACCAGTTGATTGAGTGCAAGGCGGACCATCGTCGCCATCGTTTCAGCTGAAACCACCGCCTCCTCATCGACCCCCTCATCAACCTCATCTTCACCCATTTGTTCACGAATAGACGCCACGAATTCCTCGTCGATGTTGCCAGCTTCCACCAACCTTCGGAGCATGGGAAGGGCCCACTGGCTGTCGTTCATGGTCATGTCCACGTCAAAGCGCTGGCTCCCTCCAAACACGCCGGCCTGAGGCGTCGAGAGTTCCGCCGGGGGCGGGACAAATTGCTTGGCTGCGTGTCGCCCAATTTGTCCGATGAGTTGGTTCATGTCCACCGGCTTACCGATCACTTCCGCAACCCCAGCGGCTGCGGCCGATGCGAGAAAATCCGGTGCGGTGGTCCTCGAGAGCAGCACGGTGCGGGTTGAGGATCGAAATCGTGCCACACCCGACAGAGACTGGCACACATCCAACGCACTGCCTTGGGACCAATCCCCTTCCAGAAGCAGCACATCGGGAACGACTGCACCCGCCGTGGCCTCCGTCTGTGCAAGGGTGCTGAGGCGGGTAACATCGTAGCCTTCTCGCTCAAAGGTGTTGGCCAACAAGTTTCGTCGCCCCACGTTTTCGTCGGCGATGATGATGCTGGCCATTCTCATCCCCTCCGTGGACTCAGCAGACCCACAGCGGATTTGAACCTCACCCCCCGTTGGCGGGGCACCGTCCGTGTTTCAGGGCACCGGCTGGGGTTCAGGCTTGGCCTCACTGGACGACATCGTCGGGAGCGGTCGCCATCCAAGCCATGATGCCGCCGTCCAAATTGTAGAGGCGCTCCGCTGCATATCCAAATTTAATCAATTCAATCGCAGCGAGTTGCGAGCGCATGCCGCTTTTGCAGTGGACAACGATGTCCCGCTTCTTTGGAATGGCGTCCATGGAGCCGTGGATGTGGGTGTGTGCCACTTGAAGGTCGCAACTTTTCACCCTGACAAGAGCGTATTCATCGTCGGACCGAACATCGAGGATGAACGGTTCCCAGCCGTCGTTTCGTCGCTGAAGGAACTCGCCGATGGAGAGATGGTTGAACATACCATCACCTCTGTTGTGGAGGGATTTTTGTTCTTGCGGCAGCGGGGATTGGTCGGTGCTGGTCATGCACCAGTCCTGGTCGGACAACATCGATGCAGCACCCGAAAGGTCAACCACGGCCGGGCGATCAGGATTCGGCTCAAACCTCAACGTGTCGAAACTCATGGTTTGAGCGTCGTACAGAAGGAGGGTTCCGGACAACGAGGCGGGCATCCCGAGCAGGACTTTGATGGCCTCCGTCGCTTGAAGCGTACCGATGATGCCCGGCAGGACACCGAACACACCCGCTTCAGAGCAGGTGGGGACGGCCTCGGGTGGCGGAGCTTCGGGAAACAAGTCGCGATACTTCGGTCCGTCGTCGAGATTGAAGAGCGAAACCTGTCCCTCAAATCGGAAGACCGACCCGTACACCCAGGGAATGCCCAACAGCGCGCACGCATCGTCAATGAGGTATCGGGTGGGGAGGTTATCGGTTCCGTCAATGACGAGGTCCCACCCCTTCAGCATCTCCATGGCGTTGGTCGGGTTGAGCCGTTCACGGTGAATCTCCACCTTGACATTGGGGTCCAGAGCGTTGAGGGTGGCCTTGGCGGACACCACCTTCGACTGACCGACGTCAGAGGTGGAGTGAAGGATTTGGCGCTGAAGGTTACTCAGGTCAACGGCGTCGTTGTCGATGAGTCCGATTCGTCCAACGCCCGCAGCGG
>PBMS01000044.1 GCA_002722695.1 Methanobacteriota archaeon
AGAAAAGGCCGGAGGGGCCGCCTTGGCGACCCCTCCCGCGTTGTACACCTCAGAGAGGTGGATGTGCTTCAGCACGGGTCAGGATCAGTAATCCCAGTCCTTGCCTTCGCCGCCTTCGCCATCGCCTCGAGAGAGGATGAAGGCGCCTGCGATGAAAGCCACGATGACCACGCCACCGATGAGACCCCAGGTCCACGTTGGGACGCTGCTGGAGGCGTCATCGCCGGTGTCGCCGATGGTGCCGCTGCCGTCGTCGGTGTTGCTGGTGTCAGCCACTCGAGTGTCGATGATGCTGTTCATCGAGGCCGCTGCGTCCATGTTCCCGAGGGCGTCCATGGGGACGGCGGTGAAGAAGTACTCCTGACCGGTTCGGATGGCTGGCATCTGGATGGTGACCGTTGTTGCGTCGCCACCCATGGCGGCATCGGGGCACTCCGTTGGCATCTCGCCAAGCGTGAAGGCTTCTGTGGCGTAGCAAACGTGCCACATGTCAACGTCGCTGGCGTCGCCTGTGACGGTCCAGGAGATCACCCACGAGCTGTCCTCAGCGGTGACCGTAAGGCCGGTGGCCGAGACATCGCCGTCTACTTGCTTGTCGGCAACCACGCTGGCAATACCCGGTGTGGAGCAACCTTGCTCGTTGCAGACGGCAACTTCGAGGTGGTAGGTGACACCGTGGGTGGTCTGAGAACCGCTGTAGGTGTAGGTCCGGTCTTCGTCAGCAACGGTCGCTTCGAAGCCATCGGTGCAGTCGGCAGCGTCAGGACAAATGCTGACAACGATGCTGTCGGAATTCAACAGCGTCCCCGTGATGTCCCAGGTCATGGCGATGGCGCCACCTTTCTGAGCTTGGGCGCTGAATCCGCTGACGGATGCATCCGGGATGGACGCTTGGGCGAGTTCGCCGCCCATCAGCACCATCATACCGGCAGGCACGACGGGGCTGTTGGCTGGGATGTCGTAGGTGAACATCTCCGTGCTGGCGTCAACGTCGGAGGCCTGGTCGTCAAGGATGATCCACTTGCCGGAGCCGTCGATGTACCACAGCGAGGTGGCTTCGACGTCCTTGGCCACAATGACCGAAATGGACTGGTCGAGCACGTCGCTGGCGGTGTACGTGGTGCTTGGAGCGTAGTCCATGGCGGCCACGGCGGCGTAGGTGCCGGTGAAACCTTCCAACTGCACAGATTCGTAGGACGATGCGTCAGCGTCGGTGAAGGTGGGGATGGTGAACTCAGACTGACCGTTGTAGTCGAGGCTGTACTGGACTTCAACACCGGCTGTGGTGGTGGCGGTGGCGACGGCCCTGTTCCAAACGAAGAGGTCGATTTCTTGGGAGACCTCGCCGTTGTGGGTGTCGCTCACAAGGACCGTTACCGGAGAGTTGCCGATGAATTCTGGCAACACCGGCGTGGTGCAGACCGTTGCGCCTTCTTCTTGGGTGCCGCTGCAGCCTCCGATCTCCCCGCTTGGGGTTGAGTACGAGAAGCTCAGGCCGCTGCCCGATGGGTCGTCGACGTCAAAGGCAGAAACTGCAAACACCAGAGGAGCTTCCTGACCAACGACGATGTCGCCTTCCGTGGTCAACTCAAAGGAGGTGATAACGGGCAAGTTGTTCACAACGCTGACGGTCATGGTGACGTCGTTGTTGCTGGTTCGCTGATCCGTACCGCCCGACCACTCGAGTGGAGCGTCGCTTGGTTCACTGTTCTTGGCTTTCATTGAAAGCTGGAACTCAAAGGTGTACTCACCTGGCTGGAGTTGGGTTTGAACGCACACTGCACCGGTCGGGTCGCCGGTTCCACCGAGCGAGTTGTGCACGTAGGGGACTTCTGTTCCGACCGTGCATTCGTTCACGGTTCCGCTGTCAACAGCGTTGCCGTCGAGGGAAATCGTGTACGCCATGTCCCAGCCGTAGCCCTTCGTGAAGTCGCTACCACGATGCTCCACGTCGGCGTAGATGAGGGAACAGCCCACGTTCAAGTCGCCGTCCTCACCTTCTTGCATGAAGGTGTTTGCGACGCCCGAGCAGTCGGAGTTGTAGCCCTGGAAGACGCCCATTCGGGAAATTCGGATGTCGTCGTAGGTGTCCTTGCTGCCAAGGATTTCGTCGTAGTCGTTCTTCGGTCGGTCGTCGCTTTGCTGGAGCACTTCGCAGAAGTTGTTCCACGTGGTGATGTTTTCATCGCCCTCGGTGGCTTCGGAAGTTTCCACGCATTCCTCGTATTGACCGTAGAGGGTGTAGTTCCACACCTCAGCATTGATTTCAAATCGAGCGTTTGAAACCGATGCATCGGGGATAATCTCTCCCGACATCTCAACGGTGGTACCGTAGTCGAGAACGGCCCTCGAGGCCGTTTGGGTGGCGTTTGGATCCGTTTCGTTTTGGTAAATCTCCACGGTTGAAGCGGTTCCAACCGTCATGTAGGTGATTTCGCTGATGTCGGTCGTTCCGAGGGTAGCGTCGGTGAACTGTCCGATGACTTCTACACGAATGTTGACCTCACGTGGGTCGAAGGTGTTGGAGCCGTCGGCTGCAACGGACAGGACAAAGGTGGCGCTTGAAATCGAACTTGCGTCAAGGGTGTCGCCTTCGTATTCAACAAGCGTGCCAGTTCCGTCACCCGAGTCGACCATCCATGTGAGGTCAAGGTTGACGTCGTACCAGTCTTCGACAATGACGTAAACGAGTTCGGCGTTGTTGGACGTGTCGACGTCGCCATCGGCGTTCACGGCAATCTCGATCAGGTATTCACCGGTTGTGGGCGTCCACACAACGTCGCCACCGCCGCCTGTGAGTTGGAGGGTGTGCTTGCCACCGCCCAGGAAGGCTCCGGCAGCGAGTGGGTCCACGTTCGAGTCGAAGTCGCAGACCGTTGGGTCGTCGCACATGGCGTCGGCGTTCTCCCAAATCAGGTCGTTGCCGCTGACGTCTTTGGCCACGCCGCCAACCGTCTTGGAAGAGTCGGTCAGGTAGACGGTGACCGTGTACCCCATCTCGGTGATGTCCGCATCGCCCTCGTTCTTGATGAAGGCGGAGAAGGAAACTTCATCGCCCACTTGCAGGGTGTTGCGGCAACCAACTATGTTACACGCGGTTTCTTTTGGCGTTGTGATGGCGACCACCGATGCATCCGCTCCTGAGCGTGCACCGGTTTCCTCGATCGCCACTTGTTCTTCTAGCTCGTGAAAGTCCATGCTGGCAAGGAAACTTGTCAACAACAACGTCACGAGGATTACAGGTGTCATATTCTTCATGTCAATACCCCCGAAGGTTCGGTATCCCTCCCGACGCCATGCGTCGTATTTATACTATCGGACACGTGATTTTAGAACACAAATTCTTCGTTTTTGGGGTTGTTTCCATGATTCCAGCATCATGACGGCCCTCAAGCACGACATGTTGGACGGGAAACCAATCTGAAATTTGAACAAACGAGGTCTCCGAATTTACAGATTTCTCAAAGCCGCTGACGGAGGTATCGTCGATGCTCGTCGAACCGGTATGAACGTCGTGAGCAGAACCACCAACCAACCACCGGCAAAGAGCAGCAGTGTACTCGTCCAAGGGAACGCAAACGCAGCGCCTTCGCCCTCCCAGACGGCCTTGTAGAGAACAACATGAAACCCATAACCGATGATCAAGCCGTTCAGCATCCCCAAAACCGCCACCCAAGAAACTTCAACCGAAAACAACCTGAGCACGTGCCGTTGCCTGAACCCAATGGCTCTCAGCATCCCGATGGTTCGACGTCGCTCGCTCACGTTTCGCACCGTGACCACCCCGATTCCAGCCACGCCCACCAAGAGGCCAAGAGCGAGATAGCCTTCGAACAGAGCGAGGATGGCCAAGACGAGCGACTGAATGATCATGATCTCATCGGCCACGGTTTGGACGTTGATGTTGCGAGATGCAAGTTCAACATCCAGCAGCCCCTCAAGCTCTGCAGCTGCTTGGCGTTCTCCAACGGACTTGCCTTGCGGTGCTTTTGAGCCACCGTCGTACGAAGCCGATGGCGTTGCGTCTGGAGCGACGCTGACGTACATCCGGGTCATCTTTCCAGAAAACTGGGTTTCCACGGTTTCACCGTTCATCCACACGCCCGGAGAGAAAATGTACGACGACTGTTTTAGGAACCCTCCAACGTTGACGATGCGGGTGTTTTTCGGGTTTGAGAAATCAATTAGCGAAATTGAATCTCCAATTGAAAATTGGAGGGGCACCAAAGCGGTCCCATCAGCGGACGATTCCAGAGCAAACGAGGCGTCCACAAACACGATGTTCTCGTAGTTCCCCAGCGCTAACCATGCTTCTTCGGAGGTGTTACCGAGCGATGTGTCCCATGCATGGAGCGGCAGTCCACCGTGTTCGCGGAAGCCTTGATCGACGCCGCGTAGGAGGTACGGCATCCGCTCGCCTTCTGCGTCTTCCAAATGCACCGGTGCCCTGTAAACGCCCCCGACGGCATCGATCTGATCAATCGCTTGGTGCTCAATGCCCCATGCAGCGGGATCGTCACCCAGTTCAATCGGCCTCGCTCGGGTGGAGGTCAGCAGAAGTTCGAACTCCCCCTCAGCCTCTTCAACAAAATCCGATGAGTAGGTGTCGAATTGTTCGGTGTAACCGCCAAGAACCACCACCGAAAACATCGTGATCGAGAACATCCCCATGACGACGGCCGTTCGCACCGGATGCGCCAACGGGTGGGCCAGTGCCACCGAGCCAACGGGCCCCGTTCGACGGACCACCCAACGCTGCTTTGCAAGCCAGCCAACCACCAACGGTGCCAGACTGGTCAACACCAGCACACCGGCAAGCACCTGAAGCAGACCCAAAACGATGAACGCAAATTCGTTGGGTTCCATTTGTTGTCGAATGGGGTCAACAGGAGCGATGAACAGCGTCCAGGCTAAGAACAGAAGCCCCACGGCCCCCAACGTGTTCCGCGCCGCAAATCGTGTCCAACGATTGGTCGGACGGTCTCGATTGAGGACCACAGGAATCTGCCACGTCAACAACGGGGTGAGCAGCAAAACGACACCGACGCCGAGGAGAACATACGAGGCGTAAGCCAGTCCACCTTCAAGACCGGAAACCAGCAACGAGAGCGAGCACAGACCAACCAAACCGAACGCCAAAACCTGAACCAAAACAACGCCCCAAGGGACGCCCCGCTTGATGGTTGCTCGCGCACCACGAAGGGCTCGGACGATGTTCAGCTGTGCGTTGTAGACCGAACTGGACCAAAGCAGCAACAACGCCAAGAGCGCTCCCCAAAACCAACCCGCAAGAAGCGAGTCAACGGTCCACGCAAAGGTGAATGCTTGGGCACCGACCGAGGAAAATATACTTGAAAAGCCCACCGAAATCAACCAAGCCAGACCGAGCCCGACCACCGAGCCAAGACCGCTTGAGACAAACGCCAAGACAGCACCTTCGTACACGAACAAGGAACGTGCATCGCTTTTTCTGAGGCCCAGGGCCCTCACGGTGGCCAATTCCGTTCGACGAACATCGGCAAGGAGCATGATGATGGTCAACGACAGCAACGCGCCTGCTGCGATGGTGAAGGTCCCGAACACGAGGAACATGGCCGAGAGCGCCCCAGAGGAAGCCTCGGCTTGTTCAGCTGCGTCAAGTTGCACCGCGCGAACCGTCAGATGCACGTCGCCGAGGCCGCTGCGCTGGTCAAACCACGTTTGGAGCGCAACGATGGAGGAGGTGTTCTCGCCGCCAAACCCACCGCCTGAAAACATGAGAAGAGAGCGGTCGTCCTCACCGGCGAGCGCAAGACGCTCACCGTCCGTAAGGGAGACAAGCCCGAGCACAACAGAATCCAGATCGGCCAGTTGCTCGAACCCCTCCACCGACGAATAATCGCCACCGTGGGCCAGGGTCACAGCGGAATCGTTGCCGTAAGCATAGGGAAAGACACCCGTTAGGGCGAGGCTCGATTCTGAAGTCAACCCGAGCTGTGAAAGTCGTGCGGACGTGAGCACGCTTCCTTCTTCCACCGAAAGAGCCGCACCTTCTCCCCCGAACGCCAAAACCATCTGAGGCAGCTGACCAAAACCGAGCGCATCGGACAGCACGGGCAGACGCAGCGATGTTGGGTTGCCGGTGGTGGTGTTGACGATCAAGAGACCGTGTTCAAACGTGCACCAACGATGCCCCCCGCCATCGAGCAGGGAAGCGCGTCCGTCACACGGTGAAGCGGCGGCGCTTGTGGAGGGGTGTGAGGAGGTTCCTGCGACCTCGCCTTCTGTTTCCTGAAACACCACAGTGGCACCTGAAGACACGTAGTGCGTGGTTGAGAGGAGACCCTCCACACTGAGGTGAAGCGTTTGGTTGATCTCCACCACATCGTACGAGAGCACGGTGCTCGGCAAAGGGACATCCAGAGGAACGGTCGACTCAACCACAAAATCCTCGCCCAGCGAGACCAGTGTCAACCCGGTGGCGTTTACGGTCAGCACGCGCCAACCCGACGAGGATTTCGTCAGAGCCACGACGTCATCGGGCAATTCAGCGATGTACCGCTCGGTTTCGTCCAGCAAGTCGATGTCAGCAAGGTACGCCGATTGGCCTGAGAGAAACGCCACCGTGCGATTGTTTTCGCCCCATGCTGCGTCCACCAGTCGCTGGCCTTCATCCGCCTGCCATATCCACGCATCGCTGGTGTCCAAGCGTTCGAATCCAAGCCCGTTGGGGCCCACGTGCCAGACGGTTTGTGGAGCGCTGCGCAACTCAGAAATCGACCCGTCAGCAAGGGTCAAGAGCGACGAACCGTTGTGCACGGCGTCGATAAGAGGAACCTGAAGCACTTCCAGTAGACTTGCCGAAGGATAGAGGACGGACCGATTCTCTCGAAGCGCCACGACGTCTTCGCCGGAAACACGCTGCAAGTCAAGAGTTGACGAGACCGTCAAGGACGAGGTCTCCTCATCCACGGTCCACACAACACCCACGTCCTGCGCTGTCATGACGGCGTCCATCGCATCGTTCACCCGTTGCACCGCCTCCCGAACCTCGCGGTCGTCGAGTTGATTGTCAAACGCCAACGAACATCGATTCAGTTGACCCTCCATGCCCAACATCGATTGAGCGGTGGATAAATCGGTGAACACCGCAGGAGAACGGGTTCCCGCCATCGCACCCTGACCCTGGTTGGCAATCACGGCGTGGACGACCACCTGCGTGGTCGTTCGGACGCGCTCGGCGTCTCGGGTCACAAAGGCCCCGACTTCCAACTCGTCGCCTTCAGACACCTCGAGCGTCTCCGCGGCCACACTGTTGAGCACAACCGCCGGGGTTTCAGAATCCTGGTTGATGGCGGCGAGGTCCGAATACCGAAGACCCGTTGTGGGAGAAAGGGGCGCCCAAACCCCTGCGTTGTCGACCGTGCCGTTTCGTGCAAACAGTGCAATGGACGGTTCCGCCAGCCCGTTGTTGGCTGACAGGCTCACGGTTGAAGCCACACCGAACTGCCGTCCATCGAGCTGAGTTGAGAGGACAGCATCGTCCACGAGCGCCTCCCAAAACCGCTCGCCAAGGTCTTCTTCAAACGCCACGGAGACCCCCGTTGTTGGACTGATTCCCGAAACGAGGAGATCGGTTTCACCCCATGCGGCTTGAACTTCCAACCCGACCGTTCGGTCCAGGGAATCCCCTACGACCATTGAGGAAGTGATGATGGCCGAGGCGATGACCAAGCCTGCGATCATCAGCGCCGATTGACGCTTGCGACGCAGCATGTTTTCACGGGCGAGACGCCACACCAGAAGCCGCTGAGGCAGGAGCATTGGCTGGACAAACAGCATGGACATCAGGCCCAGCAAGAGGCCTCCAACCGTTGCTGTGAGCGTTGAGGCCCCCAACCAATGCAGGAACAGAGCGCTCAGGACACCGTCGACCGGCCCGCAAACGAGCAGAAGAGCACGTTTGGACCACGAGGTTGAGGACCATCGTCCTGAGAGCGCAACGCTGACCACGCTCAGCAGCGCAACGGCTGCCGCAACGACGATCAGCGAGAGGAGCACGATCACTCCTCCTCAGCGGGTGGTTGTGTTGTGCCGGAGAGGACGTTGCCATCGCTCATGGTGATGACGCGTTGGCAACGCGATGCGATGCGCTGGTCGTGAGTTACGATGAGGAACGTCGTCCCTTGCGTCTCGTTTATCTCGCTGAGGAGGGCCATGACGTCGTCGGACGTGGCGTTGTCAAGATTGCCGGTGGGCTCGTCGCACAGGATGATCGAAGGTCGGTGAACGATGGCCCGTGCGACAGCGACACGCTGCTGTTGGCCGCCTGACAATTCCGCAGGCCGGTGTTCGCCACGGTCGCCCAGACCTACACGGTCCAGTGCCTCCATGGCTTGCTGGCGAGCATGTTGAGGTGACCGCCCGTTGAGCAACAAGGGCAGTTCAACGTTCTCCACCGCCGAGAGCACAGGGAGGAGATTGAAATCCTGGAAGATGAATCCAAAGTGTTCGCCTCGAAGATCCGTTCTGGCGTCGTCGGAAATGCCGTAGAGGGGTTCACCGTTCACGAGCACCATGCCTGTGGAGGGCTCGTCGATGCCCGACAAAATGTTGAGCAGGGTCGTTTTCCCGCACCCCGACGGACCCATCACGGCCACCATTTCGCCGGATTCCACCTTCACGTCAACCCCGCGCACGGCTTCAACGGTTGATTCCCCGGCCTGGTACAGTTTCCAGAGTGCTTGCGCTTGAAGGGCCGCTGTCATGAGACCACCATGCAGAATTGTATTGATAAATCCCTGCCCGCACGTCGGCGCATGGCCAAGCAGGATGCGGTGGTTGACGTTGTTGTCGTTGCGTTTGGACCGCTTGCGGAACGGCTGGGAGGACGAACTCACCCCCAACGCCTCCCGAAGGGCTCAACCATTCGCCAACTCGTGGCTGAACTGGACCTGACCGAATGGATTGAATTTGGGCTTTCTGTGGCCATCAACGGCGACCGATGTTCGGTCGACGCGGTGTTGGAAGACGGGGTAGAAGTGGCCCTCCTTCCCCCGGTGAGCGGTGGTTAATCCCTCCCAAGGACCACGTCGGAGGAAAGCCTTCAACAGGGGGGAGCATCACCACTCCTTGAGGAAGCACCATGGTGGGCGGACTTGGACCCCTTGAATTGAGCATCTTGCTCTTGCTGTTTTTTGTCCTGTTCGGTGCACAGCGGCTTCCTGAGTTGGCCAACGCACTGGGTCGGTCAAAGGGTGAATTTCAGAAAGGATTGTCCGAGGTCTCGGCGATCGGCGATTCCGCTCGGACCATTGCGGATCTCGAAGCTGGCGGACGTACCCCCGAACAAGTGCTGATCGATCGAGCAAAAGCCGTTGGTATCGACCCGACCGGCATGCCCGTGGATGAACTTGAGAAGAAGGTTGATGCGCTCGAGGCGCTTCAATCTGAAGAAAGCGAGTAAGCCTACGCTTTTCGACGCTTGACCTTCACCGGCGAACCGCACAGATGGCAATCCCCCACCGTTTGATTTTTGGAGCGTCGCACGTTCCCAGAGAGGGGCGCTGTTGCCCCGCATCCCGTGCAGCGACCTTCCCATATCCAGACCTGCTTTGAAGGTTTATTGGCCACGGACTCAACCGCCCCTCCTGCGTTTTTGTAGGTGTTTTGGAGACGGTAATCATCGGTGATGAGAACAGCACCTTCCTCAAGCGCAAGGGCGAGGACATCAAGGTCCACGTCCGAAAGCCGGGGCAAATCCCCCGAAGCCCCTGCGCACGCCTTTGCGTCCGCCAGAGCCGAGGTGGAGACGGTGCGCCAATCGAGCTCGGTGGCGTCGACGAGCATCGTCCGCGCCGGGCTCAAGCGCTCGAGTTCGTCTCGTTGTGAAACTGCGCAAATCCCTCCTGCGAGGCGTGCCGGTGGCCAGTGGAGCAACGCCGCCGTGTCGAGAACCCGCTCCATGTCCTTCACATCAGAATGCACCCCATGAAGGCACCGCTCACCCCTATCTTCTTGAAAGACCGACATCAGCGAGCACCATGAGTTGGAAGGACAGCGTCCTCGAGGCGTTCGACGTCTTCGGGCCGGCGAGTTTGTTCGTCCTCTCCTTTACCGAAGCGATCGTGCAGCCCATTCCTCCGGACCTGCTCTACATCCCAATGCTGGTGAATGCAATGGGCAACACACCGTTGGTGGTCTGGCTTTGGGTGGTGGTCACGGTCGCCTCGGTCTTGGGCTCTCTGGTCGGGTACTGGATTGGCCAGCGGTGGGGGACCTCCCTCATGCACCGGTTCGGTCAAGAACGGCACCTGGCCAAGTTGGAGCATTTGACCGAACGATACGGCGCCCTCGGCATGTTCATCGCAGCCTTTTCCCCCATCCCCTACAAGGTGCTGGGATGGATGGCAGGGATGGGTCACATGGCGAAGAGACCGTTTGTTTTGGCAGGCTTGTTGGGTCGCAGTCTTCGGTTTGGAGCGGAGGCTCTTCTCATTGGCTTGTACGGCGACCGAGCCCTCGACGTGATCATGTGGTTCCTCGACAACGAGATTCTTCTGGCTGTGCTCAGCGTGGCCTTCATCGGCGCTCTGTACGTCGTTTGGCAGTGGTGGTCCAACCTCGGGTCAAACGCTCCTTCTGCGGGTGCATGACCTCGGCGGACCCTCCTTCACGGGAACGATTATGAACAGGACGCAAGTGGGCGAAACACCGCTCGCGTGGTGTAGCCAGGTCCATCATTACGGGTTTTCATCCCGTCGACCCGGGTTCGAATCCCGGCGCGAGCATTCCATTCAATCTATCAGCCCCCAGTACGCCGTTTTTCTTGCAAAAAATGCAGACGCTTCCACGGTCAACATTAAACCTGATTCACCGCACGAGCCCTCATGGTTACCGTTGGAGACACCGCCCCAGCCTTTACATTGAGAGCCACCGATAAGCGAGAAGTCTCCCTTTCGGAATACAGCGGAAAAACCGTGATCTTGGCGTTCTATCCGGGTGCGTTCACCGGCGTGTGCGACAAGGAGATGTGCGCTTTTCGAGACAACATGGCTGCTTTGAACGACGCCAACGCCACGGTGTTGGGCATCAGCGTCGACTCACCGTGGGCAAACGCCGAATTCACTCGGAAGCACAATCTTGAGTTTGAACTCCTTTCTGATTTGAACCGCGAGGCAGTGCATGCCTACGACGCAGCGTTTGTTGGACTGGGCGGATTGACCGGATACGTCAGTGCAAACCGTGCCGTCATCATCGTTGACGCTTCGGGCGTGGTCCAGTACCGATGGGTTGCAGAGAACCCCGGAGTGGAGCCAAATTACGACGAAGTCATCAGCGCTGCTGCAGCATTGTGAGCCACGTCAAGCCCTCGATGACGAGGTTGGTCAAGCCAACGTCCCGTTGTTGTAGTCCTCAATGGCTTGGTGAATTTCTTGGCGGGTGTTCATGACGAACGGCCCGTAGCGGGCGATGGGTTCACCCAGCTCAGGTCCGCCCAAAATCAGCAGTTCTGCCCCGTCATCCTCGGCGGTCAGAGTGACCGAGTCGCCCTGAGTAAGAAGGCCGAGTCCGCCGTCGGGGAGGGATCGACCCTCAACCGTTAGGGACCCTCCAAAGGTGTAGAGCATCACGTTGTGATCCGAGACGCAAGCGTGGGTGTAGGTCGCACCGGGTTTCAATTTGAGGTGGATGAAGGTGATGGGGATGACCGTGTCGATGACCGCTTCGACGTCCAACGCAGCGCCGGCGACCACCTTGGCCCACACCCCTCCGTCTTCGCTGGTGGTTTCGGGAATTTGAGACGAGGGGATGTCCTGATACCGAGGAGCCATCATCTTGTCTTTGGCAGGTAGGTTGACCCAAATCTGGAACCCGTGCATTCGACCGCCGTTCTGCATCATGTGGTCTTGAGGCAGTTCGGAGTGGATGACACCTTTTCCTGCTGTCATCCACTGCACGTCGCCTGGGTTGAGGTCCCCGCTGTTGCCTGCAGAATCGGCGTGTTTCATGCCTCCGTCGAGCAGGTAGGTCACGGTCTCAAACCCTCGGTGGGGGTGGCTGGGTGCGCCGATGGCTTCACCCGGTGCGTAAACCACCGGACCCATTTCATCCAGAAGGAGAAAAGGGCTCATCAAACGACCCATAGCGGCAGGGCGTCGGACTTTGAAACCGCCGCCCTCAAGGACGGTGTGGGTAGGGACGATGGAGTGTATGCTTCGGTTCATGGTTTCACCTCGGTGTCATGGATGCAAGAATGGCGTTGATGGTGTCGGGGTTGGCGGGCTTCTTTTTGTTGGTCACGAGAGAACGTCCGATGACGACGCATCCGAGATACGAGAATTGCATGCGCATGGTCATGATAACGTGGTGTCCACCGCCGCCTGAATGGGTGCCCAGGGCCACGGTACGATCCCTAAAGAGACGACGAAAATCGTCGCCTTCACGGCTCAGCCACGCGATGGTGTTGTTCAGCGCAGGCGGGCACGTGCCGTTGTATTCAGGGGCAAAAACAAACCAAGCATCCCCTCGTTCAAGAACCTCAATCAACCGGTCGATGCCGTCGAGAACGGGCGTTGCTTTCTCACGAGCGACGGTGTAGACCGGAAAATCGTACTCGTTCAGCGAGACGTGCTCAACCGTGTGCCCGAGTGCGAGCGCGTGGGTCGCCACCTCTCGGGCCAGGACGGCGTTGTTGCCGTCCGACGCAGAGATGAACACGATGTTCCCCATATTACGCCCACGTACTTGGCGGCTTTATGATTGCCAGTATCAACCCAGCGAATCAGGGCACCTTGGCGTCGGAGGCCTCTGCCGCTCGGTAAGCCATCATAAAACGCTCCATCCAAGCACCGGCCGGTCGGTCGGTGTGCCCCGATATGACGTCGTGATGGTCTTCGAGGTGATGCTGCATCATCTTCACCAACATCGCCTGCCAAGATTCGGCTTCAGCCACGAACACACCGCAATCAATGCACGCCATTCGGGGCATGGTGGCCAACGCTCGAGGAGGACAATTGAAGTTATCCAAGGACCTTGGACGAGACGTTCTTTGGAAAGGACAAGGCATTAAATGTGGCTTGGTGGGTTTGGAAAACAATGTCTGAGGCGGTGATTCTTGAACACGCGTCTCAATCAGACACCGATTTCCTGATCTACACGGGGAATTTTTGCGGGTACTGTCGAGCACTCAAGAATCTGCTCAACCGAAACAAGCTAAGTTACACCGAGTTCAATTTTGATGAACACGCAGGCATGAGAAAGGCGGTGATTCAAGCCACGGGCCACCGCACGGTGCCCGTGGTGTTTGACATTCGTGAGAACCAAGCGATGTTCATCGGCGGATTCGACGAAACGAATCGGTACCTCAGGAAAAGGTCCTGAGCCACTCCCTCAGCGCTTGATGATGCTCGATGGGAATCATGTGGCCCTTGGGGTGTTCGATCAGCTCCACAGCCCAACCGGCTGATTCAAACAAATGGGCGATGGCCCAACCGTCCTCAATGGGGACGCGGACGTCCTTTTCTCCGTGCATCCAAAACATGCGTTTTGCTTCAAGTTCGGTCAACCTCAGCCGCAACTCCATGGGTCGCACCAAACGGGTGCCCATGCAAACGACGCCCTGAATTCTGTCGGCGACGGGAAGTTGCAACAGCTCCTGAGCCATGGCTCCGCCCTGGGAGAATCCACCCACCACCAGGGGACCGAGTGGGGCTTCTTCGGCGATCAGTTTCTCGAGTTGCGAAAGGCTGGAATCAACGTCCATGAGCTCCGTTCGAGAAAGGGACATTCTCCGGGTGACATCGGCATCAAAATCATCGTACCTCCACCAGGTGAAGCCACGGATTGGATGATTGAATCGCGCTTCAGGCACCAACAGCGTCCAGCCTTCGGGAAGAATCTTCTCAGCGAAGGGACGCATCATGGACGCGTTGCCCGTCATGCCGTGCATCATGATGAGGGTGGGCAAGAAACCACCTCACAACGTCCATTGCGTGATGATGCCGCCGGCGACCTTCAGGTGAAGCTCAGAGGATTGACCGCGCAGCGTAATGGTCAATCCGTAATCTCCAGAAAGCGAAGGAATCGTTCCGATGGCTCCTTTTTCGGATGCGCCTGAACCCCATGCTCGAGTCAAGGGTGAGGCCCCCTGATGGTCCTTCATAGCCAGCGTGCCCGAACCGCCCTGAGCGATGTCCACATCGAGGTACCACACGAGCGCATCCCATTCGTTGCCGTCTGGATGTCCACTGTCAAAGAAGGAGTCGTAAATGTCGTTCTCGTTTTCTTGATAGGTGCTGTCGAGAAGGTCGCGCGCCTGATAGAAGTACACCTCACCGGTGTAGCCGGTTTTCGTCTGCGTCAGTTCCATTCGGAGTTGTTCAACGCCCTCGCCGTCCGTCCAAACGAGTGAATCAAGGAAACCAACCCGCCCGCTGAATGCGTACGTCAGTCGGTGGCCGTCCGATGAGTCGGCAACAACGTCCACCACGCCGTTGTAAATGGACGCCGTCATGGCGGTCCATTGCTGCCCGAGAAGCGTAAAGGCCCACTGGTCGCCCTCGTTCCAGGGGAAATTGAACACGGCCTGAGGCTCGCCCTCCTCGTACACGGAGAGGCCGTCCATGGTCACTCGACCGAGGAACGGGTTGTGATTGATGACGGCGTGTCGTTGCGCTTCTCGTTCGCTGGAGATGCCCAACCTGTACAACCCGGATTCGTTGTTGACCTCAGCGACCACCAATCGGGCGCTGTCCTCACCAAATTGCGGGGTGACGAAGGTGTAGAGCCACTGGTCGCCGATGGACCACGAAGGAAGGCTTAGTTCGTCCTCGGTGGTATCACCGCGGTTGTCGGAGGACACCGTGGGGCCTTCTAGACAACCGGCGAGGCTCAACGAGAGCATGAGCCAAACCATCAGCGACATGCTTCGCATGGTGACCGCTCTCGCCCTCTCCTTGAAAGCCTAACGCTCAATGCAGGGGAACCGTTGCTCAGAGCAAACCGTTCTGCGACATCACGTTGGCACCGGCCAGAACGACGGCAACGATGGACATGAGCTTGATCAGGATGTTCAGCGAAGGTCCTGAAGTGTCCTTGAACGGGTCACCAATGGTGTCGCCAATGACCGCAGCGTCGTGGGCCTCGTCGCCTTTCTTGGCACCGGGGATGTGGTTCTGTTCAATGGCTTTCTTGGCGTTGTCCCACGCACCACCGGCGTTGGCCATAAAGAGCGCCATGAGCACACCGGTCACGAGGGAACCTGCGAGCAATCCACCGAGGGCATCGTAGCCGAGGGTGTAGCCCACGAGAACGGGCGCAACGACGGCGACCACACCCGGGCCAACCATCTCACGAAGGGCTGCCTTTGTGGAGATGTCAACACAGGTTTGGGAATCCGGCTTGACGCCTTCCTTGCCTTCGAGAAGGCCTGGAATCTCTTTGAATTGACGGCGAATTTCAACGACCATATCGCCGGCTGCCTTTCCGACTGAGGTCATCGTCATGGCGGCCACAACGAAGGGGAGCCCACCACCAATGAGCAAACCGATCACAACCATCGGATTGGTTAAGGTCAGGTTGAGTTCGTGATCATAGGCGCCGATGGCGGAGGTGTAGGCCGCAAACAGAGCGAGAGCCGTCAGGGCGGCTGAACCGATGGCGAAGCCCTTACCCACGGCAGCGGTCGTGTTGCCGATGGAGTCGAGTTCGTCGGTGATGGCTCGAACGTCGTCACCCAGAGCGCTCATCTCAGCAATGCCGCCAGCGTTGTCGGCCACAGGCCCGTAGGCGTCGACCGTCATGGTCACACCGACCGTAGCGAGCATACCCATGGCGGCCATGGCGATGCAGTAGAGCCCGTACGTATCGTCACCCAACTGGTTAGCGCCGAGAATGCCCAGAGCGATCAGCACCACGGGGACAAAGGTCGACATCATGCCGACCGAAAGACCGGCAATGGCGTTGGTGGCTGGCCCGGTCTTGGACATCTCACCGATGTGGGGTATGGCCTTGGTTTTGATACCAAAGACGGGCTCAATACCGGTGTAGTACTCGGTTACCAGTCCGATGAGAATGCCGACGATGCTGCCGAGCACCACAGAATGCATGATGCCCATTTCGACGTCGATAAAGTTTCCATTGATGGCAGCGTAGCCCCCAATCCAGAACAGGCCGGCGCCGATGAAGGTCGTGTTTCGCAGAGCCACAGCCGGGTCTTTGCCGTTCTTGAGGAACGCCATGGAGAACACACCGGCAATGGAAGCGGCGTAGCCGATGAAGCCCAGTAGGATTGGCATCATGATGTAATCCGTGCTAAAACCGTCAGAGCTTGCAATGATCATCGCAGCGATGATGGAGCCGACGAAGGACTCGAAGATGTCCGCACCCATACCCGCTACGTCGCCGACGTTGTCGCCAACGTTGTCAGCGATGACACCGGGGTTCCGTGGGTCGTCCTCTGGAATACCAGCCTCAACCTTGCCGACGAGGTCGGCACCAACATCGGCAGCCTTGGTGTAGATGCCACCACCCACGCGAGCAAAGAGAGCAATGGACGAAGCACCCATTCCGAAGCCCGCAGCGGCGGAAAGGTCTGCACCCCCCTCTGCGTCAAGCCAAAGGGCGACCAGGGAGATGCCCAGGAGCCCGAGTCCACCAACGGACAAGCCCATGACGGCGCCGCCGTTGTAGGAAACAGCGAGTGCACCAGCACGGCCGTCGGATTTCGCTGCCATGGCCGTCCGCCCGTTGGCAGAGGTGGCGGCCCGCATGCCCGAGAAACCGGCCAGCACAGAAGCGATGGCGCCGGCGAAGAAAGCGATGGCTGTGTTTGCATCGTTGATCAACGCGAGGACAGCACCGACAGCCACACAGAACACAGCAAGGACGCGATATTCTGCGAAAAGGAACGCCATGGCCCCTTTCTGAATTTCATCGGTGATTTCGGCAACGGTTTCGTTGTCAATCTTCACTTTGTTCACTTGTTGGTAAAGCAGGAACGCAATAACCAGTCCTATGGCCCCTGCTGCTGCCGAAATCAGTGCAATGTTTTCCATCATCAATAAACACCTGTTGCCTCGGCGACTTGAAAACCCTTGATAAGCAGTTCCCAAAGGATGAAACGTCCTCACGGGGTTTCACCCATCCGGCCACGACGCCATCGGCGTGCAAAGATTGCGTGGAGAGCAATCGTTCAAAGAGTATGAAGCCCAGGGCCAATCATGAGCATGTCGGCGGAAGAGGTCCTCGCAGAGATTGGACCCGTCCAAGAGATTTTGGACGAGCACGACGGTATCGTCAACGTCATTGATACGACCGACGGGAACATCATGCTCTCGCTCGACGGTGGCTGCAACGGGTGTTCATCAACGCCGATGACGGCGATGCAGATTTACTACTCGCTGAAAAAACTCGATCGCATCAACGACGTCATCTTCGTAAACGGCGAGCTCCCCGAGTACATGCGCACGTTCATCGATCAAAAAATGGCAAAGGAGGCCGAGAGCTCCGCTGAAAACAACAGCGATGAAGACGAGCCACAGGGTGAAATCGTCTGATCATTCTTCCTCGCCGGGGGGTTGCTGGTCGTACCACAACTCCAAATCGGCCACTTGGGATGCGTCCAACCCCAACGTTTTGGCTTGAAGTTGCAGGAATTTGCGCTCCTCTGCCGTGATGATTCTGTCCTCCATGGCGATTTCATATGCTTCGAGGTAGTTCTTTTCAGCCGCTGTGAACGCCTCGGGCATGAGGACAGAAGAAAAATTCTGGAGTGCATTAAAAATCGGCTTTCGGAGAATCACCAGCGGCGCACCAACGATGAGACCGGCTGCCAAACCTCCTCCCGGAACGAACCCCTCGATCACCTCGGAGGTCGTCACGAGCGCTATGCCGCCCAGGGTTGCAAAAAGGGCGGTGCTAAAGGTGCGACGCAGTTGCTCATCGATACCAAGAATCTCGTTCTTCAAAATGGCGTAGGTGAACATAAAGCCCTCCAGAACACCGGTGAGTAAAATGCTGAACAGAAAACCGTAAAACAACAGCAAGTAGAGGAACACGACACCTTCACCCTCCGTCTCGGTAATGGAGGTCACGTCAGCCAGATTGAAATCTCCAAATCGAATCACCATGGCGACGATACAGAACACCATCGTTCCTTTGATAATCGCCTTACCTGCGAAGCCCAAGAACAGGGAACGTGCTTCCATTGCCTCGTTTTGTCGGTCGGGGTCGTCCTTGAACCGCTTCCATCCAGCCCGCATGAAGAGCATTGCGATGGTGGCCGAAAACACGGGTGTGATCAGCAGGAGTTTCCCAATGCTGGAACTCGCAGGGATGAAGAATGAATTGGGGACATAGTCGGTTTCGTCAGCACCACGGCACGTTCCGGTGATGGGTTCAGAGTCTTTGTAGCTCAGGATGTTGGCGTCTCCCCCCTCGGAGCCTGGAGGGCACTCAACGTAGTGGACACCGCCAACGGTTCCCACCACGCCGTTGACCGAAACAAGCGCCGTGATCACCACGGCCGCGACGGCGGGTAGAAACCACCACAAATTGTTCTTGATCACTGGTTTGGCCATGAATTGCAACTTTTTTGGAGGGTAGAAGGACACGGTGGAGATGTACATCATGATGCACATGATCGAGCAAAAGTACCACCCAACGCGATAGCTCGAAATGAAGCCAAGGAAACCCTCCGTACCGTCAAAGGGATAAATGTTGTACCAATTTGCCATGACCCGGTAGGCCTCAGCAAGCAAGAGAACAAACATGAAGCGATTTTCTGGATTTTTGGGTCGGGCACGAATGATGAGAACTGCAAGTGCGATGAGAAATACAAACGTAATGAACGACAGAAAGCCATAGATGTAATTCATACCGAGAACGTTACCCGTTGAGAAGTCGATGGAGCGTATGGTCCGGATGTAGTAGGGAACAATCGGTCCAACATCGCCCATGCTGTTTGCTGGAACCCAGCACGCATAGAAGTTCCTCCTGTTCAATCCTCGCAAACCCTCAACCGATGGGCGTGGTGAACAGCGGCTCGCCTTACTCCTCCTCACGCATCCGACCGATGCTGTGCGGGTTGGCACCGAACGAGACGTTCTTGCCCTTGATGTTCATCCGGGCCGAAACGGCGAGAATAACGCAGAACAGCGCCAACGGCCGTGGGAGATAGTTGGAGCCCCACAGCTCACCGCCCAAGGTCGGTAACCACCAAAGCACGAACGCCGCAGCGATGAGAAGAACGAAGATGATGTTCTGAACGATGCTCTCTGCTTGGGGGGAGCGGGAGAAGGTTGCAATGAAGGTGAACAAGACGGCGGATGTGGCGCACAGCACTTCTGCCAAGACTTCCACAAGGGCAGCGTCCACCATGGCTCTTCCACCTCGCCAGCGTTCTTGAACATGGGGGGCGGGGCGAACCTTTGTGTAGGGTCGTCAGCCTCTTCTGGGTATGGCGGGTGGTTCGTTCGTTCTTCCGAAAGCACGTCCAAGCGGCCCACCGTATTTCTCCCGAAATCAAGTGGCTAACGTCCTCCATCAGGTGGCGGTGCTGCTCGAACTCCAAGGTGCCAACGTCTTCAGAGTTCGCTCCTATCAGAACGCCAGTCGAATGCTGGGGGCCCTTACGGAAGACCTTGGAGAGCTCGTGGCGAGTGGCGATATTTTCAACATGAAAGGCATTGGAAAAGGGCTTGGCAGTGCCTTGACTCAGGCCCTTTCTGAAGGTCGCTGGCCCGACGATTGGGTCAATCTTCACACCGACACACCACCCGGACTCATCGAAATGTTGGGCATTCCCGGCTTGGGCCCGAAGCGAATCAAACTCATGGCTGACGAATTGGGCGTTGACTCGGTGGCCACCCTGAAGGAAGCGGCGCTGAACAATCAAATCGCCCCGATGAAGGGCTTCGGGGCCAAATCTCAGCAGCGAATGCTCGATGGAATTGAGTTGCTCTCTCGGTTCCGAGCTCGTCGCCGACTTGACATCGGTCTTCGCTACGGCGAAGCGTTCCAGCGCAAGATCGCCACGCTCGAGGGCGTGCACCGCGCCACGCTGGCCGGCAGCGCACGGCGTCGAAAAGACACCATCGGGGACCTTGACGTCGTCGTCGCCGTTGACGAAGAGGATCACGAGGCCGTCGCCAACGCCATTCTCAACCTCCCGGGCATTGCGGACGTGAAAGGAGCCGGCGATTCGAAAATCAGCCTGATTCTCGACACGACCATTTTCGACGATTCGTTCACTGTGGGCCACATTGACGCCAACGTGCTCGATGCCATCGGCGGAGACGACTACGAGCAGTTGGAGGCAGGAGGCACCATTGACGCTCAGGTCCGCCTGGTTCCACC
>PBMS01000045.1 GCA_002722695.1 Methanobacteriota archaeon
CAGGCGAGCCGACGTCAAGCGCACAGGCTCTGCGGTGAGCTCGGCCTCGAGCGGCGCAGGGGGTTGTGAAGGCGATGGTGGAGCATCCATGTGGCTGAGCAGAACGGTGGGTTCGGAGGATGAAAGCTCAGGAAGGTCGAGAGCGGGTAGCACCGGCATGGATTGGGCGGGTTCTGATTCGCCATCAAGCAGAGTGGCTTCGATGTCCAGAGGCGAAACGGGCTGAGGTTCAGGTTCCATCGGAGGTGTCGGTTGAGGTGCGACCGTTGAGGGCCCATCGTCCATTGAATCCACGCCGCCCACACCAGCGTCATCAAACGGAATGCCTTCAGCAAAACTACCGATGCCAAAGGGCAACTGAGAATCGTAGATGTTCGATTCGCCATGGAAACCAAAGGGAAGACTGCCGATGGGCTTCCCGGGCGCTGTGGCCGGGGAAGCGTCCTCGGGTTGTGGAGGTTCAATGCCCTCTAAATCGTACCACGCCGCTGCTGCGTCGTCAAGACCTGGCACTTCGGTGGGAAGGGTCTCACCATCGCTGGACTCGATGGATAAATCCTTTCTGAGTTGGCTTCCGCATGCCGGACACGAGGTCCCCCCGAGCGACAAAACGCCACAGATTTGACACTCGAACATCCGTCTGCCTCGAGCCTTCCTTGGGTCGGAAGGACTTCAAGTCAACGCTGAGGTGGGCGTTCTCACTCTTCTTCGCCGCGCAGGATGTCGATGACCTTGTCTTTGGCTTCGACGACCATTTCCTCAATGCCCGCCATTTCGTCGTCGACGAGCGCTTCTGCAAACGTCTTGCCTTTGCTGCGACCACGAGCGAGTTGCCCGATGATGCTGAGGGTCGTGATGCCAACCAGGATGATCTTGACGTAGGTGCCGTTTTCTTCACCACCAACGATGAAGACCAGAAGCATGTACAGTGAAACGATGAACGTCGTTAGAATCATGATGGGAAAACCTGCTTTGAAGAACTCGTTGAAGGAAATCGGGTATCCTGCCTCCTCCGACATGCCTGCTGTGACCACGTTCGCCGAAGCACCGATGAGCGTGCCGTTTCCGCCCAAACAGGCTCCGAAAGCCAAGGCCCAAATCAACGGACCGAGGAGATAATCCCCGAGGTTGTCTGCGATCTGGAGGACGATGGGGATCATCGTGGCCGTGTAGGGTATGTTGTCAATGAAGGCTGAAGCAATCGCAGAGACCCACAACACGATGAGAATAGCGGCAGCAAGACGAACGGTCTGGCCGTCACCGGTGTCGCTGCCAAAGAAGGCGATGGCTCGCTCAACGTACTCACCGATGAAAGCAATCACACCCATGTACTGAAGGGAGTGAACGAGCACGAACAATCCGGCGAAAAACAGCAACGTGGTCCACTCCACATGGTGAAGCGGCTCTTCGAGTTCATGACGGTCGGTTGCCAAAAGCATGATGACCGCACCGACCAGTGCAATCCATGAAACAGCGATGTGCGTGATGGGGTGCAAAAAGAAGTTCAGTATGACGAGAACGAGGATGAACCCTGCCACTTTGAGCATTTTTGGGTCCCTGATCCCGTACTTGGACTCGAGTTCAGCCACGTCTCGAATTCGAGAACCCGAGAATTCGTCGCCATAGTACCATTTGAGGAGCATGAAACTCGGGACGATGCACATCAATATACCCGGTCCCATTTCAATGATGAAGTCGTTGAAGGTCACGCCGTAGTCCGACATGTAGGCGTATTTTCCGTCCTCGGCGGAAGCGATTTTTGCCGGGGAAAGTCCGGACCCGATCATGATGTTTGGCGGGTCCCCGATCATCGTTGCTGCACCACCGATGTTGGAAAACAACACCTCTGAAATCAGCAGCGGTATTGGTTTAATGTCGAGGACCTTGGCGAGCTGAATGGTGACGGGTGTCAACAAAAGCATGGTCGTCACATTGTCGAGGAAGGCCGACAAAACGGCGGTTACCGAGCACAAAATCACCACGAGGGTCCAGATGGAGCCCCCGCTCTTTTTGTAGGACAGAACGGCAAAATACTCGAACACCCCTGTGTTGGAGAGAATCCCAACCATCACCATCATCCCCAGCAACAACCCAATGGTTTCCCAGTCGATCATGGTGGTGACTTCAGCGAGGGTGAGGGTGTCGCCCGTGTCGTAGTAGTTGAGGGCGAGCATGGCCACCACACCGCCCACGGCGGCCGCCAACGTTCTGTGAACCGTCTCAAAGATGATGAGCACGTAAACAGCGATGAGAATGGCAAGGCCCACGTACACCGCCTGGGTTTCCATGCCGTCTTTGATGGTGATGTCCAACCCAATTCCTCCGCCTCCACCCGCCTGGGAGGGGTTGGCAAACATCATGGCTCCAATAAAAAGGAGCAATCCGAAGGCTATCTGTCGGCTGCGGTTGGTGAAGAGATGAGCGTTCATGGACAAGCCTCGTACATCTTGCGGGGGTTGAATACCCCCTTTGACCCTTTGCTTTGCGTGGTGTTATCTGCGCCACAAAACGCCGATGTTTCCACGTTGCAGAACCACGGTGGAACCGGTCTGTTCACCAATGTACGCCCAAACGTCCTTCCGTTGTTCTCGTTCAAACAAACCCTTGTTGACTTTGATTTTCACGAGTTCACGGGATTGGAGCTGCTGCCGAATTTCGTTGAGGACGGTTTCACTCAGCCCTGCCTTACCGATGCGCACGCTGGGACGGAATTCCCGCGAGGTGGCTTCTCGCATGATGCGACCTGGAATCTCCGCCAATTCACCGCCTCACATGGTGGCGACGGTGGTGCTTCGGACCGCCTCCGAACCGGCGAACGCTTCCACATGTCAGGCACGTTTTGATGCGTTGACCGGCTTTAATTCGCACTCGAAAGCTGCGGGTCGAGACGAGCGGCGCCCAGCACTTGCGACACACCAAGTCCTTGCTTTCTGAAGGCAAAGGTAGGCGATGCCGTTGGGAGGTTTTGATCAGGTGGACCGCTGCTGAGTCAATCACGGGTGGAGGATGTTCGTTTGCGTTGACCAACACGGCCGAAAGATGGCGCTGTGCGACGAGAGCGGTTTGACGGCGTTGTTTCTTCTTCGAAGCCCGGGCTTTCCGCTTGCGAGCCACACAACCACCTCAGTTCAACACGGCCAACAGATCGGTTGTGATTTCATCAATGGCCCGGTCCCCGTCGACACGATGGAACACGCCGCGCTCGTCGTACCAGGCGGCGAGCGGTGAGGTTTGTTGATGATAGGCTTCCAAGCGATTGAGGACGGTCCCCTCGTTGTCGTCCGCCCGACGCTTCTCCTGGTAGTCACCACAAGGGCATCCGGATGCGGGGACTGGGTTGAATGTGTCGTGATAAACGGTGCCGCAGTTTCCACACGTGGCCCGGCCGCAAATTCGCTCCACGATGCGGCCGTCAGGGACGTCGATGGCAAGAACATGGGAGATGTCCGTCATTTCACTCAGGGCAACGGCCTGAGGAACCGTACGAGGAAAGCCATCGAACATGACCCCGTTGGCGGCGTCCGGCTCTTGAATACGGTCGCGAATCAACGCGAGAATGACCTGGTCGGGAACCAACTCTCCGCGCTCCATGTAGCCCTTGGCCTCCTTCCCGACGGGGGTTCCAGACTTCACGGCTGCTCTCAGCATGTCACCGGTTGACACCTGCGGTAGTCCGGTCTGGTCCATGATTCGTTGAGCCTGTGTGCCCTTACCAGCGCCCGGTGGACCGAACAAAACAATGCTGCCCATGGGCGGTGGAATGCCTTCTCCCTTTCAATCTTGATGAATCATCCTTGACGCTTCAACCATTCATGGCCGTAGTGCCTCCACTGTTCCATGGTCCACCCGGCAGGTAGACCACCGGGGGGCAATGGCGGACCCTGTGCAGGAGGTGGGGTGGGGGAAGGAAGAGGCGCAGGAGGCGCAGCTGGGGTTCTGTTTGGCGTCGGTAGCGGAAGCGTTGGTAGAGCTTTGCTGGGTGTTGGTGGCATGCCTGCAGGCGGCAGCCCAGCGGGTAGAGCACGGGATGAAAGACCTGCCTTGGGGGGCATGCCCGACGGCGGCAATCCCTTCGGCACGGCTGCGGGCACAGCGGGTAAATCCATGGATTGCATGATGGCTTGTGCAATCTCGTCGTCGCTCACCTCACCGCTCGTTAGCTCGTCAACGGCCGTTCCAAGGTCCAGCGCTTGGTCCCTGCGCTCGCCGAGCATGTCGGGGTTGGCGTGGGTGTTTGGTGCGACCAACGATGCTCCATCGTCAACCAATTCACCCGACGCTTTCATCCGGCGAGCCAGCACGGCCCCGCCGATCAACACAACGAGGACCAAGACGCCGCTTACGGCTGGAGGGAGCGTGTTGAACAAGCCCGAGGAGCCGGTCGCGATTTCTACGCTCACGTCTCGCTCGATGGTGGACACCTGCACGTCGTTTGCGGTCAGGTTGAGCACCAATCGAGCGCTGCCTCGCTCGACGTTTTCGGTTGGTGTCAGCGTGAGCTGAACCTCAATGGATTCACCGACCGCAAGACCCGAGACCGAGGTGGGCTCCACTCTCACGGTCCAATCCGTCCGTTCGAGGTTGTCTCGGTCGAGAACAACGGCGTTCAAGTCAGCGCTCAGGGGCGTGTTGCCGTCGTTGCGAACAATGAACGTCTCCGTGCGACCCTCATCGCGTGAAATACCTTGCAGGATACCTGGACTCTCCTTGGCAGCTGTGAGGTTTCCAAAGGCCGAGGAAAGAACCCCAACAGTGATGCTTTCTGAGGCCTCGACAAACCGTCCTGCGTTGGAGGCGTTGACCTTGATAAGAATCTCAAACGCCGAGTCTGTGATCGCAACCTGAGGAGGAGGAATCAATCCGAAACGGATCGTTTTTTCCTCCCGCGGTTCAAGGTAGACGATGGGGTTTGCAAAGCCGACCGACCAGCCGTCTGGGGCAAGTCCGTGGGTCCACTCAAGACCGAGGTTCGTGTTCCCAGTGTTGCGTACAACAAACTCACCGTACGAAAATGCGCTGGCTATGGTGGTGTCGATTCGGTTGTTCTCGGGCGGGCTTAGACTCACGCCCAGCTCATCCTTGACGACGAGCGTGGTGATGTTCTGCCGGAAATTTGAGAGACTTCGCTCCGTTCGGATGGTGAACCCGTTGCTGTCCCCTTCCTCTGCGGTCACAGGGACACCGAAAATAAATCGAACATCCGTGGATTGTCCGGGCCCGAGCGTGAACGCTACACGGCGGGAGTCTTGCTGATCGTCGTAGGACACTTGAATCGCCCATTGTGGATTGTCTGGAAGCACGGAAACGTCCAGGGGAATTTCGATGTTGCCGGTGTTGACCACGGTCATGTTCATGTGCACCTGTTCACCGCTGTCAACCGCAACGTCCGTTGAGAGGTGGTTCGGTCCCACCGGGCCATCGTCGTCCTTGAGGTGAACATCAAACGATTCTTGAGCGAGGACCGTGATAACCACCGTCTCGGTGAAGTTCATTGAAGCGTCGGTAAGGGAGGTGACGTAGCAAGTCACGGTGTCGGTATCACCGGCGGCTGGCAGGCCATCCGCCACGAGCGGAACGTACACACGCACCGACATGGGCAGATATTCGAGGATGTTGAGAGGCTCAAAATCCAGTTGTGAGGAATTTGAGCTGCCAAGCATCACCTGCCAACGCTGTTCGGACAGACAGTCGATGGCGTATTGTGCTGGGGCGTTTCCTGTGTTTCGCACGGAAATTGAAAACACGCTGGACTGGCCCGGAACGGCTTCCAAACCTGAAGTTCCCGCAGCAACCACTTGGACTTGGTCGAGTTGCTCCACCTCAATCGTGATGCGTTGGGTGTGGGTCACAGTGGGTTGATATTCGTACCGTGCCGTAAGTTCCACCACATAGGTACCCGAACGAACGTAGCGAGGGTTGTCTGGATCGGTGGTCAAATCAGCATCGATGTCTTCCAATCGCAGGTTGATGGATTTGTTGGCGTCAGCGGTTCCCTGCGCCGTGAGCGTGAACGTGGCCGCCTCGTCAAACGTTCGCGTCCAAAGGTCGGGGCTGGGGAGGAAGAAATTGTCTCGCCCTGGAACCGGGATTTGAACCATCGTTGCGGAGAGAACCACGGATTGGTTGCCCGTACCTTCGTGCAGGACGGACAGCGGAACATCGATGCCGGAATCGTTGCGCACGTCAAGTTTCATCATGGCGTTGGCCGAGCGCTCCTCGGCCGAGTCTGGAATCGTTCCGTCTTCGTTTTCAACCACAACCCGAACGCCAAGCGCCATCACTTCGACGTCCTGGGTCCAGATGTTGTTGTCCGTCCCCGCCGTGGCGTCGTTCATTTCGGGCACGGTGTTGCCCGTGTCAACCGATAGCCGGAGTTGATGAAGTCCAGTCGTTGCGAACTGATGGAAAATGGTGGTCGAGTCGATGGCCCCCGGTGCAAGCGCTGGACGTGTGGCGGTGGCGAGAACGGTCTGGGTGGTCAGGTCCTCGAGAAGGACATCGAAAGACGGTGTCGTGCTTGTCCCTTGATTGACCCAAGCGATACGAATGGAGATCAAATCGTTCTTGAGTGGGTTTTCCGATGAGGGCAGAATGCTTCCGTCAAACACCGCCAAGTCCGACTGAGGCGTGGGGCTGGCCACGGCGCTCATGATGAGAGCGAAATCTTGTTGGGTTCCACCCCGGTGAAGCACCTTGAGAATGTAGTTCGCTGATCCGGACGGCAGCACCCCCGGTGCCACCCTTAGACGCTCCACATTGTTGATGTCGTCAGCCGTGCCACCCGTTTTGGTGAATCCGTTGGAAAAGTCGTTGCCGAGCCACTCCGTTCCGTCGGGCCCGACCAACACCAAATCCAGGTTGTTGACCAGTCTGGCCTCGGACTGTGGTGCGAGGGCACTGCCGGCCTCGTCGATCCACGCCAAGGTCACGTCGAAACCGTGGGACGGGTCCAAGGTGAACGAGTACAACAGCCCAAATCCGGGTGAGAGCACTTTCTTGTCATCAACGAACGTGTCCAGAGCCGTGCTTCCGTCCATCGGCAAGACGGTGCGCTCGAGGTTCACTTCTCCCCAGCCTTCGGCTGCGTTGGGCACATCCGGAGCGCCCAAGTCGCGAGCTCCGTTGATCATCGCCGCCTTGACGAGGGCGCTTGAAGGCGAGGACACCCCCACTTGTTCACGAATAAATTCGCGGGTCAAACCAGCGACACCCGACGCAACTGCGGTAGCCTGCGATGTACCGCTGAGGGTCATGTAATACGAATTCCCGTCGGCGTGGCTACCCGACAGACAGGAGGGGCCGGCTGGGTTTTGAGCCTCCTCGGCAAGACCCGAGCACACCCCCATGCCCGGGGCAACGAGGTCGGGTTTGATGCGTCCATCGGCACTGGGTCCGAGCGAAGAAAAGTTCACCACTGAACCCAATGCTGGCGTCCCGGTTGCACCCGTGGTCGACGCACCGATGGCGATCACGTTCTTGCCCGTGGCGGGCGACGAGACCTGAGAGGCTCCAAAGGATCCGCGATCACCCACCGAAAAAATGGGCGTGAGGTCCTTTCGGTCGTGTACGAACGTGTCGACCGAACGTGCATCGGCGGTGTATTGACCGTAGTTGCCGTTTAACCCCCAGGCGTTGACCGATATTCGGGCGGTCATTTGTTCAGCGTCTCGCAGCATGTCGTAGATGGAGCCGATTCGACCAAAAGTCCCCGTTGGGTCGTGCTCGAGAGCGTACATGACCAGATTAGCGGCAGGGGCGACGCCTCGTGCGGATGCATCGCCCGTCCCGTCTCCTAGAACGGAAACGGCGATGTGAGTGCCGTGGCCACTGTTGGTATCGGCGGGGGACGGGTCGAGTCCAAACTGTGTGTTTGTGGCCGCGACACGACCGGCCAAATCGGGGTGATTTTGATCCAAACCGGTGTCGGCTACGGCAATCATCTCACCTGAGCCGTCGAGTGTGAAGGTGGCGTTGTTGGTCACGCCTTGAACCCCAGCGATGGTCCAAGCGAGCGCGTTGTGGACTCGAAGTTCCGATGTGGGCTCGGTCCACAGAACTCGACCGTCGTGGGCAAGATGTTGTACGAGGGTTCGAGCGTTGCTCGGTTCCACCACTGCGCGACACATCCAAGCATCGCACGATGCCTCAACCGCACCAAATTGAACGATGTCTGCAGCCAGTGTTCCGTATCCACCGACCCCGAGATCGGGGGTGGGTATCACGGCCAGCGCTTTTGCTCCAGACGGTTGCGTGAGAAGGTCGGGGGCCAGTCTCCACCCGGGTTGGAGTTGTCCAGCCCATCGCACTCCATCCTCGGCTCGAAGCTCGGTCAGGGATGGTTGACCGTGAGCTGGAAGACGTACAAGCCAACCCTCGTCGTGAACGACGTCCAAGACGGTCAGGTCGTGTTGCTTCACGAGGGTTTCGAGCAAATCACCGTCGGCACGTTCGAGTTGAATCAACGCCATGCCCGTGTGAGCAAGGTCGTGGCTTCGAGTGAACGCTTCTGGAACTTCAGGCCCTTCGCCGAGGAGCGGATCAAACGACCCTGCAGCAAGACGAACAACACCTGTTGACGCAGCCCATTCAACGGCGATCTCGGTCGCATTTGGCATCATGTTCCAATGGCTGGCCGCAAGGGCCAGTCGGTCCGCTTCATCGACAACCGCTGCCTCTGAATGCCCCTCGGTGTGCTGCACCGATTCATCGTTGCTTTGAGCCAGCGCTGAAAGCGGTGCAGAAACCAGCAAGAACAACACGAGCATGAGCGAGGCTCGCAATCGCATGATGTTCGGATTCAACTCGGGCTTTTGAATCAACCTCTTCGCTGTGTTGTCCGCAACTCAGAGCTCATCTCACAAACCGTTGTACGCCGAGATGGCAGCATCGGTTTTTGCTACGGAGATGCGCCAGTCGGTTTCCGTGCCCATCAACGCACGGATGGCGTCGACATTTTCGGGGATCACATCGGACTCTTGGTGGATGGCTTGGAAGTAATACAGCGTGTTTCCGTCAAGTTTTACACCGTCTTCCCACACAAAAATCTCGTGCAAATCACCCCACTTGCGGCCGATGTCTCGGGCGTATTCCATGACTTCTGCCGTGGTGGTGATGTTGGTCTCGGCGCCGTTCATGATGATGATTCTCGGATGCCGAGCCCACATTTCCAAGACGCTTTGGGTGTCGAGGCCGTGACCGTCGGGAAGGAAGGCGACAATGGAGTGGCAATGCATCAACGTCGTAGGGACTGCAACCGCCATGGAGTTGATGTCAATTTCCGGTTTGACCGTCATCACGTCAGGACCGTGATGAGACGGTACTTTCAGAACGGGTTTGATGGCGTTGATGGGGCCTTTTTTCGAATCGCCGGGATCGGCAGCTCGGCGAATCATTGTGCATTCCACTTTGAGCGAACCACAATGTTCGAACAGCGGCACCAGCGTCCTCGAGAGTCCGGTGGTGTTGCACGAGACCACGCGGGTCCCCGCTGCATTGAGGTTCTCGACGTGATTTGCGGAAGACGTGTAGGACATTCCTGCCATGGCGTGCTTCTCTCCGCCCTGAAAGATGTACTTCACGCCTGCGCTGAGATAGGCTTCTTTGTTGGCTGCGCCCACCTTGCCGGGGGAACAGTCGACGACCACATCGGCCACAGCAAGCAAGTCATCGAGGCCCCCGTGGCACGTGTAGCCAGCGGGTTCAAACGCTGCAATTTTTTCAGGCTCGTTGAAGGTGCAGTAAAGGGGGTATCCTTTGCGGACGGCCAAATCGCAACCAAACGACGGGCGGGTTTTGGTCACACCAACGATTTCCATGTCGTCCTGTGCGTCGACCGCATCGGCCACGCGCTTTCCGATTGTTCCGTAACCGTTTATGGCGACTTTGATGGTCATGACCTTCTCCGTTCAATGCTCATGAAGGCCGTCAATAAAGGCTTCTTCAGGGCCGAACATTCGTGAGTGCTGCTGAAATCAATCACCCTGAACCTCACGAACAGCAGTCTATTTGTGGGGGGGAGGCGACCAGCGGTCATGGCGGATGTTTCCGAGGTCGTCCAACGGTCGATGAACATCAACGAAAAACTTGGACCGCGCTTGGTCGCAGCCGCCGAGCAGAACGCTATTTTGCGAATCGGCTGGACCAACGCAGGCGACCCCGTTCCCAAGAACGGTGAACTTGGATTGTGCCCCGCTCTGCCCGATGGCGCAAGGTTGCGTGCTTTGGGCGTCCTTGGCTCCTGGGTGGCATCGTTTGGCAAAGGTGGTTCGTTCACGCTGCAGGGCGATGCAGGCAGCTATCTCGGAGCCGCAAATCAAGGCACAACCGTCGTTTGCGAACGAATGGCAGGCCACTTCGTTGGCTATCGGATGGCGTCAGGCAACATCACCGTTATGGACGGATGCGGCGACGACGCCGGTGCCGAAATAACGGGTGGTCATTTGTTCATCCGTGGTGCAGCCGGCGCTCGCATCGGTGGCGGCATGGAAGACGGTCTCATCGTGGTCCACGGTGACGTGGGGCCCGATCCCGGAGCGGGGATGAAAGGGGGTCGAATCGTCGTCAACGGTCGTTGCCCCTCGCCTCCCCCTGGTGTTCTCCTTCGACCGCTCAGCAAGAAAGAACTCGCCGAGATCAATGCTCTCCTGGAAGACGAGAGCATGCACGTGCCCTCCGACGCAGTCTGCCTCACCCCCCAAGAAGGGCTCCACGTCGAACGGTCGGGCTTCTCGGTGTCAAGCGACGATCTGTCCAGTGTTGGTCTGACCAGCGATGCTCAGCAGTTGCGACCGTACCAAACCGTGGACACCGTGGCGCTGATCGGTCTTTCCGAAGAAGTCCAATCGTTGGCTCTTCCCCTCCCGCTCATGCCCTGCTTGGCGTCAGGGGAAACCATGACGCCTTTGAAAAAAGCCGATGAAGCGATTCACACCGTTTTGAATCGCCACCCAGCCTTGGTGATGGAAAACCCGCGGGCCGTCGATGTGCTTCTTGTCGGTCGGCAAAACCTGACCGAGATGGCCGATGCCCTGTCTCAGGCCGGTGGGTTTGCTATCGATCTTGAAGCGTTTCCGCCGATGGACGCAGAGCAACTCGACGGGCTGCTCGTCGCTCTGCGCTCAATGGCCACTGAACACGCTCCAGCGGTGCTGATCGACGCCATCGGTCGAGTGCAGGCACTTCACGCCCGGGCTGCCCATCACGGCCTCGATCTTGCCATCGCTCGCATCGAGGACGGTTCGGGCGTCTCGGAAGCCGCTGCGCTTCCGCTGACCGGCCGGTCCAAGAAAGAGCATCTCGCAGGAGAAACCACCCAAACTGGCTTTTTGCTCGGATTTGCAGCCAGCGGTCATGACTTGGCCGTGTTGGTGGCTTCTGGAGTTGACATCGTGAGTTGCGCAGCGCCCATGGCTGACACGGAGGACATAGCGTATTGGCTTCAAGGTACCCAAGAAGATCTTGCGAACGAACTCCGCCGAATTGGTTTGACCAGCATCGACATGCTGGAGCGAAAACATTTGCGAGCGTTGAATCATGAGACGGCTGCCGTGAGTGGACTGCGATTGGCCGGCTACGAGCGTCCCCTCCCCCACTGGTTCGCGAGGTGAAGACCGTGCCCACCATCTCCGTGCAACAATCTCTGCTCCGTTCGCTCCTGGAAGCGAAGGGGTTTGTTCACAACATTGAGCAGGTCAACGATGAATTGCCGCTTCTGGGCACGGACATCGATGCGTGCACGGACGACCGATTGGACATCGAGATTTTCCCAGACCGTCCTGACCTGTTGAGCGGCGAAACGCTGGCGTTCGCTATGGCGAACTTCCTGCACCGAGCACCGGCCACACCCGATTTAAACGTCATGCCAAGCGGCATCAGCATCACCGTTGACCGCACCCTCCGAGATGTCCGCCCGGTCATTCTTGGCGCCGTGGTGCGAGGTGTCTCCGTGCCCGGCGACGCAGAGGGGGCAGAGGCGTTCATCAAAGGACTGATGGACCACCAAGAGAAACTCCACTTCGCATTGGGTCGACGACGACAACGTGCCTCCATCGGTGTTCACGACCTTGCGCATCTCGCTCCGCCGTTCCACGTGAAAACAGTGGATGAACAGCACGCCTTTGTGCCCTTGGCTCGGGAGCAGTCGATGAGCATCGCCGACATCCTCGCCCATCACCCCAAAGGTGTTGAGTACGCCGATCTCCTTTCGGGAATGGCCGCCTACCCGCTCATCGTTGACGACAACGAGGAGGTTCTTTCCTTTCCACCCATCATCAACGGCGACCAAACGACGGTCACTCACAGCACTCGGGACTTCTTCATCGACGTGACTGGGTGGGATGAGCGGGCGTGCGAGGCGTCACTGATGCTCGTTTCCCTGCAACTGGCTCAGTGGGGTGGACAGGTTGAGTCCGTCGACATCACGACGTGCCAGGGCGATGAGATCACGACGCCCAACGGTGCGGGAAAAACGCACGTCGTGCCTGAAGAACTCGTTCAAGACCTGCTCGGACGATCGTTCACCGACGACGAACTTCAAGCCGCTATTCAACGAATGGGAGGTCGGTTTGAGGGTCGACAGCCCGCTCCCAACGACGCCCCCAAGCAATCGAACAGCATGGCCGTCGCCAGCTCAGGAACGTCGGAGTTGGTGTTCACCATGCCACGTTGGAGGTTCGATCTCCTTCACCCCGTTGACATGGTGGAAGAACTCGCCATCGGACACGGGTACGAAGACCTTGGAGTCGATGCACCGAAAGCAACCTTGACGGCTCAACCCCGAGCCGATCACCACTTGCGGCGTCGTCTGCGAGCCTCCATGCAAGGCATGGGCATGATGCAAATCCAATCCTTGACGCTCTCCAACATGGACGATCAGTTCACGAGAATGCGGTGGAAACCAACTCACGCTGTCACCACCATCACCAACCCAATCACGATCGACCACACCGTTTTGCGGCAGCATCTCTTGCCCGGTCTGTTGAAGTTACTCGCCACCAATCGCCACCACGACCTACCGCAATCCGTGTACGAGCTGGGCACCGTGGTTCGAGACCACCAAAACACCGAGCGTTTGGCGTTTCTCACCGCGGAGAGAAGCGGTGGTTTTGCTGCAGTCCGGGGACGTGTTCAAGCCTTTTGCAAGGATTTGGGCGTGACAAACTGGGACGTGGAACCTCTCGAGGCTGGCGATGGTCCGTGGCTCGCAGGTCGGGGTGCCAAGCTTGTCATCAACGGTTCCTGGGTGGGTTGTTTTGGCGAATTGGACCCTACGGTGTCCTCGGCGTACGAGCTACGAGTGCCGCTCAACGGTGCTGAATTCGACGTCAACGCACTCATGGCAGCCGCCATCGACCCGGTTTGAGGGTTGGACATGTGCGGACGATTCAGTCTCTTCACTCCGGTTCACGAGGTGGCGGCAACGACGGAGACGGAGCCGCTTTCAGAGCTAACACCGTTTGAACCCTCTTGGAACGTCGCGCCCCAATCCCTCGTTCCTGTGGCCACGCAGACGGGCGTACACGGCGAGAAGGACGTCCCGCGGCATTTCAGACTGATGCGTTGGGGCCTGCGGCCCTCATGGGCAAAACCATCTCATCGAGAACCGATCAATGCTCGCGTGGAAACGCTTGCTGAGAAACCCATGTTCAGGTCTGCAGCGCGACACCGGCGTGGCTTTTTACCGGCGGACGGTTGGTACGAATGGATGACCACTCCACAAGGAAAAACACCGTGGTACCACCGTCGTTCTGACGGCCAGCCCAGTCTTTTTGCCGTTGTTTGGGAGGCGTGGTCCGATAAGGACGAACATCTGGAATCGTGTGTGGTGTTGACCCAGGCAGCAAACGAGGACTGCAAGGACGTCCACGACCGCATGCCGGTTGTTCTTGCGAGGGGCGACCTGTCAAACTGGCTGGAAGAAGGCGTTCTTCCAACGGCGCTCAAGTCCGGGACGATTGAGCGACACCCGGTTGACCGTGCCGTCAACAAGGTGAGTGAAAACCATCCGGGTTTGGTTCGCCCCATTCCTCGATTGTTTGATCACGAGTACGGGGTGTAACTCCCGTCATCGCCTTTGGTGTGCGGGGTCGAATCAAACGACCCGTCCTTCATTCGCTTGTAGTGATAGCCATCGGTGTGGTGAACCCAAGTGTGGCCCACAGACACCTCGGTTGATGCGCTTGCTGCGGCTGGTGAAGAAACCGACGGTTCCGAAGCCCCCTCGTAATGAACAGACTGATCCGTGGCGGCGTTCACTTCGTCAGAACCTCCTCCAAAGAGCGCCAGAGCATCCCGATAGGCGGCAACATCCGTTTGCGGAACGTCTCGAGCGTTCGGGTCTTCTCCCCGTTTGTAGACCACCGGTGCCGGTGGTGCTTCGTTGAGCTGGACGACCTTTTGCTTCTTCTTTTTGAAGGGCCAAATCGGTGGCATGCTTCTGCCAAACACCTCAAACACAAGAAGTCTGCGACCATGTTTTGTTCAATCAAGGGAGCCATTGATAGAGGATAACGGGAACCCTGCACCATGCGGTGGTTGCTGCTCATCGTGGTGGTTCTCCTTCCCGTCGTTGGACCTGCGATAGCAACGCCATCCGATGCGGGGGGAAGAAATCAGGACCTCATCGACTGCTCCGCACCCACCGAAGTGATCGTCCACCGTGACGAAACGGCTGGAACCTACATCACCGTCCACAACACTGCGGACGTAAATCAACGCATCACCGTTCAAGCGCTCAGCGTCCCTGAACCGTTAACCACCGTTGGTTTACCCGCCACGTTGGAGCTGGTTCCAAATCACCTCAAACAGTTCTCATTTGGCGTTCGGGCACCGGCCGATGCTGCGTTCCAAACCATGACGATGACGTTCTCGATCACCAGCGATATGAATTCTGATGTGAACGAAACCGTTTTGATGAACGTGACCGTTGCTCCCCAATCAAATCTGAACTTTGGTGTTGATGACTTTGCATCCTTTACGGTGGACGAAACGGTCCGGACAGCGGTGGCCGTCAACATCACCAACAACGCCAGTTTCACGGATGATGTGACGTTTTCGCTGTACAGCGCATCGTCATGGGCGTGGGGTTGGAGCATGCCCCTCACGGCGGGGGAGGTGGCGTACACCACCATGGCGCCCGACTCGTTGTCCTACGTCTATCTCTGGGTGGACGTTCCTCCTGTGCTCGATGGAGCCCCGTTGGCGCAGACCGGACCTCGGTTCACCCTATCGGCCGTTTCTGGTCTCGACAACGCCGTTTCCACATGGACGTTTGACCTCCTCATGAACGAGAAGAAGAACGTAAGCATCGACCAGTTGGACGCATCGCTGACCGTGGCTCCCAATCAGGATGGACGACTCAACGCCGTGGTTCGAAACGTCGGAAACGCCCCCAACACACTCAACATCACCCTCCAGGGATTGAACCCCGACGGAACACCGATTTTGGATGCACCTGCCTCGGACAGGTTCAGCAGCAACGGGTGGGTCGTCGCCCTGTTTGGCGGACTGGAAAACATTCTGCTGCAACCCAACGAATCGCGTGTCATCGAAATCGGATTTCAATCACCCAACGATTTTGTGGGTGAAATTCATGTCGAACTTCGTGTGTTCGCCAGCGGCGCCCCAGCCGCTGAACGCACCGCCCGCACGGTGGCCACCATTGAGCGAATCTCCTCCGCCTCGGCGAGCGTCAACGCCAACGAATGCTCAACCATGATGCCCAACACCAGCTGTCAGGTGAACATCACCGTGGAAAACACCGGCAACGCCTACAACACGCTCGTCCTTCGGCAGAAGAGCACCACGGGCGGATTCAACGTTGGTGTTCCCAGTGTCGGACTCGTGATGCAGCCCGGTGAAAGCAAAACCTTCCCCCCCGTGGTCGTCAGCGCACCTCAAGAAGCCGCTGCCTTCAGTCTCGGCTCTTCAGCCGTCGAGGTTCTTGACGATACGGGCGATGTGGTTGATGAGGTGATTCTTGAATTCACCATCGCCCCGGTGATCAAATGGACGTTTAGAAATGTGGACGAAGAGCTGAGCGTAAAGGGGCGATTGTCCATTGCCATGGAGGTCCGAAACGATGGAAACGCCATGGACGGCTTGGTGGTTCAACTCCAATCCAGTCACGCCGTGGACATGGGCTTCATTCCACCCGAGTCAGCCCTCTTCGAAGAGGGGGTTGAATTCCCACGATCGTTTGAGATCAACGACGTTCCACTCAACGCCAATTTCACCTTCCGGGCTTGGGTTCAGCTACCGCAGGATCAAACCAGCAACGGGACGGTTTACGTCAACACCACCGTTCGGTCGAAACTTGCTCCAGACACATTCTTTGTGCACACCAGCACCGGAGACTATCTTGGTGTCCCATGGCAGTCGGACCCTGAGGAACAAGGCGGTCTTGACTGGGGTGGCATGGCCAACACGGCCATTCTCTATGCGAGAGCGTGGGGGGGCGTGATTGCGAGCGTCGTGCTTGCATCGCTTATTCTCTACAAAGCGGTCGTTGACCGTAAGCGTCGTCAGGAACGGGCAAGCATCCTGCCCTATCAGGAGGTCCAAGAAACGTCGGACGACTGGATGAGTCGG
>PBMS01000046.1 GCA_002722695.1 Methanobacteriota archaeon
CCATGCACGAGATTTCCAAGGTCGAATGACGGTAAAATGTCGTCGATTTTCTTCATTGAATCGAAGTTTGTGGACGGTCAGTCTCCGTTTTATGCATATTTAGTACCTAATATGCTTATTGAATAAACCGTTCAACTTTCTCTTTGAGCAACCGACGCACGATGCACCTCCAACCCCAATGTGCACCGAGGTTGGCTCAACCCCCGTCATACACATCCTCATAAGCGGGATGCGGGCAACGCCGTTTGAGGCCCATGGAGACCGCTGCCTTCATCGATGAAGTCGCAACACGGCTGGTGGACTACCTCGAATCCAAAGACCCCAACGAGCGGGTCAACCCATCCAGAAGCCTCGCGAGCATGCGCAGAACCCTTGACCTCCAGCTGCCGCTTGAGGGACACGGGATGGATGCCGTTTTGGACGACTTGGACGCGTTCATCGCAAACAGCGTCAAAACCCACCGACCCGAATTCATGAACCCCTTGTGGGGCGGCTTGACGCTCCCTGCGCTGGCCGGGGAAATTGTTGCCTCCATGACGAACAACTCAATGTACACTTACGAGCTGTCGCCCATCGCTACGGTTATTGAACAGACGGTTGTCAAACGAATGTGCGAAATGGTGGGCTTCCCCGATGGATTTGGTACGTTCACCACCGGTGGTTCAAACGGAAACATGCTCGGGATGCTGTGCGCTCGTGAGCACTTGATTTCAGGTTCCACAAAAAATGGCTTTGACGGTCGGTCAACGGTGATCTTCGTTTCTGCAGAAGCGCACTATTCGGTCCTCATGGCGGCCAACGTCATCGGCATTGGCCATCAAAACATCATCAAGGTCCAATGCGATGAACACGGGCGGATGGACCCCGACAGGCTCCAGGAGGAAATTGCCTTTGCACGCCAGGAAGGCATGCGCCCGTTGTGCATCGTGGCCACAGCTGCAACAACCGTCCGTGGTGCTTACGACGACCTAGAAGCACTTTCGGACATCGCCCACCGGGAAGGTCTGTGGCTTCACGTCGATGCGGCTTGGGGCGGCACGTGCTTGTTCTCGAACAGGCATCGCACATTGATGGACGGTGTGGACAAGGCCGACAGTGTTTGTTGGGATGCGCACAAAATGATGGGGGTGCCGCTGATATGCAGTGCGTTTTTGGTGAAGAAACCCGAGGTGCTTCGGAGACTCTGCGATCACACCAACGTGGCGCACTACCTGTTTCACGCCGACGCTGAACTTGACGACCTCGGTCGCTACTCGCTCCAGTGCGCCCGACGAAACGATGCTCTGAAATTGTGGCTCGATTGGCGTGCGCGGGGCGATGCAGGGTGGGCCCGAATGGTGGACGAGCGCATGGCAGACGCCGACCACCTCCAACAAAACATCGAGGACCACCCCTCGCTTGAGATGATGTCCAGCCGCATGTGGACCAACGTCTGCTTCCGATACACGGTCGACGATGACGACGTGGACTTAAACGACCTCAACACCGACCTACGCAACCGATTGATTCAGGAGGGGTCGTTTATGGTGAGTCGTTCCAACATTGGAGACGACGTTGTGCTTCGAATGATCGTCGCCAACCAAAACCTCGACCGGGATACACTCGATCGATTCTTGGCCCGTGTGGTCCATCACGGCCAGGAAATCTTACGCGGTCTCCCAGCAGCCTGACGAATTCATGACGGATGTTTATTGAGCGCGTTGCCCATCCTGAGCCCATGAGCGACCACCCACCGGTACGGACAGCGTTGTACGAGGAGCATTTGGCGTTGAACGCCAACATGGTTGATTTTCACGGTTTTGAGCTCCCCATTTGGTACTCCAACATCAAAGAAGAGCACCTCGCGACTCGGTCGGGAGCGGGTCTGTTTGACGTGTCCCACATGGGTTCGTTTCGATTCAGCGGTGATGGCGTCCGCACGTGGCTGGAGACCATCGCAACGCAGCGCATCACCTCCATCGCACCGTCGCGATGTGCGTACACACATTTCCTTGATGCTGACGGTTGTCTCATCGACGACATGATCTTTGCAGTCGTGAGTGAGCATGAAATTCTTGGCGTTCCCAACGCCTCAATGATCGACGTGATGTGGTCCTGGTTCACCCAACACCTTCCCACCGACGGGTCGGTTTCCATGGAGAACCTCTCCGACCAAACGTCCATCATGGCCCTTCAGGGCCCTGGCGCCCGAGATGTTCTCGATGCGGCCATGGGTGATGGCCAACACGTTGGCCGATTCAAATGGCGAGCTCTGACCGACAACGACCTCAAAACCACGGGGTGGATTCAAGGAACGGGCTACACGGGTGAGCCGGGTTACGAAATCTTCGTGCCCAACGATGATGCGCCAACACTGTGGCGAGCGCTGGTGGAGCACGGAGCCACTCCCATTGGTCTTGGTGCTCGGGACACACTTCGACTGGAAAAGGGGTACTTGCTCTCTGGCGTGGACTTTTGCTCACCCTCGCTGGCCCCGGCGGAAGACGACGGATTCTTGGCTCGGGACTCTTGGGAAACCAACGTACCGTTTGGACTGGATTTGGACCACGATTTCATCGGAAAGCATCGAGTGGTCAGTCATGCTGAGACCGACGAGCGATGGTGGGGCATCAAGTATCTGGAGAAAGGCCCACTGCCGCGCCCTGGAAAATCCGTGACCTCCCCTGAGGGCGTTCCGATCGGTCGACTCTCGTCGGGTGCTCCCTCCCCAAGCCTGGGCAACATCGGCATCGGCTTGGGCTATTTGGCTGGAGTGAGCGAAGGCGATGAAGTCATGGTTGTTGCAAGTCCCCGTAAATCGGTCAGGGCCGTGGTTGTCCGGCCACCGTTCTACTGAAGGTTCACGAACACCGGCTTCATGGCGGCCAACCAGCGCTGGTGCTCTCGTTCCCCAGTTGCCCGCAACTCGACGGAGGCGTCACGCATGGAGCGCAAGGCTTGGCCCACCGCTTCGGGTTCGCCCCACGGTGCACTCGCTCCAATGCGTTCATCCTCAACGAGGTCCGCCATCAAGCAGTCAGCGTTCACCACGCTCGGCACGCCCCGAGACGCTGCGTCGAAGACCTTGACGGGCAACGCACCTTGCACGATGTTGCCCCTGAGCGGTGAATACATGGCGTACATGACGTCAACACTCTCCAGCAGCTCGGGCAGTTCATGTTGCGAGAAGGCGCCGGTCACCTCGGCCTCGAGCGCTCCTTCCTCGACCTCATGCATCAACAGTGCCCGAACTCGTGCCGCGGCCGTTCCGTCGCCCGCAACCCGTATGTTGGGCCGTTCAAAGGCGGGGAGGGTCTTTACGGCCTCCACGAGGAGTTCGAACGATTTGATGTCTCGGACTCGACCGATGTAGCCCACCGTCCAAGCCTCAACGGGGGTTTGCTTGGGTGTTCCAAACGGGGGCATCGGGCGGTTTTCAACGACTTTACTGTCCAACCCATGATGCGTCAACCACTCCACGAAGCCTCGGTGTCCATCGGAGCGAACCTGTTCGCTGGAAGCGATGATCACCTCCGCCTGTCGGGCCCGAGATAGCATTTGCTTTTTCATCCGTCCACTGACCGCTTTGCGCAGTGCGGATTGGGGTGAATCGAACCGGACCCAAGTGTGCTGGAGGTCATGCATGTCAAAAACGAACGGCACACCGAGGCGCGATTTGAGCTCGCTTCCCACTCGCAGTGTGTCTGCATCATGGCAGTACACCAAACCAGGTGGTTCGTTGAGGAGCGTTCGCACGACGGTGCGCTGGAAACGACGAATCCCTCGATAGGTGCCAATCGTTCCGCCGTAAGCCACCTTTCCAACTCGGTACCGCATGATGCGAACACCCCGATGGTTTTCGCTCATCGGGTGATGTTCTTTGCGATCAAAAGCGTGCACGGTGACACGGAAACCGGCTTGTTGCATCCAGACGGCGTGGCGCAGAACACGCGGGTCCGGAGCGCACGCGTTGGTCACCACCATCGCCACTCGGACCATGGTTCACGGAGGAGACATTGGAACATAGGCTGTTCCCTCTTTCCAAGTGTAACGAAGCAATGGATTATGAGCGTCGCGCGTATCGTTTTCTCCGACCCCAGCGAGGGGGAGCGTGAACGACGTGGTTGACCAACTGCCGAACAGAGGCCGAGAGGCAGAAATGTTGCTGGAAATGGGACTCGATTCCATGGAAGATTTGTTCTCGGATATTCCGGAGGATGTGCGCTTCAATGGCGACCTTCCACTGCCCGGTCCCCAATCTGAAGAGGAGATCATCAGCGATGCTCGTCGTCTGCTGGGCGCCAACATCGACATGGGAAGCCGCCCCTCTTTCCTGGGAGCGGGCTTGTACCGAAATTACGTCCCCGCCGCTGTCTTCCAACTCGTTACGCGGGGCGAATTCCTCACCGCCTACACGCCGTATCAGCCGGAGGTGAGTCAGGGCATGCTCCAGGCCATGTGGGAATTCCAAACGCTGATCTCCGAACTCGTCGGTCTGCCCATCGCCAACCTATCCCTTTACGACGGTTCCACTGCAGCCGCCGAGGCGTTGACCTGCGCCGTGCGTGTCCACAACCGAAAAGCCAGCCAACCCAACACGGTGTACGTGTCTGCTTTGACCCCACCCGACAAACTCTCCGTCATGCACAACTACTGCCAAGGAGCTGAGATCGAGATTCGCACTCTGGCACACAACGCCGACGGGACCCTCGACCTTGAGGCTCTCAACGAAGCGGCCGGATCCTGCGGTGTTTATCTCGAACAACCCAATCCGTTGGGTGTTTTGGACGAGGGACTGACCACCGTGAAATCGATCATCGGCGATCACACAGCGCTCATCGTTGGTGTACAACCCGTGTCGTTGGGCGTCGTTGAAGCCCCTGGCCATTACGGCGCCGACATCGTGGTGGGCGAGGGTCAGCCGTTGGGCAGCCCCGTCACCGGCGGCGGCCCGTTGTACGGCATCTTTGCGTGTTCCAAACCGTACCTGCGCCTGATGCCCGGACGCATTGTTGGTCGAAGCATCGACGTCGACGGGAAAGAGGCCTACTGCCTGACCCTTTCAACCCGAGAACAGCACATCCGGCGGCATCGCGCAACGTCCAACATCTGCACCAACGAGACGCTCATCGCCCTCATGGGCGCCATGCACATGGCGCTCCTGGGTCCTGACGGGCTCAGAGACCTTGCAAACCGAAACATGATGGCGTGCCAGAGGGCCAAGGAAGTCCTCTCAGCCACACCCGGGGTTCGCTTGGTCCACGACGCACCTCATTTCAACGAATTTGTCATTGAAGTTCAGGGTTCAGCAGCCCAGTGCCTGGCTTATCTCGACAGCAACGGCATCATCGGGGGCTTGGACATGAGCCGCTGGTACGAGGAAGCCACCAGCCAAATTTTGATCACCACAACCGACCAAACCACGCTGGCAGACATTGAGTCGCTTTCGGCTCAATTGGCGTTGTGGTCGACCCACATGGAGGTGCTCGCATGAGTCGTTTGTTTGAGCACAACGGAGCCGTGAACACCGGCTACAGCCAACCCACGCCCATCCAATGCGAATCACCACCCGCCGTTCCTGCAGGACTGGTGCGCAACCGAGCTGCACGATGGCCACGCCTCTCCGAGCCGGAAATGGTACGCCATTTCACCTGGCTGTCCAAGCGCAATTTCGGAATCGACACGGGGTTCTATCCGTTGGGGTCGTGCACAATGAAACACAACCCTCGGGTCAACGAAGTCATTGCGCAACTCCCGGGAATCGCAGACATTCATCCTCACCAACCAGAGCATCACCTTCAGGGGTTGTTGTCCATTTTCTACGAGATGCAGCACATGTTGGAAGTCTGTGCTGGAATGGACCAAGTCACGCTTCAGCCCGTGGCCGGTGCGCAAGGAGAATTCACCGCCGTGCGCTGCATTCAGGAATACTTCCGCCATCGAGGCGAAGCGCAACGAACCAAGGTCATCGTTCCTGACTCCGCCCACGGAACCAACCCTGCGAGCGCCGCGATGTCCGGCTTTGAAATCGTGGAAATCCCCAGTTTGGAAGACGGGCGAATGGACCTTGATGCCCTTGCCGCCGTCGCCGACGAGACGACTGCGGCGATGATGATCACCAACCCCAACACGCTGGGTCTTTTCGAAGCGGACATCAAAGCCGCCAGTGAAATCGTGCACCAAGCGGGCGGGCAGATGTACTACGACGGTGCCAACTTCAACGCCATCTTGGGCATCACATCGCCCGGTCTTATGGGCTTCGATGCTGTTCACTTCAATCTGCACAAGACGTTTTCACAACCGCACGGTGGCGGAGGGCCCGGTTCCGGTCCCATCGGCGTCAAAGCCCATCTGGCACCGTTCCTGCCCGGACCACTGGCTGCTCGAAGGCCGGCCTCTTCGGGTGAATTGGCTCAAGCCGTTGATGAGCACTGGTACCATTGGGAGCAACCCAAACACAGCATAGGAAAAGTCCAGCAGTGGCACGGAAACGCCGGGGCCGTCATTCGATGCTGGGCGTATTACCGACGATACGGATCGGGTCTCAAGGCGATGTCCGAACACGCCGTTCTCAACGCCAATTATTTGCGCCACGCCATTCATAGAGAGGCCAAGAAAGCTGGTGTTGACCACCTGTTTGTGGACGGTGCAGAAACGGACGTTGCCAAGCACGAGTTTACTTTGTCCATGCAACCCGCCAAAGAGGCGCTCGGTGTCTCGGCGATGGACGTTGCAAAGGGGTTGTTGGATCGAGGGTACATGGCGCCGACGGTTTACTTCCCACTGGTCGTTCCTGAGTGCATGATGATCGAGCCGACCGAAACCGAGTCAAAGGACACGTTGGACACCTTCGCTGAGCACTTCGCTCAAGTCCTCAAGACCGATGCTGAAGCACTGCACGAGGCTCCCACCACGACCCCCGTGCGGCGGGTGGATGAGGTCTACGCCGCACGCAACCTTTGCCTGCGTCATCCGTACGAGGAAGCCTGAAGTCAGGAAGGATTATTCCGAAACTGTTCGAGGGCATCTTGTGGAAGAACCACCGGCCCCCTGGACCGAAGTCGAGGTTGAAGCCCAGTACACCGTGACGCTGTTCGCCTTTTCGTGGGCATTGCTCCCTGTGATGTTCATGTTGATGATGACGGTGTTCGACCGTTACGAGAACCACCGGCTTCCTCTCGCAGCTGCTGCCTTGTTGATGCTCGTGCTGGCGTTTGTCAGCGGGGTCGGCCAGCGTCGATCGGCGTGGTCCGAAGGGCGTGTTCAACTCGCCACAGCATCCCTCGTTGGCGCGGCAGCCAGTCTGGGTCTGGTCTGGGGTCTGAATCTTGTTGAATGGTGGTGGGTGCCCTACGGTTTGGTGTTTGGAAGTGTAGCGACGATGTTTGTTGCGTTGAATCGTTTGGCATCGTGCACAACCCCCACCATCCGGTGCGCTTGGCCGGCTCAATCCCGCCTGCCGATGACAGCCTTTGATGGATGGCGAATCCACCACGGCGCATGGACCAACGGCACCATGGGCAACAACCACCTTTCCGACGGAACGATTCTCACGCTTTTCGGCCAGGTGGACAACGACGCCACGTACCTCTGCATTGACCGGTTGTGCCCTGTGGAACTCCGTCCAAAATGGGACGCTCTCGGGGTTGATTTCGGTCAACTTGCCATCGTCTCAAACGCGCTCGACGGCGAGGAATGAGGTCCGGACGGCCATTGGTTGAATCAGTCATCATAAAGAACCATCCGCGACGGCGGATGGCCATGGATGTAACCATTTTGTTGGGGTCCTCTTCTGACCTACCCATCGCCCAAAAATGCACGAAAATTTTGGAACATTTCGATGTTCCTTACCAGCTCCGAGTCGCCTCGGCACATCGCTCTCCTAAATTCGTTGAGCAAATCGTGGGCGACGCACTTGATGATGGCTGTTCCGTGTTTATCGCCATGGCCGGTTTGGCCGCCGCCCTTCCCGGGGCGGTCGCAGCGTTGACCACCAAGCCGGTCATCGGTGTTCCGTGTGGCGGCCGTGTTCCCTACGACTCCCTCCTGTCCATCGCTCAGCTCCCACCCGGCGTTCCCGCCGCCACCGTTGGTGTCGACCGAGGGGACAACGCAGGCTACCTTGCTGTCCAAATGCTCGCCCTTTCCAATGCAAAGTACGCTTCCGCCCTGGAGCAAAACAAACTCGATCAAATTGACCGCGTAAAGGCCCAAGACAAAGAAGTCAACGGCGGTGCCTGAGATGTTTGACGCTGAGGAATTCATTGCCGAGAGCATTGAATCCCTCAAAGCGACCATCGACGATGTGGCCATCATCGCATGCTCTGGTGGTGTGGATTCCACGGTTGCTGCCGTGATCGCCAATCAAGCCGTCGGCAACCTGCTTCACTGCGTTTACGTCGACACCGGTTTCATGCGAAAAAACGAGACCGAGCAAATTGAAGCCCTCCTCGAAGAGCAAGGCATCAACCTGATCACCGTCAAAGCGGCGGACCGCTACTTTGAGGCGCTTCAAGGGGTGACCGAGCCCGAGCATAAACGGAGGGTCATCGGTGAGTTGTTCATTCGAATTTTTGAAGACGAACAGAAAAAATGCGGTGCAAAATACCTCGTCCAAGGGACGATTGCACCCGACTGGATTGAGTCGGGAGGCGGTGTGCGAGACACCATCAAATCGCATCACAACGTGGGCGGTCTCCCCGAGGACATGACCCTTCAAGTTGTGGAGCCTCTGCGAGAACTCTACAAGGACGAGGTTCGTGAGTTGGCTCGAAACCTGGACATCAACGTCGCCGAGCGACAACCGTTCCCCGGCCCCGGGCTTGCGGTACGAACCCTGGGCGAATTGACGCCCGACCGCGTGGCCGTCGTTCGCGAGGCCTGCGCCATCGTCGAAGAGGAGTTTGAGGCGGCTGCAGAGCGGGGCGAGATGGACCTTCCTTGGCAATACTTCGCAGCCTTGCTTCCGGTTCGAAGTGTGGGCGTCCACGGCGATGTTCGCGCTTACGGCGAAACCATCGTCGTTCGGGCCGTGCAATCCATGGACGGCATGTCAGCACGCTATTCCGAGATTCCCCACAAAATTCTCCAAACCATCAGCACGCGCATCACCAACACGGTGAAGGGTGCTGCCAACCGGGTGGTGTACGACATCACGCACAAACCACCCGGCACCATCGAATGGGAGTGAATCCCTTCGGGCATACCTTCTTGAACAAGACCAAGCGAGGATTCCGTATGTCTGCAATGGATGCATCCGACGCTGGTGTCGTCGGCTTGCTGGTGGCCGACGAGGTCGCGCCCGGGAGAAAAACAAGGATTCTCGGATCCGTGTTCGTGGTGTTGCTTCTGATCGGTCTCATGGTCGGTGCGAACACCCTCATGGGCAGGGAGGAATCCGATACGTCCTTTGTCGAGGGTCAACCGCTCTCCAGCAACTGGCGACCGTACTCTGTGGTGGCACCCATCGACACGGGCATCAACGTCTACCACGACCATTTCCGTACAAACGAGACCTATCCGGACTGGCTTCTTGACGGACTGGGTGTGACCAAAACATGCACCCCTACCTTCAACGGCACGTGGGAGGAACGGTTTGACGCGGACAAAGAAACATGTTGGGACACCATCACCACCTCCGACATCGTTTACTTCAAGGGCACAAAAATCATCGGAACTTCACCCGATGGGAACACAGACGTGCATATTCTCGACGATCCCTCAGACGGCCACGGTACGGCCGTGACCGGTGCAGTGCTCGACGCAAACCCAGATGCAGTCATCTTCTTTGTCGAGGGGTTCTCCACCGCAGCTGTCCTTGCGGCCGGCAATCAACCTCTCGTTGACATTGTCACAACTTCGTTCGGGGCCATCGGCTCGCTGCCCGTCCCCGGCATCGAAACCGGAACTTACCAAACGGTCGTGGTGAACAACAAAATCCACACCGGTGCAGCCGACAACACGCCCTCTCCAGCGGTCCAAGACGCCACCGCCGGTCCGCCATGGTCCATCGGAATTGCAGGCTACGCTGAGGAAGGGGACGACCAGAAGGAGACCATGAGCGGGTCCTACCCCGACATCGCTGCCGATTGGACCCAGATGCTTCCAAACCACGACGATGTGGACGGGTACCACGAAACGTCGGGTACATCGTTCGCAACACCCAGAACCGCGGGTATTCTCTCCTTCGTGCTCGAGCATCTTCGAGAAGAGGCTGGGGACCACGGCTCAGGTGCATCCTCTGAAGACCGCAACGGTTCCCTTGTCCACGGTGTGTGGCCCGATTCCAATCCCAACGCCGGTGCCGAAGTGGAAATCACCAACGCCGTGATTCGAGACGCTCTCAACCTTTCAGCGTGGTACCCCTCGTTCACCACGTGGGATCCTTCGGCCGGAACAATGCCGATTTCACCCGTTGCGCCCTGCACTCAGGTCGGCTGGGGCGTGGTGAACATGTCGAACATCCCACCGATGATCAAGCATCTCAACGGCACGGAATCAATCCCTGACCGCCCGGGCGATGTCGTCCTGTGCATGCAAATCAACCAGGAGGCGCGAGAGGCGTATTGGGGTGTTTATCCTTCGGAGGAGCAACCCCTGCGTGTCTTGCAAACGGCCACTCGAGACGACTGATGTCCGAAATGGGTGCCGTTGAGACCTCGAACCCAGCCTTCAAACAACCATGCAGTTGCGTGATTTTACGCCGATTGTGGGGCTCGAACCCACGACCTTGGGATTAACAGTCCCACGCTCCACCAGCTAAGCTAAATCGGCAAAGTTGGCGACAGGCCTCCCCTTTATGACGCCTTCGTTGATGCAAAATCAATCACTTCGAGCAGTCGGTGCACATGCTCAGGTTCAGATTCACCAACGGTGCACATTGCTTTGAGTGACACCAGTTCTGATTCCTTCAACGGACGGTTGTGGTGAAACGTGAACAGTGGATCGTTCTTGGCGATGTTCGTTCCCTTCGATGCCTCAATGAGAAAGCCCACGTGCGTATCGATCGGGTCGTCCAACTCAAAGCGGCCAGCTCCGTGGTTTCGTGCGAGTTGGGCCATCGCCATGGCGTCGTAACTGGAAACGTAGCCTGAGTGCTCAGCGAGGATGGTGGTCTGATGAACCGACGACCCAAGCACCTTTTCTGGCGTTGAAATCAAGGTCTTCGCCGTCAACGGTTCGACCCCCTGTTGAACGCACATGGCTCGGAAGACATCGAGCGCCTCTCCGTTGGTCAACACCAACTCCATCCGCCTCCTCCCTTCGGCGAGGTCGACATCCTCGAAGGACATCGCCAGCAATTCAGCCCCCTGGAGGACAACAAGTTCCCGAGTGTCCGCTGAACCTTCGCCCTGCAGGACCTCGATGCTGCCGAGGACTTCCAGTGCATTACCGATGTGAGATCCGATGGGTTCTGACATGGTCGTGAGTTGCGCAACGGTTCGTATGCCGAGTCCTTCGGCTGTTTGGACCATCGAATGAGCAAGTGCTCGTGCCTCATCCACGGTTTTCATGAACGCGGCCGACCCCGTTTTGACGTCGAGCACCAACGATTGCAGCCCCTCAGCAGCCTTCTTTGAGATGATGGACGCCGTGATGAGCGGAACGCTGTCGATGGTGTCCGTCACATCCCTGAGTGCGTACAACACGCCATCCGCAGGCGCGATGGCGTCGTTTTGGACCGCAATGCAGCAACCAACAACGTCGACGGCGGCGGTCATGGCATCTGGACTCAGCGCACAGGTGAACCCCGGAATCGACTCCAATTTGTCGATGGTACCCCCGGTGTGTCCCAGGCCCCGTCCAGCCAGCATGGGGACGCGGCACCCGCACGCCGCCAGCGCAGGCGCGAGGATGAGTGACATTTTGTCACCCACCCCACCGGTGCTGTGTTTGTCCACAACCGGGGGTCCCGCCGGCCAAGTCAGGCGCGCTCCGGAATCGATCATCGCCTCGGTCAAAATAACCGTGTCCGCAGTGGTCATTCCGTGTTTGTGAACAGCTTTGAGCCAACGCGTCGCGGTCTCGGTTGAAATCGTTCCGTTGGCGACGTTGGCTGCAAAGATCTGCAGTTCCTCAGCGGGTTGGGATTCACCTCGCAGGACCGCTTTGATGAGGTCTTCCACATCCATCTAGCTCCCTCAAATCAAACCGATTTCTTTGAGGCGTTGATGCAGGTAATCCCCTGCGTTGATGGAGGCGTAGTTTGCCTCCCCTCCCGTCATGGCCACGAAGTCAGGGTGAGGCGTAAGGTCAACCTCGTTCCGGGGGTGGACGAACATCGGCATGGAGTAACGACGCGTGTTGGCGTCCTTTGGATTCACGACGCGATGGGTCGTTGATTTGAACAAACCGTTGGTGAGGTTCTGCAGCATATCGCCTGAGTCAACAATGATGGCGTCTTGATCTCCCTTCACTTGAATCCACGTGCCGTCGTGGTCCATGACTTCCAAGCCGTCTGCGGTTGCTGTGACCAAGAGCGTGATGAAATTGATGTCCTCGTGAGCAGCGGAGCGCACGGCGCCTTCCGGGGTGTTTTCGCTCAGAGGGGGATAGTGAATCATGCGCATGATGGTGTTGCCTTCGGTCGACATGTTTGAGAGCCAATCTTCCGGTTTCCCAAGGTAGAGCGAACAGGCTGAGAGCAGGTGATGCGCCAGCGTTTCCATACCGGAAAAAAGCGTTTCCGTCACGTCTTGAAACCCGCTTACATGGGCGGACGGCCAGATGTTTTGCGGGTAGGTCGGGACGGTGCCATCAAGCGGGTAAGGCCGGCCGGATTGCCAGAATTCCTTGAGGTCGGGTGCGGGGTTGTCCTTTGCATGTTCAACACCAAAGGCGGTGTAGCCACGCTGGTGGGCCATCTCAGGACGTAGATACATTCGTTTGGTTTGTTCATCCATGTCGAAGAAGGCATCGCATTGCTCGTAGGTGTTGTCGATCAGTTCCTTTGGTATGCCGTGATGGGTAAGCGCAAAGAAACCGATGTCCTTGAGAGCGTCGCCCACCTCGTTGACGAAGCGTTGTCGCTCATTCTGATCGGCCGAGGTGGCCAAACGAAAGTCGATGGAGGGTATACTCCGAGGCATGCGGCCTCAATCCCTGTATGCGTTCAACTTCGCCAGCAAGCGCAGGGTCTCGATGTAGATCCAGATAACGGAGATCAGGATGCCGAAGGCGGCGTACCACTCCATGAGCTTCGGTGCGCCGTTGCGAGTACCGGATTCGATGAACCCAAAGTCGCTGATGAGCGTCAATGCTGCCACGACCAAAATGAAGCACGTCAGGCCGATACCGATGGGCCCAGAGCTGTGGAGGAAGGGCACGTCGTATGGCGAGAACAATCCGAGAACGAAGGAGGTGAGGTAGAGGAGCATGATGCTCACGACCAGTCCAGAGATGATTTTGTTGAAAGCGGGTGTGGGGCGGATGATTCGAGAAGCGTACATGACGTACATCGTACCGGTGATGGCCATGGTTCCAAACACGGCTTGGAGCGCAATGCCGCTGTAGGCCGTCAGTTCAAGCGCAAGCGACATCGACCCGACGGCCATGCCTTCGAGGAGCGCATAGAGACTCATCAAGGTGGCAGGGTTGGCGGGGCGAGTCAGGAAAATCACGAGGGCCAAGATGAATCCACCGACAAAGCCAATGAGCATGAAGGCGGAAATGTACAGGCCTCCGTTGCCGTTGTTGATGGCGTTCATGCACAACACGGCCGAGACCAGAGCGCTGGCGATCGTGAGAGAAAGAAGGTAGCCGATTTTCTTCATGCTGCCCTCGACCGTCATTCGGTCGAACCCAGTGAGGTTTGGCCAGAATTTGTTGGACAGGACGGGGTTGCTGCTGCGGATTTCCATGGCTATCAGCGTTGTCTCGCCGAGGTCCTGTTTCAATGTTGCTCTGTTCGTGTGTGTTGAGCGACCTGTTCCTGATAGTAGGTGACCAGCTGGTCCATCGTCCATCCTTGAGCGAGGTACTGCTCGACCATTTCTGCCGTCCAGCCCGGCACCTTGGCCAGCATTTCTGGTGTGGCGCCCGAAACGCTCGCATTCAAGACCGGCTGCTGCCAACCTTGGTTGTCAACCGTTCCACCGCTCACTTCGGCAAACGCAGCTTCGCTGATGGCGTCCTTCACGTTTTCGGATTCGGTGCGCATGCCGCGAAGAATGACGTAGGCTCCGGCCGAGAGCACCAGCGCCAAGATCATCAGAATCAGGAAGAACGACTCAGCAGAATCGCCCGCACTGCTTTCTGTGCTGTCGCCAACGAGTGCTGCGCGTTGTTCGGAGGAACATCCTTCCGCATCTGTGGCCACGCCAACGGGCGTGTCGGGGCACTGGTCGGCTCCGTTGAGAATGCCGTCGTCGTCGAGATCGGTGTCCACCACGATCGTACCGGTTCCGCCGGTGTCGTCCACGGGTTGAATGTCCACACCAGCAAGGTCACAACCAAGCACCTCGCTGTCGTTGGTCCCGTCGAGGTCGGCATCCCACTGCGTGAGTGCGGCGAGCGGTTCAACATCGTCCATGCTGGAGTTAAGGGCGGTTGCTAGGGCCCATGCGACCTCAAGGTCGTCGGTGATGCAATCCCCGTCCGTGTCGGCGTTGTTGGGGTCGCCACCGTGAAGTTGTTCGGCGAAATTGCTCAACCCGTCTTGGTCGCTGTCCATCATCGATTCGTCCATGAGAGCATCGCCCACCACGCTTCGTTGGGTTCGGTTGAGCCCGTGGGCAACCTCCCACGCATCGGTGAGTCTGTCCTGGTCGGTGTCGGTGGCGTTGTCCAATCGATGCCAGTCTTCGTACCATGAATTCATGTAAACGCCTGCAATCGCTTCGCTGGAGAGCACAAGCCCCATCTCTCGGTTGCGAACAAGCGCAGAGTCGCCCCAATTGATGGAGGACACGAGAACGTGTTCACCGTCAACGATGACGCCTTTGTTGTGCAGTTTCGTGACGACTTCATCGCTGCTCATGACGATGGCCGCCGTGTCGTAGCCGAGGGTGTGGTTCCATTCCTCATTGAAGCGGTCGACCACGCTCTGAATGTCCTCGTCAAGGTAAGCGCCGTTCAAAATAAGCCGCAACCGAACGTTGCGCTGCGCCGCTTTCTCGAGCGATTCAAGAATGGGGTTTTCCCCCCATCCCCACGACCAGTCCATGTCAAGGTACTGAAGTGAGAGTAAAATTTCCTCGTCGGCGCTGTCCAAAACAGCCACCAGATCATCGATGCAGTTGTCCGGGCACACGAGCAGTTGTGCGTCCACGTCGCCTTGGATGCTCGCAGCCGTCTCGCCAACGATGGCGGACGCCGATGGCATCGTCCAGCCGGTAGGAGCATCGGTGGCCACGACCGGTGTGATGTGCTCGCGGGCTTGATTTTCATCGAAGGCAAGATGAGCAGCCACCATGGTGGCCAGGCCCGCATCGTCCACGATGACGCCCCAGTCCCGATTCCCAGCTTCACCGGGCATCGGATGGGACGAAGATTTCCAATTGCCTGAACCGACCCAAACGCTGGCGTTGTCCTTGACCGCAACTTTGCTGTGGATGTACGCATAGGGGTTCTCGCCCGTGTCGCCAAACCAACTCACCTGTGCACCGGACGCAAGGAGTTCGGTGGCCATGCCACGCTGCGTGTCGAGGTCGTATTGATTCCACCAGCTGTCGCCGTAATCCAGCACGACGGTCACCTCGACGCCTCGGTTTTGTGCATCGATCATGGCTTGAACGAGGTGAACCTCGTGAAGCAGGTACATGTGAACGTGGAGGGAACTCGAAGCGTCGTTGATCCATGCCAGCAGGTCCGTTAGCCCGTGTTCAGGTCCCAGAAGCGGGGTCACCGATGCTGTCGTGCTGATGCTTGTGTCAATGCAGAACGTGCTGCCGCCCAAACGACTCCACTGCTCGTGCCAGTCGGCCACCGTGTCGGTGTCGGGCGTGTCTCCGCAGCCGCTTCCACGGAGGTAAATCAAATTGTCAAGGTTGGCCAGAGGTTCGGCCAAGGCGATGCCGTTCCACCCGGGAACGGACACGGGCCCGTTGCCGTAGACGATGGTGTCGACCTCAGCACCCGACCCGTCCAACAGTTGTAGGGCAGCACCAGAATTGGGGAAGTAGAAATTCCGGTCAAGTGCCCCGTCGGCGTCGACCACGTTTCCGTCTTCGTACACCCTGACGGCGTCTGCATCGTTGGCGAGAAGCACGCTTGAGCCCGGTTGAATCATCAGGTTGCTGACGGTGGCGTTGTAGGAGCTGAGCGAACCGGTTGTGGTGCGCATCGTCCAACCGTTGAGCACCGCCAGTTTCTCGCCTTGGTTGCTGATTTCGATGAACTCCATGTCGCTGGAGATGTCCGTTGAGGCCGACGGCATGAAGCGTGTAAATCGCAAGTCGTCCTTGGTGGCGAAGTCCGCCGGGTTGGGTTCGGCTTGACCGGGTGTTGGCCAGAGTGCATGTTGCCAATCATCGCTGTCTTGCTCCCCCGGCATGAGCGTCTGGCAGTCCGTGATGACCGTCCAAGAGGCGCCGTCCACAGAACCTCCATCCGGGTGGAGAAGATCAAAAGCGTCGCCAAGTCCCGTGAGAATGTACTCGTCCATGGTGAACACGGCGCGTTCGTCGGGGTTCAGCAGAACCTTGGCGGTGTGATTGCCCTCGGTCCAGAGGCTGTCGAGGCGCATGAAGCGTCGTTCACCCTCGGCGTTGATCACCGACCACCGACTGATGTTGAGAGGCGTGGCACCGGTGTTGTGAACTTCGACCCAGTCCTCGGTGGGTTGGATGGAGTCGTCGTTGCAGTACGGGAGGACTTCGGTGATGGCAAGGTCGGTGGAACCGGTGTAGGGTGCCCAAACAGGGTTCACTTCCCCTGGGGTTACCCACGCTGACAAAATCCAATTTCCGGTGGCGTTGGCGGCGTCGGGTCCAACGCCGGCGTGCGTGCTGTTGGGGGCGACGAGGGATTCGCCTTCGACGGTGTCGGACCACGAAACGGTGTCAACGGCGGCTCCGTTGATGTCGACCAGTCCGATGGAATCCGATGAGGTGTGTTTGAGGTAGAAACTGCTTGTACCGTTCAACGCGATGAGCACGGCTTCTCCGCCTTTGACGACGGTTGTGTCCTGCAACGGCATGTTGAACTCGTGCAGGGTCAGCGAGCGTGAAGCCGCTTGAAGTTTCCAACCCGCAACATCAACGTCCATCGTTCCGTAGTTGTAAAGCTCTATCCATTCACCCATCGGCCACATTTGGCTGTCGGAGCCGACGGCGTCTGGAAGCAGCTCAGAGAAACGGACGGTTGTGGCCGAAGGCATGCTTCCCGGTTCGGGCTGCCCGGGCGTCTTCCACGCAGCAGGGGTCCAAGAATCGGCTGGGTCGCTTCCTCGAATCAGCGCCATGTCCTCTCCGTAGTCGGTGGTGTAGTCGGCGGTGTCCACGACAGTTCCCGTCATGTCTCTTAGGAAGACGTGGTTGTAATTGTCCCAAAGTTGTGTAAAACTCGTAAACTGGACCAATCGTCGACCGTCGGGGTCGATGAAGGTCGCCCCTTGCGTGGTGTTGAACACGAGGGTGCCCGGGTCGATGTGGGTGATGTTGCCCAGCCCGTCCATGATGCTCCACCCCATCAGGTCGATTGAGTTGGTGCCAGTGTTGTGAATTTCGACCCATTCGCCGTCCGGGAATGCAGCACCGTCGTTGGTGGCGTTCGGGAGGATTTCCGTAATATGGACGTCTCCAACCTGTCGTGCCATCAGTTCCATCGGCAACGGGTTCATGGCTTCGGGGGTCGGGTAAGGTGCGTTGACCCAGGGTGTGTTTGGCTGACCTGCGTCCATCAGCGCAAAGCCTTGAACGGTTGACGTCCACGAAATCTCCTGGGACTTGCTGCCGTTGGGCCATTTCAGCGTGATGCTTTCGACGCCGTTGTTGAGCAACCCGTAGCCTGTGGTTGAATTGACGGCGACGATCCGATGCTGGCCGGGGCTGATGAACATGCTCTGAGATGCGTTAACGAGGTGTGCGCTGTTGAACGGGAATGCATGACCAGCGGCGTCCTCAATGCTGTAACCCGTCAAGTCGATGTCCGATGTTCCCGTGTTCAGGATTTCAATCCATTCACCGCCAGGCCACGATTCATTGTCGTCGCCGGGCCACGAATTGGCCATCACTTCGGTCATGATGATGTCACCCGGGATGAGGTTGTTCGAAACCGTCGCCGTGTTGACTTGACCCGGTGTCGGGTTGTTGGTTTGAACCCAGTTTGCGGTGGCGCTGCTTGGGTCTTGCTGGTAGCTCTTGCCGGATGTTACGCTTCCCCACGTGGCCTGGTGGAGGTTGTTGTTGTTGCTGTCCACGAGGGTCATGGACATCCCGGTGTTGGTCATGTAAAAGCCGGAAAGTCCGTTTCGAGCGATAACGACGTACTCCCCAGCGCTGATGGTCCATGTTGAGGCGTTGCCACTCTGGTAGCCGACGATGGTGGTTGAATTGAAATCCAAGCTTTGCGATGCGCTGTTCGTGACCTTCCATCCCGTCAGGTCCACGTCAAGGGTTCCGCTGTTGTACAGCTCCAACCATTCGCCACCGGGGTAGGTGGCGTCGTCGTACCCGTTCGGATTTGGTATCACTTCATTGATGCAAATGGAGCCGGTGCACGCCGTTGACCGACCCGCCGTGTTGACACTCGCTTCAGAGGGCAGCGTGGTCAACAACGGGGAGGTCAGCGAAAGCAAAAACAAAACGATGAGGCTGGAGGCGGTTAGGGTCTTTTTCATGAGGTTCACGTCCGATGTTCAAATGAAGCCAAAACTGTCGAATTTTTGGGCAAAAGTGTAGATCATGATGGGCACGAGAATAATGCCCATTCCGTGTGAGCGACGGATGCCGATTCGTGGCGGGAGCAGGCCGATGATGGTGCCGACGATGAGGACGCCAATCCCGACGAATCCTGTTGAGAGCCAAACGAGGGCGACGACAAAGAGGATGACACCCATCACCATTTGCTGCAGTGGAATGGCAGCGTGCAATCGAAGCATCCCCATTCCAACATAGCGCATCATGGGCATGGCAAGAAGGCCAGCGGCGAGGGTAACCGCCAACAAGCGAATAAAATCGGAGGTTGGTTCAAGGGAGGACCACGTCTCGATGGGGTACATCATCTTCAACGCCAAGGTTGCACCTGAACGGGAACGGCTGATGATGTAGAGGAAACCGAGGACCATCACGGTGACCGCAGTGTTGGTCGCCGAAAGGATGGCGATGATCTCCAAATCCTGTTTGGTCTGGGGGCCTTCAACGCCCTCTTCGGCTTCGGCCTTTGCGATTTCCAGGAGTTCATCGTCGCTCAGTTCAGTCAACCGACGTGTTTCCCAATCCATGCCGAAACCTTGCTTCCCCTGGGCTTTTGCCGCCAGGTTCCGCCCGCCCATCACGAGGACGGTGGCTTGCGAGGCGGTCATTCCGGGCAGCACCCCCATGGAGGCACCAGCCACGCTCGACCAGAAGCAGGGGACGACGAGGGGTCGGGTGGGCGGCAGGGCCCAATTTTCACGCTGTGGGGGGAGGTGCGAGGTCGTTGCGTAGATGTCGAGGAGATTGGCAATACCGAACAAACCGGCCAAGCTTGGCAGCAGCAGGCTGGCATCGGGCATGCCGATCGGGGAGCGTGCGGGCAAGGTGAACACACCCCATCCATACATGCCTGCCAGCAGGAAGAAGGCCGTGGCTGCGAGAAACCCTGCAAAACGCGAGTCGCGACCGAGCACGCCTCGAGTTGATTTCTGCATCCACATCGGCCAGTCGAGCCGGGTGGTCTCGGTGGCCAAGAGCAAAAGCGAGATGGCGAGGAGGACGAAGGGAAGGACGGATCGGAGGTCGTCGTACCATCCCAGTTCTGGGCCAAACGCGATGCGAGCCAACACGATCAACGGCAACGACAGGAACAGCCCCAATTGCGAGCCTCGAGCCGACCAGGCAACGCCTCGCGCAGCATTACCGGAAAGCAGCATGCGATGGCCGGGAAGCAGGGACAGCGCGGTGTCCCCATCCGGTGCCCCAATCAGAGCCGACGGTATGTAGTTGAGGAAGGTGTGAACGGTGCCCGTCGACACGATGATGGCGGCCACCGAAGCAAGAGGTATGCCCAAATCCAACAGAGCGGGCGAGAGCGCCAACAAAATCAGGGCGACGTTGTTCACGTGAAAACCAGGAATGAGTCCGGTCAGTGAACCCAGCATCACGCCGAAGAACAAAGCGCCCAACAACCATGCAAGGTCCAAGAAATACCCCTCGAGCATGCGTTCACCTCAGGATTGATTGTTCACGTGCTCTTCTCGGTCGGAGACACCGTCGTCGTTGCTGTCTTCGGAGGTCGAGGACGTGCCGATTTGATCTTCAAGCGTGTCGCCCAGTCCGTCGCCGTCGCTGTCCAGCACATCGGCTTGGTCCAGAGTGTAGACCAGACTCATGCCGTCGTCGCTCTGCACTTGCCGCAGGCGGCCGGACCAGGTCATGGACTGGTCGAGGTGGTACTCGTCGACCCCGATGGCTTGACTCTGGAGGTTGAGAACCACCGAATCGTTGGAACCTTCTCGGACGAGGTGCCACTGGCCGTCCGTTTCGATGGCTTTGCCGTTGAGCAGAACGTTTTGGTCTCGGGCATAACTCCACTGGGTCGCTCCATCGTCCCAGAGGAGGGTCCGGGATGAGGGGACCGTTCCAAGCGTGTAATCGTGGACGACCAGTCGTATTCGCATGTCCTCGTCGTCCCACGACACCGAGACGTTGGCGATGATGTTCTGGCCGGTCTCCAGCCAGGCCGTGCGGGGTCCGGGAACGGACACCGCCACGGTGGTCCAACCGGGTGTGTAGGCCGCAGCGTCCACAAAATACGCTTCTTCATTTTCAACGCCGGGCTCCACGGCGTACTTGACGTAGGCCGAGAGCGTGTAGGTCGCTTCCGGGTCGGCCACCATTCCGACGGGGTCCGCCGACAGCATGGCGAGGAGTCGGATGGGTGTTTCTGGATTGATGAGCGTCGGGGAACCACCCTCGTTCGCGTCGATGCACCAACCGTTTTCGGATTCAGACCACAGCAGACGACCTTCCACGGTTTCCACAGTGTTGTGGACCGAAGTTGCCTCGTCCCTCGCTCGGTCTGCATCGCTGGGCAGCAAGCAAATGCTGGTTCCGCTTGGCCCGTACAGACGCCAGATCTCCGACCCGTTGGCCAGCGTCCCGGTCATGGTGACGGTCTGGCCGGATTGGTAACTCCACGTCGCCTCAGCGTTCCAGTCGAGCTGGGGAGGAGAAATGAGGTGGTTCCTGTCGACAAGAATCTCAGGCCCTTGGACCTGCAAACTCCACCGGAGGTCCCGCGTTTGATAATTGAGGGTGCCCGTGACTTCGATCTTGGAACTTGCTTCGATCCAGTCACCGATGGCCGAACGGATGATCAGGTGCATTTGGTGCTCAGAATTGCCGTAGTTGGGATGATCGCCAAGGTATGCGGACGTGAAGGTGGAGTCGGGTGCAATGGCCTCTCCAATGAAGCCCGTGAGGCTGATCACTTTTCCGTCGTAGGCGGCCGGATTTTGAGCCACATCAGCGATCGCCAGCCTCTCCACCTCGGGCAGGTCGGCCGATGTCCATTCCATCGCTCCCGCTCCAAGCGACTGAATCCATATTCTGCCGTCGTACTCAATGACGTCACCCATGACGGTCACCGTTGTACCAATGGGCGGCATTTCGCCCGGACGATACCATCGGGATTCCACCACGCCTGTTCCATCGTCAATGATGGCGTCAACCCGATCGTCCCCCGAGGCGTAGGGGTCTTCCACCCAAGAGATGAGAGTGCCCTCAACCTTGACGACTTCGTTTTTGTATTCCAGCAACTGGCGGATTTCAATGACCTCGGGCTCGCGGACGTAGGCGTACCAGTTGAGCGTGGCCACGAGGAACATGGCAAGGGCAAACATCACCCACAATTGCTGGCCCCGCGTCTCGGGGTCGTCGTTGGTGATGCGGTCCATAAGTCCCTTCACCGCATCGGCCATGCATCTGCGTGCAAACGACCATGCTTAGGCGTTGTCTTCTTCGTCGCTGGTCGGGTTCCCGAGAAGGGCTATAAAGAAACGACTGGACGGCAAGCCATCATGAACGGTCGAGACCGCGTGATTCGCGACGAGATTCACCGGGACATTTTGGTCCCTGCTGCTCACGCCGTCATCATCGACACGCCTGAGTTTCAGCGTCTACGAGCCATTCAGCAACTTTCGACGTGCGAATACGTCTTTCCAGCCGCCACCCACAATCGCTTTGCCCATTCCCTTGGCGCCTATCACCTTGCAGGATGTCTGGCTGCGCACCTCAACGATGTCCACCCCGGTCTGATTTCCGAAGACGATGAGGAACTCGTTCAACTTGCAGCGTTGCTTCACGACATCGGCCACCCACCCTATTCCCACCTCCTCGAAACCCCCCGGGTCTACGCCACCTTTCGCTCGCACGAGGCCTGGGGTCGCGACATTTTGGAATCCACATCCACCGCCATCGGCGTCGCGGTGCGAGAGGTGCTGGGAGAGCGCCGTTTGGGTCGACTGTTTGCACTGATGGACGGGGCTGATGAACACGATGGGCAACCCATTCCCAGATTCATGAAGGAAATCGTCAGCAGCCAACTTGACGTGGATCGGATGGACTACATGATTCGGGATCAAGCCAACACGGGTGCACAAATTGGAGGCTTTGACAGCGCACGCGTCATCCGAGCCCTCCGGGTCGGAGACGATGGACGCATGTACGTGAAGCGGTGGGGGCTACCGGCCATCGAAGCCTACCTCGTCACACGGTACCACATGTACCAGCAGGTCTACTTCCACAAGGTCAACATGCTCACGCAGGCTTACCTCGTCAACATGCTCGAGCGAGCCAAGGAACTGGCAACGACCGGGGACCTCGTGGTCTCAAAGGAACTTGAGCACATGCTGCTCAACGAAGCGTTGTCCCCCGACGAGTACGTCCTGCTCAACGACGCTCACATCAAGGTCGCTCTCCCCGCTTGGGCCAACCACAGCGATGCAAAACTCTCGGGCTACGCCGGCCGGCTCCTGGCGCGAAAGAATTTCCACAAATCCCTCCGCATCGACCATCTCACCGTGGAAATGTGCGATGTGGTCATCCCGCGGATAGGTGCATCTCTTTCCGAGATGGGCTACGATGTTGAATTCGACTTGATTCAGGCGACCATCCGAAAGCGAGGCTACCTCCCCTACAACGGCGGTATTTTGCTGGAAGACGGGCGAGACGCATCCGAACATTCGGCGTTGATTCAATCGTTGGCCCAGCCTCACGAGCGGTGTCTCATCTTCGTCCCGGAAGCCGTTCGGGACGAATTGGAGCGGAACGTTCGTGAATGGATCAAACCGTCTCAATCATCCCTTGCTCAATTTGACTGAGCGGGCGAAGGTTCATGATGCGATTGTTTGAGTCCAGCACGGGGCCCGTAGCTTAGTTGGTTAGAGCGCCCGGCTCATAACCGGGAGGTCAGGGGTTCAACTCCCTTCGGGCCCACCTCTTCAGTGGCTTGCAAGGTTGCCTTCATTTCGCACAACAGACCCATAATGGTTATGAGGTGGGGGGGGTTGGGAAGAACGATTGGTGAGACTATGTCGGCATGGAAGCGAGTCGCTGCTTTGATGGGAATTTACCTCTGTTCGCTTATGGTGGTCGCTGTTCCAGCGGCCGCACAGGTGTCCGGTGCTGCGGTTTCCATGACCTGTGCGCCTGGTCAAATCCAGGTCGAAGTCAAACCCGGTGCCACCCTCACGGGCTACACCACCTGCACGGTGTCCAACCCCACGGCCTATGTGGAAAAGGTCGCTATACAGGTCACCAGCGATGGATTGGCCACCGCCGCTCCCGGCGACATGTACGTTGGAGCGAGTCAGGAAGTTGATTTCCAAGTCGTCGTCCGAGCCAACCCCTACATGCAGATGCAATCCCGCCAGCTAACCGTCTCCGCCTCGGTGCAGGAAATTAACAACCTCCCACCTCCCAACACAGCTTCCTCGCAAGTCAACGCTCTGATCAACATCATGCAGTTCAGCATCGTCCAAGTTGAAGCGGTTGAACCCTTTGTCCAACTGATGCCGAAGACCGACAAGAACTTCCAGTTCAAGGTGTACAACTTCGGAAACCAAATCGACCGAATGAAAATCGGCGTAACCGAGAACACTCGTGAAACCTTGGAAGAGGCCGGCTTCACCGTCAACCTCCCACAAACCGTGGTCACCATCGAGCCCAACACCGCTCCTGAAACCGCTCGCATCATGGTCCGCACACCCAAGAATCAAGGCTGGTCCGACGCCTACCACGTGCTCGAGTTCTACGCCGAGTCCGAGTTCGCTTGCCAGAACGGCGGCTGCAACCGAGAGTCCCAGATGATCACCGTCTACGTTCGTGGCGTGTACCTGCCCGGCTTCGAAATCGTTCCGGCCATCTCCATGATTGCACTGGCTGGGGCCGTTGCTGGGCGTCGCTTCCTCAACACCGAAGAAGAGGGTGAGGAAGAGGCCTGGCGAGAATCGGCCCCCGGTCTCTGACGCACTGTTCTCAAACAGCCACCCTGTGATTCACACAGGCGTTGATTTGATAACACCGGTTGGCAAACAACACGATAACGGGGACTGACCATGGGTGGATTACTGGACAAAGCAAACGCTGCTAAAGAACCTGAAACGGACATAAAAACGGTCGAACCTGAGCCGGTTGTCCAAGAAAAAGCAGCCCCCGCCTCCAAAGCAGCTTCTCCCTCCAAAGCAACACCTGCGATGTCCAGTGCGTCGGGTTCTCCTGACAACGCCACCAAACTCAACCTTGCGGGCTGGGTAATCATTCTCGTTGGGGCCATCCTTTCGTTGCAGGGCGGCTCTTGGGGCTTCGCTGTTGTGGCGGTCGTTCTCATTCTTGGAATCGGTGCCATCGTGCAGGCCGACAGGATGCGTGGGAGCGTCAGCAAACCCAAGCTCTACGGAAGCATCGTTGTGGCTCTGCTGATCGCCACCACACCCTACGCTGCCGTCATGCTCGTTCCAACAAACGCTTCGATGGCCATCTCCGAGGTGGAACTCAACGAAGAAACCGATGAGCTCTCGTTCAAAGTCCGTGGCACCATGTCGTCGGTGGACGTTTCAATCGAAGCCGACGGCGTTGAGATGTGGACCGGTTCAGGTGATGTCAGCAACGACATGAAGAAATTCAAGGTCCCACTCGCAGACTTCTTTGCCGGCAACGGTGAAAACCACGCCGGAACCGAAGTCGTGGAGTACATCATCAAGGGTGCTGGTTCGAACGGTCAAGAAGGCGAAATAAAAATCCCGTCCCGTTTCACGACACGAGAGGCTCAGGATGCTGGCGTCCGAATTGCTGAGCTTCACGACAGCAACGATGCAGAAGAATACGTTGGTATCACGATGGAAATCCTTGTTGGCCTCCTCAGTCCGAATGAAGATGCTGTGGACGGTGGCGGCTTCAGTGCAGTGGGTTTACGACCGATGAATGCAGACTACCAAGTTCAGGTAACCGTTAGCGGTGGGGAAACGTGGACTGAGAGTTTGATCTCCGTGGATGGAGACATGGCGACCTGGTCGCCTCAGGGCGGTGGAACAGGGAGCGGTTCAACCGCAGGATGGTTCGGACTCACAGGCTCGGGCACCGACAATTCCGGCGTCTTTTACCTCGATAAATCAGAATTTTACGAAGGCGCAGGATGCTACACGTTCACCGTTGACATCACCAACACGCTCGGAGATCAATCCGTCTTCACGTCGGAATACAGCTGGAACATCGATCTTTCATCGGGCGAACGGGACAGCAACAATGATCCCGTTCGACCCAAAGGCGACGGCGTAACCACGACCTGCTGAACAGGACGATATTACAGCCGTCGGCACCGCCAGACGTACGTCTTAACCGTCATTGTTTCGAACGAACCAACGACCAGTTGTCCCTGCGGAGACCTTCCAAAGCGACGCCTGTCAGCGCACCCCACAGCCACGCAGCCCCCACGTCAAGGGCGAACATCACCAGCATTGCAGCGGCCGCAAGAATCCAATGATGAACCCAAACCCGTTTCGTTCGGAGGTGGAACTTCAGACGTTCAGTGGCCCATCTCGCCGCTGCAAACGAACCGATGATGGAAACCGAATACACAGCGAAGTCCATGGACACTCCCTGGCCCGTGCAGTATAACCCGTTTGTGGTGGCTTTTCAGTCCCACACTGCGGACCGATGGCTGGTTCGCTTCACTGGGCGTCCCCGTCTGCGGTGCTCTCGGGCTGTTCGCTCGTGTTGGGTGCCAGTTCTTCCACCGTATCGTAGGATTTCTCATCCGTCTGGGACTGACGAGCCACGATGACGGCTAAGCCGACAAAACCCAAGGCAGCGGCGAGGATGATCAGAATCGGAGCGTCTTCGTCTTCCTCCGCGTACTCCCACGTCACCACCGGAGATGCGGCACCGGCAGAAACAACGACGCTGTCGGCAATGCCTTGCAAGGAGTCCGGAAGCAGCGGCTTGCAGGTGAGCGTTTCATCCCCTGCGGTGTATCCATACCATGTGAACGGAACGTCTTTTGTTTCCCCGGGAGCAAGACTGACTTTCATTTGCGTGGTGTCCGCTGGTGTGTTGTCGTCCGAAAGGTAACACCACACGTCGATGCTGTTCGCTGCCGCTGCACCGGTGTTCGCTACGGTCACCATGCCTGAGACACTCTTGTTGGCCACACCTTGGGTGGTCTCGGGAGCGACGGCGGTCACCTCAACGAACGGTAGGGCGACCTCCAGTGTTGCAGTGGATGTTTTTGGCGCGTTGATGGTGGTGGAATACACACCCCAACTGCTCGAGACGGAGAGCGTAATTTGTGCGTCCTCCTCGTGAAGCACGCCGTCGCCGTCCATCCATTCAACGATTCGCTTGTGTTCATTGGTTGGCCCGTCCTCAACAAGCACGAGATGTCCGTTTTCATCGGTGAGGTCGTTCCAGTCCGCAGCTCCCCAACCCATGTCGTACACGTCCACGCTCCCGTTCGGGAGATTGGTGCTGAGTGCACGCTGGGAGAGCACACGAATCCAAGCGTCCGTGGTGCCTCCGGTTCCCTGGCTGTTGGTGTAAACGATGGAGGCGTTGTCGTGCAAAACGATGTCCTCGTCGGTGCGGGAACCGTCCAGCATGCTGTTGATCACCGAGACCGACGCAGTGGTGGCGGCGTCAACCGGTGCGCTTCCGACCAACTCTGACGTGTCAAATTGGCACAACGATTTGCAGTGGATTTCAGCGCCGAGCAGAGTGCTGCTGGTAACCGTTAAGTCGCCGTGTGCGTGGATGTGGAAGCCGGATTGGAACCAATACAGCGGTGCGTTCACGGCGTCAATGTCCTGTGCGTAGACGGTTTCGGTGTTTCCTCCACCATAGATGGCCTTGGCCCACATAAGGTAGGTCGGCGTGAAGTAGTAGGAATCGAACGAGAGGGTTAGATTCGTTCCGTTGAGTGGGGCGTCAAACTGCACGAGGTCGTGGCCGGAGGCGTTGACGGTTTGCTCGCCCAACGTGACCTCCATCTTCGCACCCTCGGCGACGACGTGGTCAAACTTCAGTTGCAGGACGCCGTCGTCAGCAAGATCACCAAAGTTGAGCGTGAGAACCGCGTAGATGCTGTTCACCATCAGTCCAGCGTTGAGGTCGTCGCTGAGCAGAGCTCCGTTCGTCACCACGAGTTGCCCGCCTTCTTCGACGGTGATGGACGAGCCCGTCGCCATGCTGATGTTGGCGTTTACGGTCAGGGATGCACCGCTCTGGACAACCACATGCCCGTCCATCGCTCCGTCCTCGTCCCAAATCTCAGACTCGGAGACGGTGTGTGTGCCCCCGTCTCCTGGGGGCACGGCTGCCGCAATCGGCAGACTGAGCAGTAGGAAACAGAGCACAACAGACAACAAACGTTCGGAGGTTCGCATGGTCTTCTCAGAGCGCTGCGGCGAATAAGGGTTCTTCACACCGGAGCGGTCAACCCCTCGCCACGAAGGCCTTATTCATCGTCCGGGCGTCAGCCGATTCATGAAGAACGCAACGGTAGTTGTGGTGGGCGGGGGAGGTCGTGAACACGCCCTTTGCCTTTCTCTTGACGCGTCGCCCCTGGTCGATTCCATCCATTGCGTTCCAGGCAACGCCGGCACCGCTCGTCTCGCAACCAATCACGCGTGCGACATGTCGATTGAGGCGTTGTTGGACGTGTTCGGACGGGTCGGGGCAAATCTGGTTGTGGTGGGGCCCGAGGCACCGCTGTGCGAGGGTCTGGCCGATGCGTGTTCGGATGCTCACATTCCGTGCTTCGGACCGGTTGCAGCCCTGGCACATTTGGAAGGCTCCAAGCTTCACGCCAAGCGAACCATGGAGCAGGCAGGCGTTCCCACCGCAGACTACCAACGATTGGATCACCACAGCGACGTAAACGCTGCTCTCGACGCCTTCTCAGGAGCGCCCTGGGTGGTGAAGAGAGACGTCCTCGCAGGCGGCAAAGGCGTCGTGGTCACCGAAGACAGGGACGAAGCAGCTTCCTTCATCGAGGCATCGATTCGCAGCGATGGATTCGTTCTCCTCGAGGCGTTCCTTCCGGGTGAGGAAGCCAGCATGCTTGTGGTGATGGACGGCACGGCTTTCCACACCCTACCGCCAAGTCAAGACCACAAGCGTGCCTACGACGGAGATTTGGGACCGAACACAGGTGGCATGGGTGCGTATTGCCCCGCACCGGTGATCTCAGAAGCTGTCCATGAGAAAATCATACATCGAATCGTTGAGCCCATGCACGCTTACCTTTCGGCCAACGAAACGCCCTATCGAGGCGTGCTCTTCATCGGTTTGATGATCGATGACAACGACGACCCTTTCGTGGTGGAATTTAACGTTCGTTTTGGCGACCCTGAATGTCAGGTGACCTTGCCGTTGGTGAAAACGGACGTCTTCAGCTTGCTTTACGGGGCCGCAACCGATGGCCTGCATGCGCTGTCACTCGAGGTCCATTCGGGCAGCTCGGTGACCGTTGTGTTGGCGTCCGAAGGCTACCCGGCAGCCCCCATCAAAGGTCGTCCAATCCACGGTTTGGATAAGGCGTTGACGACCACTGCGTACGGGGAAAAATGGGTGAACTTTGCAGGGGTCAGCACCTCAGAAGACGGAGGCTACATCGCCTCCGGCGGCAGGGTTCTCTCCTGCACAGCGTTGGGTGCCGACCTTGCTGAGACCCAAAAAACGGCGTACAGCTTGATGTCAGCACTGCAACTAGAAGGGGGCCATTACCGCTCAGACATTGCCCATCGAGCCATGCGCTGAACGGGTTGAAAATCATCGATGTTTCCTCATAAAGAAAAGGGCTACTGAGGGACCGACCTCTCGTAGGTAACCCATCATCTTCAAAAGGGGTTCAGAAGTGGCCAACGACGCCAGCCTTGAGGCTGGACCTAAAATGAGGGATACAAATGGAAGAACAATTGGATACGAAGGCGGTTCAGCCAAGTGCCACAATGGGGTTGCTGCTCGCACCCTTGGCCGTGCTGCTCGCTCTTGCCACCACCCGGGTCGTGGGCATTGACTACGACTTGACGTTGAACAACATGACGCCGATGCTGGTTGTCGCCGTCGCAAGCATGGCCGCTTTGCTGCCACGCATCCTGAAAGAAACTCAACCCCATTTGTCCACCTCCACCGTTTCCCTCGGCGTGTTGGTGTTGGCCATCGTCGGTGCCGAGTTGCTTTACATGTTCGCAGACGTCGACGCCGTTGCTGCATTGATGTTCGCCATCATCGTCGTGCTCGGCTCAAACCTCGACCTTCGCGGTCGACACGAATGGATGACGACGATGGTGTTCACAGCCGTCGGTTTTTGGATTGCTGTTTCCGCAGCAGGGGACGCCTACGCTGCCCTCCCAACCACCTACACCATGGCCAGCGGTGAACTCGTTTCAACAATGAATCTGGAGCGTCAAGCCACGGCCTACGTTTTCTTTGCCTACTGGACCATGTTTGCACTCGCTGGCTTGTTGGCTGGTGTGCTCGCACGAGGAAACCTCAACCCGGGTGCCGAAGACGGCTGGTTTTCTTTCCTGGGCCAAACCAAAGGATTCAATCGATCGGCAACGCCGCTGATCCTCGCTCTTGTCGTGTCGATTCTCGCCTTTGCGGGTTCGCTGTGGCACTTTAACTCGGTTGAGGTTTTCAACCAGTTGGGCATCACCACTGAAGACGGTTACCACGGCTACGTGGGGTATTGGAGCGCCTTCTTGACCGGTGTTGTTGCGTTGATGATCGCAGGCATGGTTGCCGAGCGGTGGTACACTCGATCGATGCTTCTTGGATCCATGTGGGTGCTGTACCAAGTCTCCGCATCGTTCGAGGCCGGCATGTGGTACAATGAAAACTTGGACGGAACATGGGGCGCTTTGATTTGGCTCGCCATCACGTTCTTCCTGTGCGTCGGTGTGTACTCAATCGGCAATCACGAGCGATACGGAGGCTGGGCCAACCGCGGTGAGCACGAACCTTCCCAGGCTCGCTTGTTCCTGCGAGCCCACGGTGCCGGCATGATGATCGCTCTGGCGTTCATCGTTGGCCTCGCCATCCGCATCCAGTGGTACGCTGTGCCGTCAATGAATGCGTTTGGAACAGGAAACTGGGACATGACCGGAGGCTCCGACCCATGGTACATGAAGCGAGTTGTGGACTACATTCTGGCCAACAACGCTCACCTGGTGGTCGACCCCGACCGGTTCTACCCCATCGGTGGTATCAACCCCCGTCCGCCGCTGTTTTCGTGGTCCATGGCCCTTGGCGCCATGGCGGTCGAACCCTTCTTGGGTTCACCTGAAAATGCGGTCTGGTGGAGCATGCTTGCTCTGCCAGCCGTTTACGGCGCGCTCACGGTGTTCCCCATCGCCAGCATGGCCCGGGATCATTTCGGCAAAGGCGCCGCTGTTCTGGCTGCTTGGCTCATCGCCTTCATGCCAGCCCACGTGACCCACTCGACATGGGCACTCGCCGACCACGATTCGTTTGTGATGCTCTTCATCTCGATCGGATTCATGTATTGGCTGCGAGCGGTGAAGTACGCTGGCTCAGCCCGTCTCACCAAGACCACAACCCCCCATCCGCTGTCCTTTGTTCGTGCGTTCCACGACGTGGCCGAACAGCGCAAGGCGGCCATGGCCAACGCGGTCCTCGCCGGCGTTGCGTTCGGTATCGTTGCGCTTGGCTGGAAAGGGTTCGTGGTCGGCCCGTCCATTCTTTTCCTGGCTTACGCATTGCAGGTCGCTCTGAACATGTTCCGCCGCCGAGACTCCACGGTCCTCAGCGTGATGTTCTTGGTAATGCTGACGACCACGTTCTTGATGGCCTTGCCCTTCTACGCACACCCTCAGCTCAACCTGGTGTTCGATTCGACCGGATTGCAGCCGTTCCTGTTCATCTTCGGCTTCACCATCGCCATCGCCTACATCACCACCGGATTCCGAGACAAGCCCTGGTTGCTGGTTCTCGGTACTCTTGGCAGCGTGGCTCTGGTCTTCTTTGCCGTGTTGTATGCGCTCAAAGTGGCTGACATCTCGGACGCATGGGATGTGTTGTTCACCGGTAGCGGATACTTCACGAAGACCAAGATCTTCGGGACTGTTGCTGAAGCCAATGCGCCCAATCGCGCTCAATTGTTTGCCTCCTTCGGACCCATCACGTTCCTGCTCGCTCTCATCATGGGCGGCGGCTTGTTGTGGCGCGGTCTGCGGTCGCGAAACGGCACCGCTCTCGTGTTTGGTGTCTGGGTCTTTGCGGCGACCTTCATGGCATGGAACGCCGCTCGTTTCATGTTCAACGCCACGCCCATCATGGCCATTCTCGGTGCAGCGGGCATCGTTGCCTTTTGGCGATGGGCGGAGTGGAGCAGTTTGGTCCGCTCGTGGAAGAAATTTGGAATCCGAACACCGGGCGATCGAATCGCTGGTGCTCGTAAGGCTGTTTGGCGCACACCTCAATTCTCCGCAGTGTTCCTCGTCATGATCATGATTTTCAGTCAACAAGCCACCTACGGACTGGACTCCGCCATCCCCGGCACCTCAACCCAAGAGCAGGAAATCGACGAACGCATCTACAACATTGTCCCGGACATCCTCCGATTCGATGAATTAGGCTTCTCTCTGTTGGACAACAAAGACGACGATGGTCGTCGATACCTCGGAAGTTTCGGATCGTCGTTCAACGACAACGGCTGGAACGCCGCCTACCAATGGCTGGAAAATCAAGACAGGCAAATGAAGTACTCGGACAAACCGGCCTTTGTCTCGTGGTGGGACTACGGATTCCAAGCTCTCAGCACGGGCCAGCACCCCTCTGTCTCGGACAACTTCCAGTCGGGAATCCCCGCAGCAGGAAACATGCTGCTCGCACGAAGTCAGGACGACTTGACAGCGATGTTCATTTGGCAACTCTCAGAGGGCGATCGCACGTACGCCAGCGACGGTGAGGATTACAAGATGACGGAACGGTTCATCGACACGGTTGACGCCTACCTGACCGATGACCAAATGGACGACTTCCAAACCATGCAAATGACCTTTGATGAAACCATGATCGACTTCATCGAGACGCGGTCCTTCAACGTCGTGAAAACCAATCGAAACATCGTGATGGCGGAGGGTTACACCCACGAGGCCGGTGTTTTCGACAGCACCACCAAGGTCTACAAGATTTACAAGGACTATGAACCCATTCCCTGCACGGACGCCGTTTCAACGTCGTGCGTCGGTGATGCTTGGGGTTCAATGGACCAAGCCGACATCACGTTCAACAACAACGTTCGAACTGCATCGGAAACCGTTGAAGGCCGAACTCACACCATCTTTGGCGATTATTGGTACACCGACGACCTTCTCGACGAATACACCTCGGTTTCAACGTCGATTCATCGAAAGAACGCACGCTTGGCCATGGCGGTTCAGCTGTTGACTGAAGCGTTTGATGCTCACCCAACCGCAAGTATACACGATCTGTACCACGACCTCATCAACCTTGAGGGACACTACAAAGTTCAAGATTACGAAGGCGCACCCGGCGAAACCATCAGCAGAGACCATGAAATTCGGTACTTCGCTGTCGACGATCGGTTGTACCCTCGAGCCGGCCGATACACGGCCGATGCGCAGTACAATCGAGGACAACCCATGGGCATCTTTGGTGCTCCCACCATTTTGGCAGGCCAAGACATCACCACCTACATGGACGAAGTGTACGAAACCGTGCGAGGCGATTTCCAAGATGAAATGACCCGAGAGGAGGTGGACGAAGCCATGCAGAAGGACTTCCTGAACCAACAAGCCGGTGCCGACATCGACATGCTGCAGATTGAAGACGTGCGAGTGGACCACAACCCCGCCTTCTTCGACACCATGGTCGCACGAACTTACGTCGGATACGGTGCGTCCACGTTGGGTCTTGACGTTGGCTCAAGCAATCCACAACCCGCTCAGCACTTCGGGCAGTCGGGCTCTCCAGGGAGCATTCTCACCAATTCGTTGCCGCTTCCGGGGGCCATGATGAACCACTTTGTGGTCTCCAACTGGTACAGCGAGGTTGAGGAATCATCGATACAGAGCACCAACACCCTCGTTAAAATTCTGAAGTACTATCCCGGTGCAACCCTGACCGGCCAAGTCACCATGGGCGATAACGGCGAGCCCCTGCCGGGCGTGCGGTTGCTCATTGAGCGAGATGCATTCTCCGGTGAGAATGGAGAGGACTTGGACGCCGATACATACTGGGTCCCCATCGGATTCGTGGACGCCGACGACGAAGGAAACTATGAGTTCCTCGTCCCCGCTGGCCGCATCCGAATTTCCGCCTTTGCGGGCATCTTTGACGCCACCGCAGCGCGCGACAACATCCGAGACGGTTCGTACGGGCAGCGACTCGGTGACATTCTCACCGAGTACAATGAGGACCGAGAGATCAACGAAATCACTGCAATTTTGGGCCAAGTGGCCAACATGACCTGGATGGGCGAATCTCAGTTGAACGTCACTTCAGAGGAAGCGAACCGTTCGGTTTCGTTTGACAAGACCCTCGATCTTGCCGTCCAAAGCAGCGGTGTTTCTGGCACCGTCGTTTGGTCCGGTGATGAAGCGTTCAGCGGTGATCCAATTTCGGAAACCACGTTCATCCTGAGAAACATTTGGTCGATGACGGACAACTACACCGTCGAAACCACCAGCGGTTCATTCACCTCTGAAGACTCCCGCATCCTCCAAGGAACGGGCGAAGCGACTCTGGTTGAGAACGGCTCCTTTGACAGCGAAGGCATCGCTCTTGCGAGCAACTTCATCGGAACCTTCACTCGAGACATCGGCAACGAGCGCTCGTTCTTTGCCAACGGTACGTGGTCTGGAAACGGTGTGCTTGAAGCTTCGTGGGTCGATGCTACCGACGTGGTGGAGTGCGATACGGACAACGAATCCAACGCCATCATGCCCACCAACCAAACGCTTTGTGTCATTGAATCCGGCGACACGCCTTCCTATCGACTGGAGGGCACCGTCGAAGCCTTTGGCACCTTTACGTCCGAAGGGACATCCACGCTGAGCCGCACCTACGGAGATGCTGATACCTCTCAAGGAGAAACCCTCGAGGGAGCCGGACTCTTCGAAGGGACTGGAACCTTCAACGGCACCGGGTTGTTCGTTGGTGTAGGGTCCTTCTCTGGCCCCATGGTGGAACCCGGTTCCTTTTACAAGACCGGACTTTTGCCAGGGACCTACAACATGATTGCACAATTGGCCAACGGAAAGGAAGTCCTCCTACCCGACCCGGTTGAAATCGGCGTCGAACCCAGCTACGATCTTGACATGAACATGCCAGGTGCCATCTTCAAGGACACCCTGTTTGACATGAACGGTGAAATCATGCCCAACCAAACCATCGAATTTGTTGACGTTGACTTGGGTGAGGAGTTTACCGTGATGATCGACACCGATGAAAACGGCAACTTTTCCTACGGACCGATTCCGGTGGGCGACTACTACTACAGAGGTGACGTCGATAACGACGGCTGGTACGACTTCAACGAATCCACGTTCGTCACCGACGCTGTCACGAACATCACGATGGCTTTGAACGTTCCAGAAACCGCCGACGTCTCGCTGACGCTCGTTTCCCCGGTCGACCCCGTGTCAGCGGAACCCTTGTTCGATGTGGCCAATCGTACCATCACCTTCCAAAACGAAGTTGACGTTCTCGATCCGATCAACGTGACGAGTGACGAGAACGGTGAACTCTACGTCGAACTTCTCTACGGCGTCTGGAACATACGCGATGACGTAAACCCGGAATTTGTGCTCTTCGACCAAATTGAGCTGGAACCAGGAACCGGCGATGTGGTTCAAGACGTCACCTACGCTCAAGCAGCGTACATCAACGGAACGATGCGCAACTACCCAGCAACAAGCGTCTTGGAATGGCAAACATGGAACAACGAAACACCCACTGCTGAAAAGTTGGAAACATCGGAAGCGGCTTCCGGATTGACCGTGAACGTGGTTTCCGGCGACCTTGAGTTTTCTACGGTCGCCAACGTGACCGGTGACTTCTCGATTCGTGTTCCGTCCGGGTTCACCTACCATCTGACCACAGAAAGCGTTGTCACCAACCGTGCTTACGGAAGCTTGGTGAACGTTGAAATCGGCACCGATCTTGATCTCGGCCCCTTGTACATCGAGCCCACCACCTTGGTCAACGGTGTTGTTTACCTCTACGAAAACACCACCCGCTGGGACTCCAGCCTACCGAGTTGGGAACCCACCGAAATCGTGGCGACCAACGAGGACGGCCTCCAATGGCGAGCAACCACCAACGAACTGGGAGAGTTTGCATTTGACCTCACCGACGGAACATGGGACATTGACGTCTCCGACGATCGCCTCAACGTGAGCACCGTGGACGGCTTGTCCGTTTCCTACGTCAGTACGGAGGCCTTGTCGGTGATGGAACTCACCGCTGAGCCGGACATGGTGAACGTGCTGATGCACGTCTTCCTCAACTCTGCCGAAGACGGTACGTTTGAGAACGGAACGATGGCAACACCCGCGTTTAGCCTGGACCCGATCGATGAAAGCAAGGACACTCTGTACTTCACCTCTGATGATTACACCGAACCCGGTGTCATTACGGTCTCGCTCGCTCCCGGCGGCTACGACCTGACGTTCAACCGAACATCAGCGACCAACGAAAACGCCACGGACTACGACTTGGTCGGGGAGCAGTTCTTTGACGCTCTGCGAATCGGATTGGACGCCATCGACGAGCCCTTTGAGGTGGCGTTGAAGAACACCTATCTTGTTTCGGGAACACTGACCAACACGACCGGCGATGGCATTGCCAACGACTTCCTGCTTTACAACGAGGCTGGGGATGAATGGTTCAACATCGGTTCGGACGCAAACGGTTCCTTTGCCGCTTACGTCCCTGCGGGCGAATGGTTGGTCATTGTGGCTCCGTTCAACAACGCAAACCACACCGAAACCTTGCGACAACCTCTGACCGTCGCTGCGGAATCGGACCGAACCGGACTTGACATCACCACCTCAATCAGTGTAGAAGTCTCCATGCAACTCATGGAGGCCGTCACCGAGTCCGCCCTCTCTGACATGACGGTGACGGCCGTCAGTCATGATGGATTTGGCAACGTGACCTTTGAGCGTACCAACGAGGATGGCAACGCCACCGAATTGTTGATGCCCGGCACGTGGAGTTTCTACTTCAACCGAACCATCGGCACGAAATCGTGGTTCATGGACACCAGCGACGCACCGTTCACGACCGACGATGCGGATGAAAACAACTCGCTTGTTTTGGACCCTGTCTATGCAACGCTCGAAGTTGAAATCGGTGGCAAAGTCTACTGGGATCTCAACAACAACAGTGCGCCCAGCCTCGGTGAAGGCATCCCAGACATGAACGTCACCATCCTCGGCAACAACAACACCGACGTCTCTCAAACCGTCTCGACCGACGAAGAGGGTGTTTGGCGTGTCTTTGTGCCGATTCGCGACGTCTACAACGTGACCGTGGAAAAGGAAGGCTTCGAGACCGTGTACTACGAAACGGAAAACCAAACAGGCTACACCGTTCACGACAGCCCAGACTCCACGGACATTGAAGTCAGCGCTGGATTGGTGCTGGTTGAAGGAACCGTAACCGACCAGCTCGACGCTGACCGACTGATCGATGCCGACATCGTGTTGTACCCTGTCGCAGGCATTGAGCGAGAGCCAGTCCACGTGGACGGCGGAATGAACGACACCACACTTGAATGGTCAGCCAGTGTTGAGCCAGGCGAATGGGTGGTTGTCGTGACTCAATCCAATCCAGGAATCAACGGCGGTGGCGTTTCCATTGGACTGCTCGACGCCACGGTCGCCAACGGCGGCAACGTCAGCATGGTGATGGCGCTCGGTGGCTACGTGGACCTTCTCACGGCGTGGACAGACTTTGAACAAAACACGCACCACGCCGGCAGCGGTGATGACGGTGCGGACATGATCCAAGACGATGTTGAGTTGGAGGTCACCTTTGACGAGATGTCGTGGGTCATGAGCGTCCCCACCTCTGGAGAACTCCGAGCCCTCTTCCCAGAAGGGTCCGTCTCGTTTGACAGTGAGTTCACGACGGTCCAGCACGAATCTGAGCTCGAAATGGAGTACTACGGCGGACAAACCACCACGGTAAACGCCGATTCCACCATTGCAGCCACGCTGCAGTTCAACCGTCGTGTCAATTCAGCCTTGGACATCACCTTGGACGTGCCCTCCGTTGTGGACGCCAACGTGCTTGACGCCGATGATTCCGAACTTGAAGCAATTGTTGACATGACCAACGAGTCCGCCTACAAGAAAATCGAGTTTGACTACAACGTTGTCTACAACGGAACAGAAACCTTGGATGTGTTCACCGTTGGAGGCGAGATGAGTCTTGCTCAGGATTCTGATTTGTGGACCGTTGAGTTCTACAACCAAAGCAGCAACGAATACGAGGAGACCATCAACGTGGCTCTTGGCATCGGCGAAAACGCTTCGGTCTCAACAACCATCTCGGTGAGAATCTCCCTGCCTGATGTGGCCGATGCGTGGCATTTGGCCAACGGGCATCGCATGACAATGCGTCTTCAAACCGATCTCGGTGAGTCTTCACAAGCATCGATCAAGATCTTCGTGCCGCAAACGTTTGGATTTACCATCTCGGAAGAAACCGAAGAGGTCGGTATGTCGGCTCTCGTCGAGCGTCAGTTCACCTTTGATTTGACCAACGATGGAAACGGTCAGGATTCGTTCACGATTGCGTTGTTGGAAAGCGGTGTACCTGCCGAGTGGTCGGTCACACCGATGTCCTCAACCCTGACCCTCAACAAGGGTGAAACCCGGACGCAACAGTTCACGGTCTTCGCACCGAGCACCTACACAGACGGCGACGACTTTGAATTGGTTGTCTACGTCTCAAGCGAAAACGAAGAGGTCGAACGCAAGGAAGTCAAGGTCCAAATCAAGAAGGCCGTGATTGCCCTCACACTGGACACCGATCGAATCGCCACGGAGTCCGACCTCATCGCCGGCAAGAGTGGAGCCGTGCGCGTTCCTGTGGAGAACGTTGGGCTTTTGGACGCACCGTCGGTCATCGTCTACCTTACACCACCCAACGGTGTTGAACTCTCGCAGACCATCTCGGTTCCCGCCGGTGGCGAAGGGATGGCGGTGTTTGACGATCTGACGTTCAACCAAGGCAACCAGCGCTTCGATTACCGAATCGAGGTGGCCGGTGCTGAATCAGCCAGCGTTGAATCCCTCCCAGCAGACGGTGATTTCCCGCTTGAGTACAACACCGAGACCACTGCAGACGGTGAATCCGTGTGGATGACCCTTCTGATTGTGGTGTTGGGCCTGCTCGTGATTTACGGTGGCGTTCGCACCGCCCGCAGCCGAGGCGGAACCCGCTTCTGATGTTCACTTTCACGTGGATTTTCAAACAAGGGTTCATGAGGACCACAACTGGGTAGCGCAAGCCATGGAAGGGCTGCGAGATGTGGAATACCTTCCCGAGCCATCCGACCGGCGCATCGTGTCTGCGGTGGACCCCACGGTGATCGGTTTCCAAGATCAGTGGCGTTCAGAGACCATGGGTTGGGCCCCGTTGACCGTTGAACCGGTGGTTCAACATCAACGAGGGAGATTTTCCATCTCAGGTCTGGTTGTGTTTGCGTTGCTGGTCTCGGTAAGCCTCCTGATGTGGCAGAACCAGTGGCTCGTCGTCGAATTACCACTTCCGCAATCCGAGTGGGCGTTTGAGGAAACAGAACTTCGCGAGGCTCAGGCATCCGGATTGACCGGAGAGGGTGTGCGAGTGTGCATGGTCGACACCGGTATGGACACGAACCATGAGGCCTTCAGCGGCGTCAGCGTCCAGTTCAAAGACCTCGTGGGGAATTCTCGAGCACCCGTTGATTACGGTGCTGTGGCGCACGGTACGCTGATGGCCGGCCTGCTGCTTTCCCAAGACGACCATCAACTCGGTGCGGCACCGAACGTATCGTTCGCCATGGTGGCGGCGCTTTCCGACAACGGCAACGGAGAGAACACCGGCCTGGACGACGATGTTGCCGATGCCATTCGTTGGTGTCAATTTGAATTCAGTGCCGACATCATCTCCCTGTCCTTGGGCGGTTCAGAAGAACGAAGCGGGTCTGAAGGGGGCTCTTCGTCCGCAACTCGGCAGGCAACGGACGCAGGCATTTACGTGGTTGCTGCAGCAGGGAACGACGGCCTTGACGACGACGGCGATGTCGCCTCACCCAGCAGCGCACGATTGGCCATATCCGTAGCAGCCTCGATCGAAGGCGGCGGTGTTTGGGCCAACTCTTCGGTTGGCTCACTTATCGACCGAGAAGGCGGGGTTCGGGAACATCCGCACATGAAACCCGAGGTCGCAGCTCCCGGCGAGGGAATCATCAGCACGGGCGGAGAAAACCGTTGGTATTCAAGCAGCGGGACATCGGACGCCACCGTCTTTGTAACCGGAGCTCTTGCGCTCGTCCTCGAGGCGCGACCCATGTTGAAGCCCCAGTCCAACGGCGATGCGTCGTGCTTGATCGCAGTGAAGGAAGCCTTGATGGAGTCGATGCAAACCGACACGATTGTGCACGACGAGCGAGGAGGATACGGAGTCCTCAATGCGCAGTCCTGGTTGGAACACACTTCACAAATCACCTCCTGTTGAGGTGCGTTTTCTCGAGTACAATCAACCAAGTGGCCGCTTCCGTGGCCCGTTTACGAGTTAAAAAAAGCGTTTTCTGCATGGTTTACGGGTGAATTTTCGTGATATTCTCGACATAAATTGATACTCTAAGATTGCCCAATGAGGCGCAGTATTATATTCGGGGCGTACATGGGGAAAACAGGTGAATCGCCGATGTCGCAAAAAAATCGTTTGAAATCAGTATCGCTCGTGATGCTCTACATGACCTCGCTCATGCTGGCGATGGTGGCTGTACCGTCGGCAACGGCCGTCAACGAAACCACCCAAGGCATTGTCTCGGGCACCGAAACGTGGTCGGGCACCATGAATCTTCAAGGCGACGTCGAAGTGGCCGAGGGTGCTAAATTGATTGTGAACGCAGGAACCACGGTCAACATTCCCGCCGGCAATTTCATTGATGTTCGGGGTGCCATCTGCATCGGCGATGCTGCTTGCGGTGCCAGTGCTGGATCATCCTCTGCCAAGGCTCGGTTCATCTGGTCCACGCCGACCGATGATACGAAAACCGGTCGCTGCCTTGACACACAGAGCAATGTCCTGAACAATCCGGACGCAGCCTGCGGGTCAGGTATGATCATCCGGGACACGATCGACCAGTCCATTACGTCCATCAACTTTGCACATTTTGAGAACGCCTACGGCTTTCCCATCTACGTCGCATCCTTGCAATCTGTTCAGTACGGAGCACTGGTGTTTGACGGCTCAACCACGACCGCCAACGGACTCTCGTTCACCTCCATCAACACCTCCAACGTTCTCGCAGTGGACTACGCCGCTCCCCTCCTAACGGATTCCACCTTTGAGTTGGGCGTGGACGGCCAAGGCTACGATGCAGCAGCGGTTCGCGCCTACGACGCAGGCGCCGGTATTCTTTCGACGTTTGAGTTGAAGAACTCCGATTTCACCGGCAACGATGCAGATTGCGGTCAACAGGGAGGCGGTCGAGCTGTCATCTACATTGAAAACTCCTACATCGATATGGACAATCTCGACATCAAGGACAACGCCTATGGGATTTTGATGAAGTCAAGTTCAGGTACCCTCACCAACTCCCAAATCAACGTCAAATGCAACGCTGTTGACACCAACTCGCTCAAAAAGACAGGAAACATTGAGCACACGCTTGAGGTCAACAACAACGACATCACCACGGCCGAGGGTGCTGGCATCACGGCGTACGACGGCGCCAAAGTCTACGCCGAGGGCAACACCATTTCCGGTGCCTCGGACGGGTCTGGCGTCGGCATCCGTGGCTCTGAGGTTGAACTTCATCGCAACACCATCGGGCCCATCGGCGGGTGGAACGGCTTGTGGATTTACGGCACGTCCGACGTGATCGCAGAAAACAACACCATCCAAGAAACGGGCAAAGAGCCCGTCCTTATCGGTGAGTATCACTACCAAGACCAAGGTTGGCAGGTTCCTGCTCCGTCTGCTGCCCGTTTGTACTTGGCCAACAACGTCATCATGAACAACACCGGAACCTGCAATTCCCAGATGTATGGCGGTGATTTCCCTTGCCCTGCTGTTCACGTGTTCAGGTCCTCCGCTACGATTCTGGACAACGACATTTCGGGGAACAACGGCGACATCATCCGCGCCAAGGGCTCCCTCATCAACGTCCAACGAAACACAGCCGACTCGCAGGGCGGCTTTGCAGGGAACGTCAGCGCTCACGACACCAACTACGGCGACAAGTACGGTTCCATCGCTTACTTCTCAGGAAACACGTGGACGGGTGTTTCACAGGTCTACAACGTCACCGAGTCTCGTGTCACCGTGCAGTCCGAGCAGATTCCGTCCCCGGGCAACGGTGAACTCTACCCCGTCAGCATCTCGTGGCTCGGCGCAGAGTGCCCCTTCGTGCAGAACGAGTGTCTCCAGCTGCCCGGAACCGTCGCTCTCCCACCCGCTGAAATGCCTCTCGCTCTGGAACTCGTCGAAAACGCAACCGTGTTCTCGTTCGCAGATCTCCAGAACTTTGACTCAAGCATGATTCACGTGCAGAATCAAAACACCGCTTGGGGTTCGCAAGTTCGCGAGGGTGAACTGGTCCGCTACCAGGTCAAGGCAAAGAACTCCAACGTTGAAGGGGCCACGGTCATCATCAAGGACTCTACAGGGCTTCCGCTCTACGAATTGACCACGGATGCGTTTGGCTTCACTCAGCAAGTTTCCCTTCCCTCCGACTTCTTGTTGGACCGAAATTGGAACCACGTGGTCGGCGACAAAAACGCCGCCATCCCCGGGACCAACGACGGAACGGGTCAACCCGTTGTGGTGGACGAGGACTCCTGCGCCGACGGCATTGACAACGACGGAGACACCTACATCGACGGCGACGACAGCGACTGCATCAACGGTCGAGAGCGTCCATTTTATTCGGTTGAGGCGTTCAAATTCGGCAGCGGCCGGGACGATTTCTCCTACGTCTTGACGGGTCCGATCGACGACATCATCAATCTCGAAAACCTACGACCCAGCGTCAGCGTGAACGAACCCGATGGCTACTCTTACGCCACAACCGTTCGAATCACCGGACAAGCTTGGGACGGAGCAAAATGGCCCTACGCCAACGACAACACCGCCCAGCAGGCGCAGTTTGGCATCGTCAAGCGTGTCGAAATTCAACCGCCCGGCTCCACCGACTGGTTCTACGCCTCCGATGCCTCGGGCGCAGGCGGCGAAATCACCATGGAAACGCACCCGTTCAAAAATTGGGTGTACGAGTGGGACGGTGCCGCTCATCCAGAGGGGGAGGGCGACATCACGTTCCGAATCCGATCCTACGACGGATTGGATTACTCACCGGTTGAAGTCCGCCAGTACAAACTCAATCTTGTTGCACCAACCCTCCTGGTGGACGTGCCGACCCAAGGCAGCGTGCACAACAACGGCAAGGTGCTCTTCCAAGGCACCGCCTCTGACCCGTATCAGGGCACCTACGGAAGCGACGTCAAGCAGATTTGGTTCAACATTGTCGGTCCAGGCACCACGCAATCCTTCTTCCAGCAGGGTTCAACCAGTTGGTCCTATGAATGGAACGTTGTTGATCTGCCCACCGGTGAATACACCGTCTCGGTTTGGGCTGCGGACAGCGATTTCTGCATCGGCGAAGCAACGGTATCGGATGGGTGCGTGGTTGAAACTCGCACCATCACCATCAACAACGACAACATTCCACCCAATCTCCAACTGTCGTGGATCGGTGCTGAGGACCAGTCGAGCGGTGGCATCGACGGCGGCACCTTGCGTGCTTCCGACGACACCAAGATCATGGGCGTTGCTCGAGACATCGGTGGATTTGTCACACGTGTGGAAATTGAAATCACCGATTTGGCCAACGGCTTGGTGCTGAACAACGGACCCCTACCGGTCACCAATTTTGCCGTTGACGGTTCTTGGGTGGCAACTTGGGACACGTCCAAACTCGTTCACGACAGCGTCTACGCCGTGACGGTACGAGCTTACGACGGCGACGACTACTCCGATGATGTTGTTTGGCGGATGACCGTCAACAACCCGTTGGATGCTGAAAACATCGATCCGGTGTTCAACGAAACAAACTGGGTCTCAACTTGGACCATCTTCTGCGATCAAAATTCGAACTCCTTCGACAAGTGCGGTGGCGGTGTTTCTTTTGACCTCGCTGAATTCTTCGAGGACCCCGACGGCACAGGAGAAGCTGGAAACGACCTCGAGTTCTACGTCTTTGACGACGAAGCGACCATTGAAGACGACTTCTACGACGATTTCATCACCATCACGTCCATGGGTGTGTTGACCTACGACCCGATGACCTACATGGCTCAAACAACCACCAACATTCCGGACTGGTCGCTGAATTCCGTTATGGTCTATGCGCAAGACGACCAGGAATCCAAGGCTTTCTCGCTGAAGATGAATTTCCTTGTGGTCGCTGTTTCCTTCACGGTTGAACGAGTGGACTCGGGTGACATCACCGTCAACGACCCCGCCGAATTCCGAGGAAACGGCCTGCCCGGCAGCACCGTCATCGCTCGATTTGCCGATGGAAACGCCAGGTTGAACTCGACACGGGTGCTTTCCGACGGCTCATGGAACATGGAACTGACGGCCGGTCAACTCAGTGGCATTGAGGGTTCATCTGAGGTCATCTTTGAGATGGACGGTCAAATTTTCAAGTTCGCTGGTCAAACCGAAAACGCCGAGTTCTCGGTCATGGTTTCCAGCGGCAACGACGGTGGTTCCGGATTGCTGTTCATCGGTCTCATTGTGGTCGCAGTGTTGGCTCTTCTGGGCGTTGGCGCTTACTTCTTTATCGAGTTTGAAGAACTGCCTGACGAGGATGAGCTGACAGGAGACGATACGCCGGAGGAGGTTGACCCCTACGCTTGGGCCAAGAACAAGCAAACGCCCGAAATTCCCCAACAGCAGGCCCAACCAGAAGCCGCATCAGCTCCTGCACAAGCGGCAGCTCCCGCTGCCAGTCAACACCCAGGTTGGCTCTGGGATCAGGCCTCGAACCAGTGGGTGCCCGACCCCGACTACCAACAGCCACCACAGCAGTGATGGTTCGTTGAGGTGGACTGCATGGCCGTTCAGGCGAAACCCGGTGTTCAGGAGCGTATTCTGCTCCACTTGTTGGACTATTCCGACTTCAAAGACAGCATCGAGGTGCCCTTTGCCCTGTCCCAGATGGGCATCGCAAACGCCGTGGCCATCGCTCGTTCCAACGTACCTCGGGCCATTGCGGGATTGAAAGATCAAGGCATTTTGGTCGAGCGGCAAGCCCACGTGAAGGGTGTTTCGAGGAAGCGGAAAGCCTACTTTTTGACCGACAGCGGGGTATCGCTGGCTGGCGAGACCTGGGAGCGACTCTCTGAGTTCCCTGTTCGATGCATCTTGGACGACCAACCTGCGATCTCCACCACCCTTGGCGGCGCCAAATCCGTGCTGCCCTTTGAGATGCGTCCTGTTGATGTCATCCGCTACATCGACGAACACAACTGTTTGGACGTACGGAATCTCTCCGCTGATTTGGTTGAACGAGACTTGTCAAAGCACGTTGAGAAGCAACTGGTAACGGCTCTTGCCGATCTTCCTCGATTGCGTCATTTTTACGGTCGTGCCACCGAACTGGACAACATGGTGAATTTGTTGGAGGCTCGCGCAACCACGCTTCTTGTTCCCGGCATTGCGGGTATCGGAAAAACCACGGTCGCTTCGAAGCTGATCGAGCGGTTCATGCACCGTCGAAATCTCCTGTACCACCGATGCCAAGATTGGGAAGGTTCTCGCTCCTTTTTTGAGTCGGTGGCCGATTGGCTTTCGAGCATGGGCAACTCTGATTTTTCGACTTACCTCGCCGCAACACCCGTGCCTCAACCTGCGGACGCTGCAGGGTTGCTGGTGGAAGCTCTCGAAGGAACGCCCGCTCTTTTGGTCATTGACGACTTTCACAAAGTCTCGGACACGGTGCTGCACCAAACGTTCCAGGCCATGTCACTTGCCCTTTTGGGAAGCGAGGAGAAAATCGGTTTGGTGATCTTCTCTCGCTCGTTCAAACCCGTGGTCCCCACCAAAGACGCCGAAGGGAGGATTGCGAGCCTCGTTCTCCCTCTCGACGGTCTGGACCCTGAATCTGGGCGCAAACTTCTGACGAGTTTTGATTCACTTGAAGACGAGCAATGGCTTCACATCCACGGCTTGTCCCGAGGCCACCCGCTGGTACTGGAACTCATCAATCGAGGCGCTTCGGCCGGGGCCTTCCACGAAACGCTTGAGAATTACGTGACGGTTGAAATCTTTTCAAAACTCAGCGCAGAGCAAAAGCGCGTCCTGTCCGCACTGTCCATTTTCCGTGAACCCGTTGCCCTTGAAGCGCTGGCCCAGCAAGGACTCAACACCGACGAACTCGATGGACTTGTGGAATCGGGTCTTGCTCGACAAGCGGATTCCGAAACGTACGATGTTCACGACTTGATTCGAGAATTTCTTCTCAGGAGTCTGTCGAGTGCACTGCGAGAAGAGTTCCACGCCAAGTGCGTGGATTGGTATCGAAAACAAACCGCGTCCCAAGACGTGGTCATCGAGCTCATTTACCACACCATCAAATCAGGAAAATACGAAGATGCATCGGCGCTGGTGGTCAAGGAAGGACGCCAACTGGTGTCGCAGGGCCACATGGAGTTGCTCGGTCTGATTGAGCAAATTCAAACCGGTGAGTTGAACGCCGGGGTGGTCGTCCGTCTCGCTCAACTGCAAGGCGACATGCTTGCTCTTCTGGGTCGACTCGACGAAGCCGAGACGGTGCTGAGCAACAGTCATGATCGAGCCAAGACATCCACCGATGAATTGGTCCAAGCTGAAATTCTTTCATCCATGGCTGACGTCAGCCGAAAGCAAGGCAACAGCGACCTCTCCCTTAGCCGACACAAAATGGCTCTTCAGCATTACATCTCACTCGGTGATGCTCGTTGGGCGGCCCGAACTTACAACAACATTGGGTACCTTTTACGCCGGAAGAACGAGCGAACCAAGGCTCTGGAAGCCTACGGCGAGGTTGAGGCGATTTTGGAAAGTTCCGATGATGTGGACCTCATCAACAGCCAGATTACGCTGGCCAGGTCCCTGATCGATCTGGGTGAAGTTGATCGCGCTCGTGAACACGCCATGGCATCGCACGAACGAACCTCCGCCCTCGGCGATTCAATTCTTCACGCTCGAGCCCAAGCCGTTTTGGGTCGATATTATTCAAAAGTGGAGCAATCTGAACTCGCTTTGTTCCACTACACGGAAGCCCTTGAGGCAATGACCGAGGCCGGCGACGTTCAGGCCTTGGTTGAAATCACCATGCTGCTTGGCGAGGTGCTTCACGATGCTGGCCGCACCGATGAGGCTGTGGAACACTACGGTCAAGCGCTCGTTTTGGCCGAGGCCAACGACCTGCGGATGCAAATCGGTGAACTCCTGACTCGTTTGGGCGGTGTAGCACCGGACCGCCAAGGCCGAATGGAGTATCTCCAGCGGGCTCTGACGGTGTTCAGAGAGTTGGGTGCCAAGAATCGCATGCGTGAAGTGCAGGTGCTGGTCCACAGGGCCGTCATGAGCCGATGAGTCATTGCACGGCTTGTGGCCTGTCAAGGGATAAGAACGTCAATCCGTTGTCGTGAACCACCCAAATCCGGTCAACGCCTGCGAGGGGCACACGCCCTTCGTGGCTGGATGAGCCCGTCCCGCTCAGTGAGATTTCGGTGTCGAGTGGACCTCCCTCGTCGATGAGAATCAGGGCTGTATCGTGCAGTTCAAGCCAAAACAGAGACTCATCGGCTTCGGATGGCCGCCAAGCAATTTCCTCAGCATACGACACGTTTCCACCCAGTCGGCTTGCTTCATCCGCCCGCTCAACCGCCGCCGCAATGTCGTCCATGTTGGCTTGAATGGCTTCCTCGTTCCATCGCAGGCGTGTGTTGGTCTCGATGTCCCAAGCCCAGATGCTGAACATGCTCATCAAAAGGACGCCGAGTAAGAACGTGAAGATGTAACCGAGTTCGGTCGCTGCGGCACCGACGTCGCGGTTCAACCTTGTTCGCTTCATGCCAACACCTCTCGTGTCGTGACGTCCAAGGACGCCAGTTGAAGCGTGAATTCAATGACCTCACCGTTGGTGTGCCACACGGCTTCGGCCGTACCGTAGCTTGGATCGGGTACCCATCCAACGTAGTCCGTCAACAAATCAAGGCGTCCGGGGTAAACGGTCCAGTCTTCACTTGCCTCAAGCCCGACGCCTGCATAGTCTGCGACCGCCGTTCCGTAGGGTTCAGACCAACCGCGTCGCACTTCATGGGCGGGGGTTGAAGCCAGTGAGGTGCGGTGCACCATCTCAATGTCCAATTCCAATTCACCCGCCCCGCTTTCACTGGATGCGGTTGGGTGGAGTGAAGGTATGGTCGCCGCAAATCGTGGACCAGGTCCACCTCGGTCGGAAGGAGGGACCACAACGTAGGGCACGAACTCGGGGTGATTGGTGACCACTGCACCTCCCGTGAACGCCACCTCCATGCCGTCAACGGACGATGAGAACTGGTACGATAGCCTGGAGAGGTGGAAGGCCCAAACCGTTCCGATGGAGCGGTGGGTGCTGACACCGTCGCTTCCCAGCACGTCGATGCTAACGCTTGCTGGGTGCCGTCCTTCCGTCCACGCGTTTCGAGTGTCAATTTCACCTCGGCCGCCCATCACCTCCCACGGTAGGTCGGTGGTGATCCATCCGCTGGCTTGGGTGCCCACGCTCGTGCAACGTTCTGCCCCATCGTGAGGAAGGTGGAGCAAACCGACGTCTCCTCCGAGCCGAAGGGCTCGCAACGGATGTCCTGAATCCACGCTGAGGGTGTTGTTGCCTTCTGCGAGAACGAGGCGCTCGTGGTCGTCGTTCTCCAGAAAAACACCGCTTTCTTGGTAGCCACCGGTGAGGTTCCATGCAGACGTGTAGCCAGCGAGTCGTGCAATCAAGCTCTCTTCAGTGGTGTTGTCAAGATTGGCGTAGGTGAAGCCTCCACCGGACAGCGCGCCGGTGTCGTCGGCCGGCAGGAACGTCATGCCTGCAACTGCGTCGGTGGTCGCGGCGCTTGTCGTGGCGGCCCACGTCACGAAGACGTCCCCGTCTGCATCCAGCGCCAAGGCTCCTTCGTCATGGACAGGCGGCCAGTTGAGATGCTCAACACCGCCTGCAGCGACGGAGATGCCACCACCTCTCCACGTCAACGTCACAACCTCGTCGCCGGGGTTCGTCATTCGCAGGGTGCCGTTCAGGTTGGGTGGCACGAACTCATGACCCAAATACGCCCCGTTGGTCGACGGCCAAGCCGTCAGTCCGAAGTCGTGGCTGAGGTTGGTTTTGAGCAGGAGCCTGGACGGTGAACTTGTGGTGATGTGGGCTACGGTCTCTTCAACGACCGAGACCTGATGCGAGAACGAGACTGCGGTTCGAGCCAAGCCGCTGGGTGTTGCGTAGTGGATTCCAGTTTGGTCGTTGACGGTGATGTGAATTTGATTGGCTGCGCTGCTGAGAAGGTGGAGCGTGGACTGGCCGGCTGGAAGTGGTACCGACCACGCATGACCCCGCTTGTCCGAGGGTTCGGGTGAGTTGGGCAGGACGTACGTGGCGCCGCCCTGTCCCACCAGAGCAAACACGTTGAGCTCGTGGGATGAGGAGAGCGTTGCTTCCCCGATGGCTGTGAGGTCGATGCTGGTGGTCTCGTCGACCCTGAGCGAGGTGGAGAGACGCTCCTCTCCGTCCTCGCTCAAAATCACATCAATGGGTCCCAGCGGCATGGCCAAGCCGGGCGTTACGGTGATGCTGACTCGGTCGATGACGCCCTCAAGTGTGTAGTGGTAGGGTCGGTCGGGACCCAAGCGCAAGTCGCTCAAGCAGACCGCTTCGATGAAACTCTCGGGATGGCGAATTTCCACTTGGTCGTCGAAATCAAGAGCACCTCGCGCTCGAAGCGTCATGTCTTCCACCCAGGTCGCTGAGTACCACATGCCACCACGCAAACTGTCCCACACCAATTCGCCGTCCACGGGTATGAGGGTGGCCTGCGCTGAATCACCGGGCATGCCACGCTCGCTTAACGCAGCGGTCTCGTGGGCGAGGAGTTTCATTTGAGACGACATATCGTGGCGCTCAACCGACCCTTCCATCTCCTCGATGACGGGCATCATCGACACCATCATGAGTCCGATGATGGAGAGAACACCTCCGAACAACAACACGGTGGCGACGGCGGCTGAAACGCCGTCCTCGTCTCGGCGAAGCGCCCCCCTCATCGGCTGACCTCCACGCGCTGGATGTCGACCTCGAAGTAGAGGGGAAGTTGTTGCGAAGAGACACTGAACCCGTCGGCTCCGCTCGCCCGTTCATAAGGCGCAAAGCCGATGTACGTGTCCAACGTTCCGGCGGATCGCTCGATGGTGTAGTCGGCCAGCCAGTTGTTGTGGTACTGAGGTGTGATGACGTCGTGAAGAGCGTTCTGGACGTTGAAGTTCACGTTGTAGGCTTGCCCAGAAAACAGGGTGAGCGGTCCTTGAGACACAAATTGCATGCCCACGTTGGACCCGGACCCGATGCTTCCGTTCGAGACGATGTCCGTGAGCAGCATGGACAGGCGAAGTTCGTCGTTGGCCATCCGGTCAAATTCCACCAGCGGCATGGCACTTACTTCCCAAGCACCGTTGGGGAAGCGCTCCGCTCGAGCGTTGTTCATCAACACGATTTGGTGTTCACCCTGGCCCAACGACGTGGTGATTTGAAGCCCTGAGAGGGTCCAAGTCACGTGTTGATGCAGGGGTTGTCCATCAGCATCGTAAACGGTGACAATCATCCAGTGTGCGGCGCTTGCGTTGTGGGTGATGAACACTTCCAGGTGGCTGGCAGGCACTGTTTTTTCAACGGTCACCCCGGGTGACTCGACACGTATGCTGCGTGCGGTTTCGTTGGCAGCGAGAACACCAACAACCGTGTCGTTGACGTGGCGTAGGTCAATGCTCTCTCGGTCCGTTAGGTCAGCGCTGATGGTCCAGTGTTCAACGTTTTGCACAGAGCGTATGGCGGTGGACTGAATGGCAAGTGTGTTTCGAAAGCCCGTACCCTCAGGAGCGTTTCCAGCAACCTCAAGCCGATCTTCGATCCGATCGGCCAGGCCGGTGGCGGAGTTCCAGTTGGTGTTGTCTTCAAAATCGGAAAGATACGGGTTCAGGAACACCCACACGCCGCCCATGATGGTGATGACCATGGCCAAGAGCATGACCACGCCCAACACTTCGCTGACGGCGCGTTCATCGTCGGGTCGACGAAGGACGGTCTGTCGGACGGTGCGTCGGTTCACAAGGTGAACACAACCCCGTATCATTTAGGCATTCACCTTGAACGGTCGGAAACCGCTCATTTGAGCGGCTTGTTGGGCGCCGTGGTTTCGGTGGCTTCTTGCCCGATGTAGTGCGAAAAGTCTGGCCCGTTTTGTGCGGAAATCCTCAGGTCGCCCGTGAAGATCTCGTCGATGTAATAGAGAACGGTGGACTCTGCGATGTGAGGGGCGTTGTTCTTCTCACTCAAGTGCGTAAGCGTGATGCTACGGGTTTGTTCGGTGCACACTTCGGCGAGGAATTCCCCGGTCTGTTGATTTGAGAGGTGGCCACCTCGTCCTGAAATGCGGTCCTTAAGTGAATACGGATAGGGTCCATGCATCAGCTTGTTGTGGTCGTAATTGGATTCGATGGAGATGTGCTCGCATCCTCTGACGTGGGCGATGAGTTCGTCGGTCCAAGAGCCCAAGTCGGTGATGATGGCAGCACGCTCACCGCCATGGCTCGCCACGAACGCCACGTTGTCGGAGCCAGCGTGAGGAACGGGTACGGGAAGAACGGCAAGGTCCTCGCCAACACGGACCAAGTCCAGCGCCTCAAAATGGGTCGTGAGTTCGGGCACGAGGTCCAGTTCGAGAGCCGTTCGCTCGTTGGCGAGAACGGGAATGTTCCACTTGGTTTGAACGAGTTTCGCACCGCCGCCGTGATCGCCGTGGTGGTGGGTGATGAACACGCAGTCTATGTCCTCCGGCGTAAGCTGCAGTCGGGCCAGTCGCTTAGCGAGTTGGGTCCCGCTGAACCCCTGATCGATGAGGACTTTTGCACGAGGGGTTTCAAGCAAGGTCGAGTTCCCTCGACTGCCCGTTCCCAAATGCGTGATGGTCATCGTCATGCGAACATCGGTCCTTGGACGCGGGAAGGACTTGAACACACCGCCTGTGGCCTTCAAGAAGGAGCCGTTTCCGAGGGTTTGTTGGCGAACTCAACACCGATTTGTATGAACATTGTTCCATCACCCTCATAAGCAATTTGAGCAAGGTGAAAAGAGAGCAGGGCTCAGCCTTTGCCGACGGTGAGTTCATGCGACGAAGTCAAACGACCATCCTGACCACCTTGGCCGTCATCGCCAGCCTTCTCTTCATGTCCCAATTCCCCGCCATCTCAAGCGTCTCCAACATTCACCCTGACGATACGGACGGTACGCCCCCGCCCAACACCGATACGGACGGCGATTTGATCCCAGACGTTCACGAAACGTTGTTTGAACAATGGACGAACTGGACGGCCGTCGACGGTCGAGACGTGGTCATGCAGGGTCTGGACAAGAACAACGCCTCGGATGCCTCCACCGACCGAGACCGGGATGGATTGAACGCAACCGAAGAGTTCTGTTGGCCCTACCCCGCCAACTGCACAGATCCCGGGTTTCCGCGAGGACTCACGGGCCAACTCGATGAAAACAGCAATCGAATCTACCTCGACCCGAGGGTTTCTGACACCGACGGAGACGGCATGCCCGATGGATACGAAGCGTACATGTGCCAGCGAATGGGTGGGTTTGACCCGGTCGCCCTCCGCTTTTCTTGTCCTTCGTTCGATCCGTTGAACGCAAGCGACCTCACCTTGGACAGCGATAACGACGGATTTGACGTGGACCGGGATGGCATCATGAGCGATGCAGAGCGCTACACGGCTCCAGAGGAATACGCCTATGGCACACCAATGAATTTCACGGCGGAACTCGATGGTCTGTGGTGTCATGCCACCCTGCCCGAGGGTTCAGTGCTGAAGAGTTGGCCCTATTTACCGTCCGGCGCCAACGCAACCTTCCACAACCTGCTCGAAGCGTGCACCAATCGTGCAGTGAATACGGTGGGTGAAGACCTCTGGCTCGGCACCGATCCTCTCCTTGACGATTCGGACCGTTACCTGTGGGACGGCTTTTCAATCCGGTCCCTGTACCCATCGTTCGGCGATGGTATCCCCGACGGATGGGAGGTCCATTTTGGCCTCAACCCACTGAACCGATCCAACGCACTTGACGATCCCGACCGAGACGGGTGGGACGCCAATCGTGACGGCGGTGTTTCAGACGATGTTTCTCGAACATTGACCGCCCTGAAAGTGGGTGAAGCCCTCTCCACGCTTGAGGAATACCTGGTGTATTACGACGAAGGCAACACCGTGTACCCCGGATTGAAGTCCACCACGGTGGGCAACTCGGACGAATTTACGACCGTGCCGCTCATCTACGACACCCCGCAAGACGTGATGTCCATCATGCACCACGATGTGCGGGCTCTGGAAGAACACGACGGGACCCTCTACGCCATGACCAAATACGGCGTCAGCGTTCTTGGATTGGACGACAACACGCAAAGCCATCACATGCTTCCACAGGGCGTTCTGCTCCACGATGGATTCCTCGCCACGTCCGACGGGTCGCCGTACGCCGCCGTTCTTGGGACGAGCATCGGTTTTGCCGTGGTGCCCTTGCTGGCGGACGGGGCCCTCGGTTCCATCGGCACGTGGGACTGGTCGCTCACCGGTCCGCTCCACGCCGTTGCACCGCTTGCAGGGGAGGATGTGAACCTCCACGCCATCGGGCTGGGGCAAGCAGGTGAAGGCAGCATCGTTGAAATCGACGGCAGTGCCTCCATCGTCTCCGCCTTCGAACTCGGAACGGGGCTGGTCGCCGGTCTGGCTGAGGCCAACGCATCCGTGTCGTCCATTCAGCATGGTCTGGTGAGCGGCACCACGTTCAACCTCTTCGTGGGTACAGACCGGGGCTTGTTCATTCTCGAGACGTCCTCTGCTCGAGACGACGAAGTGGGTGAATGGCGATTTTTCTACACGCCGGAGAGCACACCAATCCAGACCAATGTGGACGAAGTCCGCAGTTTGCCGTTGGGGGCAACCGGGAACCCCGCTGAAATCCGCGACATGGTTCTTGACGGCCCGTCGCCCTCCAACGCCCAAGCCTTGTGGTTCGGGACACCCTCGGGTCTGCACAAGTTGGATTTGAACGACGACTTCATTGAACACGGCGGGCTCATGGTTCACCCGGGCGTCGAGGGTAAGTTGTCCAGAGAAACCAACAGCATCCATTCCATTCATCCAACAGGTGATGAACTCCTCGTCGGTTCCGAGTGGGGGTTGTGGGCGCTGGCGGGAGACTACACCGCTGTCTACGGCCTCCAGGACCAAACCCGACTCCCCGGCCAAATCACCGCCGTCGCAACCTCGGTCGAAGAAGGCAACGTTACGGTGTTTGGCGCAGCCTCCCCGGGTCAATTTGCCAATCTTCAACTCATGGATCCCGGCGCCAACGATTCGGACGCTGACGGCATGCCCGACGGGTGGGAGGTGGTTCACGGTTTGGACCCGACCGACCCGTGGGATGCGCTGTACGACAACGACGCTGACGGCTTGGATCTCGATCAGTCGGGCGACATGAACCTTGAGCGACTGTGGACCAACCTCGACGAGTACAGGTACACCAAAATGACGCCTGAAGGCTACAACTCCACCGACCCGCGTGATGGCGACACCGACGGCGACGGTGTCGGCGACGGTGCGGAATACTACGGCTTCTTTTTCGAGCAGAGTAACCTTTGGTGCCACTACACGGTTCAGATGGCCTACGTGTGCGATTCGGTCAAAGGTGAGGCCGCCAACGCCACCTATCTCGCTCAAGCGAACGTGGACACTGCCACCGATCCGACCAACGAAGACACCGACGGCGACGGCATGCCCGACGGATGGGAAATTCAACATCGGCGCTGGATTGGCGACGCCTTCACGGGCGGCAACAACTGGAGTCTTGATCCGCTTCGACCCGAGGACGCGAACTGGGACGCTGACGGCGACGGTCTGCCCAACCTGTGCGAATACCAGTGGTCCGTCGTCCGCCTCATGGGCATCAACGGCGACTTGCTGGAACTCTATGGCGAGTCCCCTGAGGCAGCTGAAGCGTGGTCGGTTGCGGATCCAAACCTCATCGATTCGGACGGGGACACCTTGCCCGACGGATGGGAATCCAAAGGGCTCTGCTCGTGGGATCCCTCCCGAATCGGAGTGAATCCACTCAACGGTTCAGACGCCTTCGAGAACCCCGACGGGGACGGCTATGACGTGAACAGAGACGGCGTTCTCTCGGAGGATGAAGCCTTCGTAAACTACCTTGAGTACCACATCCGAACGGATTTGTTCAGTGGAAACACGACGCTGGAAGGCGTCCCGCTTCCGTCGAACTTCACCACAACGCTGTTCGATAACATTGGAGATTTGGGTGCACCCGACGACACCTTTGCCGACCGCGCATCGGGGTCGGTGACCGCCGGTCTTTCGACGTACAGCATCGGCGCTGCCGATCCGCTCAGCGCCGATACCGACGACGACGGCATGCCCGACGGATGGGAGATTTGGTACGCTCGCTGGAACCTATTGGACGATGCTTGGACGCTCAATCCTTTGGACTCAACGGACCGTTGGCAGGACGCCGACGACGACGGCATGACCAACTGGGAAGAGTACAACGTGATCTCTCCATCGTATTCTGAAACCGACAACAACCGCTCTTCGCCCCAGTGGTTTGTGACCACCATCGGTACGGCCTTTGCCCTCCAGCAGTGGCCCGGCATTCCCACAACGGCCTCCTTTGGCGACTTCTTGACCGAAAATCAAACCAACCTGACCGGTCTCACGGCCGACCCCAACAACGTTGACACCGACGGCGACGGCATGTTGGACGGTGTTGAATTGCTCTTCACGGCATGGAACGTGACGGCTGCCACGTGGACGCTCAATCCTTTGGTGGCCGGAGACGGTGATTTCGACGGTGATGAGGACGGTCTCATCGACCGCCAGGAGTTTGCGCTTGCCTCGGAACAACCCGACAACGGCATGGAGCATCCAAGCGATGCTCCGTTGCTCCACGTGGACGGTGACTTCCAACAGCCCACCGAGAAAGCGCAGCGAGTGTTCAACATTCTCATCTCCAAAGAGACACGAGGGAAACGCTTGCTCAACGACTTCAATGCGTGGCAGCAAGGGGAACCGCCCAACGCCTTCATTTCGGTTGTCTTGGGCATGTCCGACCCGACCATCCCCGACACGGACGGCGACGGCATGTACGACGGGTTCGAGTACTGGTTTACGTCGTGGGACCTCGACCAGAACCGGTGGTCCATCAACCCCCTGATCGACGGCGATGTCAACCTCGACTCCGACGGTGACAGTTTCGACTGCAACGGTGATGGGGAAATCGACGCCAACGAGACGTTCAGCAATCTGCGCGAATGGGAATCGAGAACGTGGGGCAAATTCCTCAATCGGAACACGGTCCCCGCAAGTTTGGGCATCATCGACTTCGGTGAAGACGCCATGGCTGCCTATCAGGAAGAACTGGGCTTTACACCGCTCCAAGCCCAGCAGGCGCTGTATCAGGACTTCGTAAAGAAGGGTCAATCGTCCGTTGACCGCATGGACAAAATTAATTCCCTGGAAAACGATAACTTCAATCGCAGTCTGCGTGGCGTGGCCGACCCTACTCACTCCGATTCTGACAGCGACGGTATCCCTGACGGCTGGGAATACTGTTACGCCATCTACGGCATGGACGATCCGACCACCATCAACCACTGGGCGGCCAACCCTCTGAACCCGTGGGACGCCAACTACGACGGCGATCGAGACGGATGGTACGATCGTACGAGCTTCGACATACCCGCAACACAAGGAAGTTGGGAAGACCGAGTCTTCACGCCTTCCGGTGTGGTCGTGCAAAACGGGGTGGGAGATCTTCCCTTTACCAACTTCATGGAGTACGACAACCAAACCCGTCCGGACCTCAACGACAGCGACGAGGACAGTCGCACCTTCATCACCACGGTGGAGAACGGCGCTGTGGTGTCCCACGTGCGCGATTACAACTATTCCGACGGTCGCGAGGTGTTCAAGTACGGGTCAAACCCAAGTGACAACGACTCCGATGGCGACATGTTGCCCGATTGGTACGAGTACAAGATGGGTTGGAACGAAAGCAACGACAATTTCAGTTCCTACATCGACATTCGAGTGGTTTGGATCGACGTCGCGACCGGGGGCTCATGCACGACGGACACGAATTCGTGTTTACCGCTGTCCCAAGACGGTTCGGGCGGAACACTCGCACGACCGGACACGGAGTTTACGTGGTTCACTTTGGACCCGGCTGACCCGAACGACGCCAACGAAGACCCCGATCAGGACGGGAATTGGGACTGTTCGGGGGCAGGATGCAACTACGAAGCCTACACCAATTTCCAAGAGTTTTACGCCATCACCACCAGCGATTATTCCTCGCCCAACGCCGTGCGTTTGAGCGGTCTCACTCACGACGGCATGCCGGTCTCGGAAGGGTGGCAATTTAGAGCCTCCATTCTCGGTCTTGGCCAGTCCAATGAACTTGTCCTGAATTATCTGAAGATCGACAAATTTGGAGGCCCAGACAATCAGTACGCCTACATCGTCGACGACAAGGATACCAACTACTTGATCGTGGACGCCTCGGATGACGTGGTCTTGATGGCGGGCAACCGCACCGATGCGTGGGACATCTATTACGCCGGGTCCCCGGGTACGCCACCGGTTCGAGACGTGGGCGAGCACGAGTACGGCTGGTACCTGCTCGACTTTGATGACGATCATCTTGCTGAAGGGAGCAACCCAAAGAATTGGGACACGGACGGCGATTGGATGAACGATTGGTTTGAGGTGAGGGACGATGAGGAAGACGGTGTTCGCGGCGATTCTTCACCCATTCGCTACGACTCTCGTCAAACCAGTTGATGTCTCGGAGGCACCGACTCCAAACCGCATGGTTCAAATGGGGTTTGAGGCGTGTTGGCTCCATGCAAGGCGGCGAACAGCAACGGTTCAGCGCCAAAGTTGTTTTTTTGTTGCTCGTCTCCGTCATGGCTCTGACGCCGCTTGGACCCATGGCAGGGCTCTTCGCCTCAGAGGCCGAAGCCGCTGCTGGGACGCGCCACGTCTACGAATTCAGCGACGGTTCGCTGGAGCACATCGCACTCTATCAGGGCGCAAACCCCGACATGGGCGCCAGCGTGTCCCTGCCGAGAGGTGCAATGGTCACCGATGTGAGCATGACGCTCTCAGGAGCGTCAGCAACCGGTTGGTCTCAGGTCGTCGCTGACGATCGAGTTCACTGGAATCGAGGTGTCGCTTCGAACGCCGATGCCCGTTCAGGCGATCTGACCCTTGCAATGGACAACGTAAGCCGCAATTTCATTCCTCACGGCAACGATGCCTACGTGGACACGAACTCCAACGCCTGGCTTGACAACGGTTCCTACGCCTTGCGTCAACCTCACACCAGCAACGCCACAGAGGCGCTGTTTTCACAACAATTGACCAAAACATCCTCGAGTTTCATGGCGCAAAGTCAGGGCGCCATACTCAAGCATCATGACTGGCTGTTCTTGTCAACGTGGTCCTCGTCAACGTTCCACAACATCGTGGAGCGACTGTATCCCAACAACGCCACGCGCGAATCGGTCATCACCTTGGACAAGGCGTCGTGCACGCTGCCCCAGAAGCATTCATCCTCGTATTACGCCTATTACGGCTTCCGAGACTGGACGGTGACCGATGACGAACGGTTGTTCGGCATCCTCTCCGGCTATCGTTACACCTACGGCTCCAACGCACCGGTGAACTACCATCGCGTCATGGAGATGGACATCTCGCGAGACGACACGTGGACCTGCATCGATTCGTACGACATCTCACCCTCGGTTGGTGAATACACAGGCATCGCTTACGATCGTCAAACGGACAAGGTGTGGGTGGCGCACAACGCCATGAACCGACTCTATGCGTACGACTTTGCAGGCGACGGTACGTCGACCTACACCCGCAGCCCTGATTTCTACAGCTACACCTCCGCCTCCGGCTCAAGTTGGGAATGCGGCGGCACCTACGGCAGCAGCACCAAACAAATGCTTCGAGGCTTGGAGGTCAACGGCTCCACGTTTTACATGCGCTGCCAAGAGGATTCGCCCTACAACGACCGCGATCAAATCGAAGCTTGGTCGGTTTCAGGCTCGTCCTCGGCGCTGATTCCCGAGTCGACCACTCGTCAGATTTCGCGGCTCGGCTACGGCCTGCACTTTGACGGTGAGCGCTTTGTCACGGTTGATTGTGGCTATTCAACCTGGTCGGGAGCAACCTTGTACTACCGCGAATTTGGAACGGGATGGATGTACGAAACGACCCCCGCTCCCGGCACCACCACATGGTACGGTGAAGTGGTCCATTCTGGCGAAGACGTGCTGTCGGCCAATGTGGAAACCTATTGGTCGGCAGCGTCCGTTGGCGATCGTGTTGACTACTGGATTTCAGCCGACAACGGCACGCATTGGGAAGAGGTGGAATCCGAGTCCACCATTCACTTCGATTACCCCGGCAACGAACTTGTCTGGAAGGCTCAGCTCATCGGTTCCACCGCCGTGTCGTGGTGGGTTGACATCGAGTACGCCACCGACTACCAGACAAGCGGCGACTGGACATCACCTCCCTTCAACACCGGTACCAAGGTTGGCAAGGTTCGACCGCAGTGGACGGCCGATGTACCAAGTCAAACCACACTTGTTGTCATGGTTTCCAACGACAACGGGACCACGTGGTTAGCCGCCACCAACAATCAGGAAACGAGTTTCTCGACGGAAGCGGCTGGCAACACCCTTCAGTACTTCATCCAGTATCAGAGCACCGATGTGGACATCACGCCCAGCATTGACCGGTTCGTGCTCGAATACGAGGAAGGCTACCCCGACCGACCCATGTTGGACGTCGGAGGCGATGGCACGTACGATTGGGAATCGGATATTTTCCTCAACGAATCCGCTGTTGTGGCTTCCGATGACTCTCCAGTCGGCGTGATTGTGAAGTCAGCCCCCACGCTGGTCGACGCGTTTAACGACCACGTTCCTGAAAACGGCGACGGCATGGTTGACATACCCATCGGGGTCAAGGCGGCCAGTTCGGGGCGCGTCAAGATTTCAAACATTGACATCACGTACGCCATGCTGACCCGTGCTGTGGACGCATCGTTCGAAGGAGGTCTGGCGGCGCCCGACGGCCTGTATCGCAATTTCATAACCCGCGTGGCGCCCGGCGATGACGTCGACCACGTCAACAAAGCGGTGGTCGCCATTGAGCACACCCACGGTGTCAACCCCACCTTCACGTGGAATCGAGGGGACGTGTGTTCGGTCAATTCCGACGCAGGTGGCATCGTGGTGTTTGACGCAGCCAACTGCACGTCAATGGAGGATGCAGACGGCATTGTTTCGATATGGATGCCCACGAAAGTGAACTGGTCGTGGGACGATGAACGCAGCACAGAAGCCGTCATCACGGTCGAAGACGACCTTGGTGTTGCGGTGAATCAGTGGACGACCTCCGAGATGGAACTGATCGTGGAAAACGACATCCAGCTCGACGGTCTTCGAGTCTGGGAAGAAACCGGCAGGCAACTCTTCCCCATGGATTGGGTTCGAGGAGGATTCAACATCAGCTTCAGCGGTTCGATCCATTTCCAGGACTCCCAACTCATGCCGCCCGCCGGCAGTTTTTCTCTTAGAGTGGTTGGGCAAAACGTGACCTTCGACGGTGAGCCAATTGGCGAACCAAGCGTGCTTTACGAAGAGATCAACCCCGCCTTTGGTGCGTACAACATGACGTTCACCTCGCCCATTGAATCTCAACCCGGTGGCATGGTGTTCTACGTCCAAGCGGTGAATCTCGAGAACGGCTCCACCTACACCAACCCCAGTTACAACACCATTCGCTTGATTCTTGACGGCAACTCCCCGCTGGTCCTCACCACAACCCCCATCGACGGCGAGGAACGTCATGCAGGCGCACCGGGTGTGGGGCAGTCCGTCTCCATCGTTGTTCAAGACACCGTTGACCCACCTCGCCAACTGAACCTCCACTATTGGGTGGGTTGCAAGGCGAGTGAAGCCATCGGTTGCACGGATTACAACTTTGATGGCCTGCCCAACGAGGATGAATACGAGGTCAGGACGCTGACGTCCCCCGAAACCCGTGCGGGCGGCTTGAACATCTTCGAAGGTCTGATCGACGATTCCATGTTGCTGCACAAACAGCGGGTCTCATTTTACGTGTCGGGTGAAGACGAGCAGCAAAACGAAATTGCGATGGGACGCGGTCCTGTGTGCCCCGCTTCCTCCGTAACGTGTGGATACCGGCCCGGAGAGGTTCTCCCGGACTGGGACGCAGATTTGGTCACCTACCACATCCGTCAAGAGTTTGAACCCGAAGTCGATTTGGGCAACTCATCAATCCTCGGACATGACGACTACGAACCGCTCCATCCCGGTGTCCCTTACACAGCTCAAATCAAGTTGATCGACGTCAACGGATGGCAGGACATTCAATACGTCCAAGTGGCCTTTGCCGGAGATTTTGACGACGACGAGTCGTCGATGTACATCTCGCTTGCCAAAGGCGCTGACGACATGCCCGTTGCCGTGATGACCTCTGGGTCTGACAACGTCGCAGTGTCCAATCTTTACTCGACCGTCAGTCTGGAAGAAGGTGACGAATCGGTCATCATCATACAAGCGCGGTTTCAGTTGACCTGGCTGTTCCCCGAGACCTACGACACCGATGGAGCGTCCCACTTCCTCCCGAAAATCAGAGTCACGGACAAACCCTGCAACGACAACGAACTCACCCCGTGCTTCGAGGTTGAGGAAGGGCTGGGCGACGACTGGTGGAGTTTGGACAACGATTTCCGATTCGACACCGAGCAGGGTAAAATTCGGGCCATTGAACTTCGCAACAGCGAGAATCACTACAACGATGAAAATTTCGAGACCATCATCGGTGCCGGACAAGCGCTTCGTGTGTCGGGTCGAGTGCTCTTCTCAGAAGACGAGACGCCTGCGCCTGCAGGGGCGTTCGATGTGGTCTTTGGCGACTTTGAAAACAACTGGCGCACGTCGACACGAGACGATGGTGAGTTCAGTCTGGACCTTCTGGTTCCTTCCGTTCGTTCCGGGCGTCTTGACCTCCGGTTGAGCATGGACGACATGCCGGGTTTGGCGCTCGATGAAACGCCGTTCTCTCCCCGTGTACGCCTTGCCGTGGACAGCGTGCGACCGACCATTGACAGCATCACACTCAACGGTGTGGAGGGTGGGTCGCTTCTTTCCATCGGCGACGCAAGCAACCTTCAGGTGATCCTTGTCACCAACGATGAAAACGGATTTGACATCAACGATGCCGCAGTTTTGCACTACCGCGTGAAGGCCGGTGAAGCCGAGATCACACGAGGCAGTGTTCTCCTGCCAGGAGACACATCGTTTGGACAGACGTTCTATTGGAGCGGTGCGCTCGACCTGACGGATTCGGGAGCGACAACGTTGCTGCCCTCCTACACCGTGGACGTGTGGGTTTCGGGCTCCGACGAAGCGGGCAACCCTTACGACACGGTCTCCAATTCCATGAACGAGCCGTTCTCATCGTGGCCCATGGCCTTGCTGGGTCCTCGGATTGATTTGCAACATGAAGACACATCGCTTCAGTGGGATGTTCCAAGCCCCTACCAAGGCAACACGGCCACCATGGTCGTGAGCACCCGCAATCTTGGTGGTGAAGGCCGGGTGGTGTTTGCCCTTCAAGAGTTGGTCGACGGCGGATTTTGGGCAACAATCGAAACGGATCTTATCGAAAATGTAAGAAGCGGCGGCACTGTGGTCGCATCGCTGCCTGTGGTCGCCGAAGCACCCGCCGGGTCCAGCATCGATTACCGCGTGGTGGTCCTTGTCGACGACGTTGAAATGGACCGGCACACGGTTGATTCG
>PBMS01000047.1 GCA_002722695.1 Methanobacteriota archaeon
AAGACGAGTGTTTATATACAAACTCAGCAAGTTTTGTAACATGGAACGAGCCCACAAACCGTTTGTCAAGCAGGCCCCCGAAGCCGATGCCAAACTTCCTACCGCTTTTGGTGATTTCCGAATCCGCGCATTTAGAGACCCCGGTGACGGCAAGGAACACTGCATCCTCTACCTTGGAGATCTCAGCGAGGGTTCTCCGCTGGTTCGAGTCCATTCGGAGTGCCTCACGGGCGACGCCTTCCACTCAAAGCGGTGCGATTGCGGGCCGCAGCTGCACGCCTCGATGAAGGCCATCCAGGAGCGTGGCCACGGTGCCATTGCCTACATGCGCCAGGAGGGGCGAGGCATCGGACTGTACTCTAAAATGCAAGCTTACGCGCTGCAAGACACCGGTCTTGACACCCTGGATGCCAACCTTGCGCTCGGCCTTCCAGGCGACGCTCGCCGCTACGATTTCGCCGCTGAGATGCTGTACTCGATGGGCGTTCAATCCGTCGAATTGGTCACCAACAACCCCGACAAGCGAGAGCAACTTATGGACCATGGCATCGAGGTGACCAACCGCGTGCCCATCATCGTGGGCCAGTGCCACCAAAATCGAGACTACATGCAAACCAAAGGCGCCCGGATGGGCCACATTCTACCCAACTGAGGACCGATCATGCGAACCAACATCGTCGGTCAAGAAGCACCTCGTTTCATCCTTGAAAACGAACACGGCGAAACGTTCGACAGCAACAGCCTTGATGGAAGTTGGCGAATCGTCTTCTTTTACTCACGCAACAACTCACCCACCTGCAAGCGTGGATGCTTGACCTTCAAAGAACAACACGATCTGTTCTCGTCCGTTGGGTGCTCCATCGTCGGCATCGGCCCGGGGACCCGTGAGGAATTGGCTGGATTCAAGTCCTCCCTTGGGGACCTGCCGTTCCCGCTACTCGCCGACCCGGAGCGCGTGGTTGGAAAGTTGTTCAACGTGCCGCTCCACCTGGGCCAGTTCCCCTCAAAATCCTCCTTTTTGGTGGGTCCGGACAACACGATTCGGTACGTGTACGACTGGCTTTTCCGTCCTCGACGACACGTGGCCCGCATCCTGGCTGACATCTCCGAAGTTCGAGGTGATGAGTGAATGTGGGACGAACTTCTTCTGGAGGCCGGCCTCAACGAACGAGAGGTGCGCTCAATCATGATCCTGGGCTCCCGGCCAAAAATGAAGGCCTCCGAACTCGCCAAGGAACTGAACACGACCCGTCTAGACGCCTACAACAGCCTCTCTCGCCTGCAAGAGATGGGCATCGTCACGGCCACGGCCGACCGACCGATGCTGTTTTCCAGTCTTCGAATCAACGAAGCCATGGAGCACATCATTCAATCCCGAAAGCAGCAACTTGACCGGCTGGTGGACGGCTTTGACGAGTTGTCGAAAGGCATCACGGAAACCGATGCATCCTACGAGAAACAACGGCGAGACATCGACGACCCTCGGTTTGCGGTCCTCAAAGAGCGAACCCACATCTACAATCGACTCCAAAAAATGGCCAACGACGCCGAGGAACGGTTGATTCTGTTGCTCGGCCAGTTTGGTATTCTCCATCTGTGCCGAAGTCCCGATGCCCTCGAAGCTGTGAACACTGCAGCCGTTCGTGGCGTGGTGGTTCAAATCATCACACACCTCGACGGGCGGACGCTTCGCTTCTTTGAGAAACTGAACAACAGCATTGACGTTCGCCACTCGGATGAACTGGACTCGTTGGGCTTCGTTCAGGACCAGGCCGAAGTCATTCAGTACCTCAACATCGAAGACAACCCGGTGGGCAGAGGAAAAGAGGACGCTGCGCTGATCATCGAATCCGGACCCTTCTCCCAAGCCCATCTGCATCTCATCGACGCCATTTGGGAAGGAGCCGTGCCGCTGGCAACCGCTCGAGCCCGATTCACCGAGAACCAAATCAACGATCCACTTCGGCTCACCATTGGTGAGGGGTCGTTCCTGAAGAACGTCTCCGTCGCACTCGGCTTCGACGGACAGCTGCCCGAAGAAGACACGCCGTTTGACCCTGATGCGTTCTTTGCCGCAGGCAACGAAGTCAACGATGCGCGAATGCGGCTGACGGAGGGCAAACTCTCCAACCTAAAGGTGCTGGGAATTGACATTGGACGCATGCTGCGTCAAATCGGCAACCGTGTTGGCCAAGAAATCGCTTTTTCTCTTCGTTCTATAGAAAATGACATTGAGTTTCTTGATGAAATGATGGATTGGTGGGAACACGCCGGTTTGGGCCAGCTTCAGTACGATGTGGACCCTCAGTTCCACGTCGTGGTTGGACTCAACCACCCCCCGGTTGACGACGTGGACGCCCTGCCGATGTGGGAGATGGACGACGGCATCATCGAAGGGGCCCTGTCCACCCGATTTGCCAAGGAAGCCAACGTTGTTATCCAGCGCGTCGACGGCGACGGACACAAGGACGACCTTTGGCGGTATTTGATTCACCGACACGAATTGAACACCATCGAACTTGTTGATTGAGCGGGTGTGATCCCATGAAACTCGGCACGTTCATCCGTTTCTTCCGTCAACTCAAAGGGAAAAAGCCCGTTGATATCGACGCCATTCAATCCATGGGCTTGCTGGCGGTCAAACTCGGCCAAATCTTCGCTCTTCGCCCGGACCTCATTGAACCCAACCGATGCATTGAGCTTCAACAGCTTTACAGCCGAGCAGCCACCATCCCAGAGGAGGATTCGCAGAACCTTCTGGACCGCTTTGCTCCAGAGGGATTCATGGACCATTTCCAAAGCATCGAAATGAAGCCGTTTGCGGCCGCAAGCATCGGCCAAATCCACCGTGCGGTCATGAACGACGGCTCCAAGGTGGTCATCAAAATCATCAAATCCGATTTTGAGGCCTCCTTCAAGCGAGATGTGCAGCGAATGAAGCGATGGATCCGGATGGGTCTGTTCTTCAACCCTCGACTTCGGAAGGTGGGCAACCCCATCGGCCTCCTGGCCCACATCGAAGATTACACGCTGCGAGAACTGAACCTCCTCAACGAGATCGACGGTCGCAATCAACTCAAGGAAAAAGCGGCGGAAATTGAGCAGCACTTCCCGATGCCCAAACTCAAGTTTCCGCACGTTTGGGAGCACCTGTCAAACCAGCACATCCTCGTCATGGAAGAGATCACTCACCCAACCTTGGAGGATCACCTCGAGGCGGCGACGCTCACATGGCCGGACATGCTGGAGCTCTTCCGCATCCACGGCGCCTTCATGTTCGGCATCGGTACCTTTCACGGGGACCTTCATCCAGGGAACGCCATGATGGACGCCGATGGCAATTTCGTCTTCATTGACACCGGAGCGATCTGCAACGCACCCAAACACGTTCGCAACGCCCTGTTTGGCTTCTTCTATTTCCTTGCCAGGGGTGAACTGAAAAACGCTTTTGATGCCATGTTAACCATGGCGGCTGTCCAACCCACCGGCGGCACGCTCCAGACCTATTACGACTCGATGAACGAACTGTACGACGGCTTCGTCGGCACCTCGGTGAGCGAGGTTTCCCTGACCGAGCAGATGATGAAGACGGTCAAGGCGGCGGTGTTGGCCGGGTGCGCATTCGGAGAGGAAGCGTTTCCCATCATACGTTCGCTGATGTACATGGACGGCATGGTTCTGAAGGGGCATCCAAGCGTGGATTTGATCAGTTCCATGGGGCCGTATTTGGATGAATTTTCCGTTCTCATCGACCCGAACAGCATCCTTGAATCTCAGGCCTGAACTGTAATTTTTTATGAATTTTTTATGAACAAAAACCGCGCTTTATATGGTGAAACCGTCAGCGGCTGTCATGACAGGAACCTCTACACCCTCAGTGGCCATAATCGGTGCAGGACCCGGCGGACTCGCCTCGGCCCTGCTCCTAGCGAAATCGGGTGTGGACGTCACCGTTTTTGAGCGCTCCAGTTCCGTCGGCGGTCGCAACAAAGTTTTCGACCGAGACGGGTTCAAGTTCGACCTCGGTCCGACCTTCTTCCACTACCCCGAGGTCATCGAAGACATCTTCAAGGCCATCGGGAAAGACGCCCACAAAGAATTGAATCTCCACCGGCTGGACATGAACTACCGACTCATTTTCGGACAAGGTGGCGTTTTGGACTGCACGAGCGATCTTGACGAAATGACAGAGCGAATCCGTGGATTGTCCGGCGACAGCAACGCCAACGCCTTCCGCCGATACGTGGTTGACAATCGTCTCAAGCTCCACAAATCAAAGGCTTGCCTCCAAGAGCCGTGGTACGGACCCACCGACCTGCTCTCCAAGCGAGCCATGCGAGTGGCGGGTGTGCTTCGCCCTCAGCGCTCGGTTGCTGGCGATTTGATGAAACTCTTCGACGACGACCGCCTGATGCTTGCCATGTCCTTCCAGACAAAGTACCTCGGGATGTCCCCCTTCAACTGCCCCAGCTTGTTCACGATGCTTGCCTTCCTCGAATACGAGTACGGCATCTTCCACCCCATGGGTGGATTGGGCAGCGTCAGCGAACGCATGGCGAGCATCGCCAAGGACCTCGGCGTCACCTTCCGCATGAACGAAGCGGTCGAGTCCGTGATCATGGACGGCAAAACCATCAAGGGCGTTCGAACCGCTGAAGGCGAGTTCCTTGCCGATAAGGTCGTCATGAACGCCGACTTCGCCAACGGCATGACCCAACTCTTCCCCGACAAGGTCCGAAAGAAGTGGAGCAACAAGAAGATCGACAAAAAGAAGTATTCCTGTTCAACGTTTATGATTTACTTGGGCATCGACAAGGTCTACGAAGACCTTCCGCACCACCAAATCTATGCGTCGGCAAACTACGAGAAAAACCTCGAAGACATCGAGAAGAATCACAAGCTCACCTGGGACGACCCCTCGATTTACGTCCAAAACGCCTGCGTGGTCGACCCGAGTTTGGCCCCCGAAGGATGCTCGACGGTGTACGCCCTTGTGCCCGTGTCTCACATCCACGAAAACATCGATTGGGCCACCGAAAAGGATGCCTACAGAGACCGAATCATTCAGCAAATCGAGGAAAAATTGGGCTTTGAGGGCCTCAGCGACCACATCGTTACGGAGATGCTCATCACCCCCGAAGACTGGGGCGACCACTGCTACCGTGGAGCCGTGTTCAACCTCGCTCACGGACTTGACCAAATGCTCTGGCGCCGACCCAAGAATCAATTCGATGAAATCAACAATCTCTACCTTGTAGGTGGAGGGACACACCCCGGTAGCGGCTTGCCCGTGATTTACGAGTCCGCTCGAATCAGCAGCAAGTTGCTTCTGGACAGTCTCGGCATCATACCGGACTGGAACGGTGTCGACACGTGGTTTGAGAGCCGAAAGCGCTCCAAGCAAGGCAGAGCGGCCCTCAACGAAAACTCAAAAGAGCCGTCCTCCGGAACCCCAACATCGGCTTGAGGGTTCACCATGCAACAGCACCGCCTCGACGAAGCCTATGCATTTTGCGAGGCGGCGTGCAGAAACGCCTCCACGACGTTCTATTCCTCGTTCAGCGCTCTCCACATCGACAAACGGAGAGCGGTTCACGCCGTCTATGCGCTCTGCCGATGGGTGGACGACATCGTTGACGGAGACGAAGAGCCGACCATCCTCGAAACCAAGGAGCTCAGGGAAGCCACCGCCGCCCGACAGCTCATCGTCAGCGACCTCCACGCCGGCACCTCCCCTTCCCTCTCCGAAGATGAACACCGACGACGAATGATGGCCCTGGTCGACATACGCCTCAAACTGCAACGAGCAAACGATCAGGCCATCACCGAAGACGACCATCCAATTTTCGTGGCCCTGCAGGACGTGTTCACACGGTACCCGATCAAACTGGCGGATTTTGAAACCGTGATCGAAGGCATGGAAGACGACTTGTACCCCGTTCAAAATCAAACTTGGGATGAACTTCGCTCCTACTGCTACAAGGTGGCCTCAGCCGTCGGCCTAATTCTCATCGAAATCTACGGTTACGAGGATCGTGCGGCTCGCCTGCACGCCATTGACCTCGGCATTCAAATGCAACTCATCAATGTCCTCCGCGACATCACCGAAGACATGGAACGAGGTCGAATATATCTCCCGGTTGAGGTTCTCGCCTCGCACAACATCAGCGTGGCCTCGCTTCAGAACGAGAACATTGCCACTACGCTTTCTTGGAAAGGGTTCGTGGTGGAGTACGTCGAGGTCATCAAGCGCCATCAGTCTTCGGCCAACCATCTCTTTGCTTATCTCGACGGTCGCGCTCGTGTCCAGCCCGAAATCATGGCCGACGCTTACACGTCCATTTTGAACGAAATCGTACGCCGTTCAGGCGATGTGTTCACGCAACCGGTCAAACTCTCCAAGCTTCGAAAAGCCATGCTTGGCCTGCGCTTGAGCCTGCGTAAACTCAGGGCACGTTTGCTCGCGTGATCGACTCACTCGTCGATCAGGGCCATCATCTGTCCGAACCCTTCGTAGAGGCTCGGGCCGCTCGCAAGGTAGTACACGGAGCCTCGTCCGTCTCGGGAATCTGCAGCCGTTGCGTTCTCGCTGGTGGCGCAGTCGCCCGTGCATCCATCGGCAAAAGCAACGTAAACACGACCCTCTCGGTCGATGTGGAGATCGTTAAAATCAAGCAAATTCCGGTTCGAACCTCCGATGTCTCGACAATCACCGGAGTTCAAGCAGATGGAGCCAACCTGAACGGGGTCGTCCGTGACACGGTAGGTGTGGAACACGGGCTCATCGTCCAGAGCGTTGAGGCTGAACGTGATGTAGAGGTGGTACGTGGCGTTGTTTGGAGCGTAGTGAGCGTTGCCGTCCCACGGGTTGCCGTCGATGTCGGACTGGTTGAGCATCTCTCCGTTTTCGCTGCCCAGATAGGTGATAGCGATGCGCCCCGGGTCACCTGCATCGGTCTGGGGAAACACAGAAGAAATCACTTCAACGGGCGAAACCCGGATGCTTTCCTGCTCCCATGTTTCACCTGAATCCGTGGAACGTGACATGTAGATGCCTTCGTCGGCTCCGGTCCAAACGTGGTACGCGTTCGAGGCCGTGTCGGCGGAAACCTCGGAGTTCTTTCGGGGGTTCGGTGTGCCAACGTCCTCGCCCATGTAGCGTTCGGACCATGAGAAGCCGTTGTCTTTGGAGACGATGACGGTGGGGGTGGCCACACGCGGCGTGACGTACACCGTGCCGTCGGGGGCGGTGGAGATGGCTCCGTGCAAACCCCCGTTCGTGGTCGCCAAGCCAACGATTTGCCCACCGGCCTCAAAGGTGGCGCCTCCGTCGAAACTCGTGAAGCAGAAGATTCCTGCGAGTTTGTTGTAGCAGTAGTACACGGCCGTTTCGTAGAAACTTCCGGTGAATTGACCCAACGCTCCGTAGCCGCTGTCGGTCCAAGGACCGCTGGCCAATTTGATGTGGTCGTTGAGTGGCGTGGTTCCGGAATCGTGGGGGTTGCCCATCCACGTTTCACCGTCGTCGTCGCTCCAGCAAATCCACGAGGTCTCCAGGCCGATCATTTGAACGCCAAACACACGGTCAGTGATGGGGTCAACCCATCCGTACGGGTCGCTGGTCGTTGGAGAGCACATCACGGGGTCTTGGCTCTCCTCCCACGTCAAGCCAGCGTCACACGAGCGCATGACCTTCTCCATGGCGATGAAGAAAATGCAGCCACTCGAGGTGATTCCGATGCTGGGTTCCTTACCGGTTTCCCCAACGTCGCTGAACTGGAACATCATTTCGAGGGGGGTTGTCCCCAAGGACTCGCCGTTTCGGTCGGTGACGAACACGCGAACGTCGTCCTCAATCACAACCTCGGTCTCGGGTATCGTTTCCGGTTCACCAAAACATCCTGAAAGCGAGAGGGTGATGACCATCAGTGAAAGAAACAGCGCTCGTCCTTGCATGATGGGCCGACGCCCCCTCCTCCTAATGACCTTGCGCTCGTGCCGGTGTCAATCGTCGAGCAGCGACGTGTAAATCGCTTCGTAGGCCTCGGCGTTGTGCTCGTACGTGAAGCGGTCGAGCACGCGCTGACGACCTTTTTGCATCTGTTCAGTCCGCTTATCGGGGTGGTGAAGACTGTGATTGACCGCGCGTGCGAGGTCGTCGGGGTCGCCGCACGTGAACAAGCCGCCCACCTCTTCGTCGATCATTTCGGTCAACGGTGCTTGGTCAACGGTGACCACGGGCGTCCCGCTGGCAAGCGCTTCAAGTGGAATCAGTCCCTGACCTTCGTAATACGAGGGATAGACCACCAAGTCTGCGGCTCGAAAATGAAGCGCAAGCTGTTCAAAACTCATGCCGGGCTGAATGTGCACGGCGTGGGCAATTCCAAGCCGCTTGGCCTGTCGCATGAGGGTCTTGCGCATGTGGCCTCGTCCGATGATGACCAAGCGGGCTCCGGGATGTTCCTTCAGGATGGACGGCATGGAGCGAAGCAGGGTCCGATGGCCTTTCCGGGCGACCAATCGGCCCACGGCAAGTAGCAACGGCGTCTTCGTGTCCGGATGGCCGCAAAGGGCTGAGTCGTCGGCCGCATCGTAGGTCGTCCTCAGAGCCTCGTAAGCCAGTTGCTCCTCCTCGTGATCGTGATTTATTGGCCGAAACACGCGATGGTCCACGCCGTAGAGGACGGTCTCGCAGTGCCAGTCCTCCGGGGGGCGATACCACCGCTCAAATTCTTGGCGTGTAGAATCAGAAATCGCCACCGAGACGCTTGAATGTTCCACCCCGGCTTGCTCGTATTTTGCGTAGTAGCCTCCGGTCAAGAGAATGGCGAGGTCGTTGGGGTTTTTCCACGTCGCAGATTCGTTGTGTTTAGCCGCCAATTTCATGCCTTCACGCTCACCGATCCAACTTCCGTTCAACGCCGACACCACCGGTGCAACGTGTTCCTCGACCCAGAGGTACTCCTTGGCCGTCCAACTGACGAGCGGCAGGAGGGTGTGAACCACATCGACCGGTTTGACTTGGTGAAGACGACGAAGTTCGGTCAGGGCATGCTTCCCGTACGAGCGAGTGAACGCCATGGGCGCCTTGAGCCACGGCACGTTGAGCACGCTGACGCCGGGTTGGTGAGGGGCTGGTTGGTTGTGGGTTCGAGTGATCACCGTCACATCATGACCGCGCTGGGCGAGATGACCCGCCAAGTGGAACACCACGGAGCCGATGCCCCCCCATCGGGGAGGATACTCGCCCGAGACCATGGCGATGTGCATGGAAAGCACCACGGCAGACCACCATTTGAAGTTCATTGAGGTCGCGACGGAGAAAACCACGCTTCCAGCCAAACCTTTGAAGGCCAATCCTCGGCTCGGGGCATCATGGGCGATGTGCTACCCGTTTCGGTGACGGTGATTTTGCCAACCCGAAACGAAGAGGAAGCCCTAGGCCCCACCATCGACGCCATTCCCCGCGACTGGTGCGAAGATTTGGAAATCATGATTGTGGATGGAAATTCAACCGACCGCACCCGTGAAATCGCTCTGGAGAAAGGGATTCGAGTCCACCTTGAGCCCCGGAAAGGGTACGGCCGAGCCTACCGAACAGGATTTGATGTGGCCAAAAACGACATCATCATCACGATGGACGCCGATTGCACCTACCCGGCAGAACTCGTGCCCGAACTGGTGAAGCGTCTTCTCGACGACGAGCTCGATTTCATCACCTGCGACCGCCTTTCCATGGCTGAAGACGGGTCCATGTCGGGTTTGCACGGCTTTGGAAACTGGGTGCTTTCCTTCACGGCTCGAATGCTGTTCTGGTACGGCATCAAAGATTCACAAACGGGCATGTGGGTGTTTCGAAAATCCATCTTCGAAAACGAAAAGATGCGCCCGACCAACGACGGCATGCCGCTCAGCGAAGAGGTCAAGATCCTTGCACGCCGACATTTGGGCAAGAAAAAAGCCATCGAAATCTCTGTCCCGTACCGGCCCCGAGTGGGTGAAGCTGAGATTCACACGTGGGGCGACGGTTGGAAGAATCTGAAATTCCTCTTCACCCGCCGGCTCGGTCTGCACCGCACGCTCACGCCGTGGGGTGGACTCGAGACCAATCCCGATTCAGACAACGGCGACCTGCCTGAGCAGAAGAACTGAGCATACAGCACTCCGGCACTCACTCAACGGTTTCGTTGAGTTCTGCCTGAACTTCGTCCGTCCCATCCATGACGTTGCCTTCGACGGTGGGCACTTCCTTGGTCTCGTCCGTTTGAGCGGGAGCTCTGAACGCGTCCCATGAGGTGATGAGGTCGAGTTCTTCTTGCGCTCGTCGGCGTCTTGAAACGACCAACACGACCGCTCCAACAAAGAAAAACACCCCCAGCGTAGCGGCACCCAAGAGCAACCCTCTCATGCCGTCTTCGGGGGCTTCGACGACGAGGTTTCGGGACATGAAATCGATGTTTGCACGATCACCTTCGCCATCCTTAGCGACAATTTTCAGCAGGGGACGGCCGGTGATTTCGGGTCGCCATTCGATGGAGCCTTCCCAGACGCCGTCGCCGTCAAGGTCGGTCAGGTTGGCCTCCCACTGTTGAACGCCCAACGTGATGTTCACCCTGACGTCGTCGGTGGTGCCGTCCGGGTCGCTCAACGCCACGCGAACCGTAAGGGTGTTGAGTTCGTTTTGGGTGAAGGTGTCATCGCTCAGAACCAGCGAGGCCCGGTCGAGCGAGGGGAGACTGGATTGAATCGTGATGTTCAGGTGCTCTTCGGCCCAGTGGCCTCGGGCATCTTCGACGTAGAGGGAAAGATGGTATTCGCCGGGCAGAAGACCGGTGATTTCATCCTTTGAAGCAGTGGATAGCACCTCAGGAGCGCTCAATTCGGGGGCATAACGACGCCATTCTCGGACCACCAGGTCGTTGTCAGCGTCGTAGGACGCCTCCTCCAGCATCAACGAGCCACCCGGGACGATGGATTGACGATTCTCCGGGGAAATCAACACCAACACGGGGGCGGATTCCACGACGGTCAGGGTGAAACTCTCGTCTCGTGTCAACCCTGTTTCATCCGTCAGGGTGACGATCATCTGATGTTCGCCCGCATGAAGGTTGAAGGCGTGTTGCTCCTTAGGGTCAACATCCACCAGCAACGGTTCGCTCGCTTCAGACGAACGTAGCGTGATGGTGAATTCGTCACCGTCGTAATCAACACTTTCCGAGGCATCGAGCATGAACGTGGTCGAGGAAGGGTGAACGGTCCCGGATTGCGGACTGACCAAGCCAAGCACCGGTGCAGACGGTGTGACCGTGATCGCTCGGGTGGTCGTGATGGGGTCGTGAATGCCGTCGTCAACGCTCAGCGTGATTTCGTGTTCCCCAGCGGTTAAGCGGCGATCAAAGAGCAACCAGTCCTCATTCTCAGGCGTCAAACGACCGTCGAGGTTGCTCGTCCAGGTGACGACGAGATATTCCGAACCGGTCGCCGGTTCCAACTCAGCACAGACCCATGCACCTTCCATGGGGAAGGTGGAGCAGGCAGCGTCGTAATCACCCGAACCGTTGGCGGAGAACGATATCAGTTCGGAACTGTCGAAGGTTTGGGACGGCGGTGAGGCGATGACGGCGACCGGCTCGGCGTTGTCAACCGTGAGCAGGATGGAGGTGGACTTGCTCTGATTGGCGTGCTCGGCCCGGTCGTCGGTGACCTCCATTGTGATGGTGTGAACACCGCGGGAGAGGCGGCCTTCCCAGACCAATTCCGAACCGACCTGCAGCACACCGTCAAGTGAGGAGGAGAAGGTGGTGGAAAGCCCGTCGCCTTCGGGGTCCTCGGTTGCACTTCCGTCAAGGGTCACCAGCGCCTCGCTCGCACTGGATGAACGGTTCACCGTGAACACCGGGTCCGGAATTTCGTTGTAGAGCATGACGGGGAAGCTGTAGGTGGCGTTGTTTCCAACCTCGTCCCAAGCCAACACGGTCATGGTAAACGAGGCGGGAGGATCATCGTCGGTGTGGTCGAAGGTGTAGGACATGGTTTCAGGACAAACCCATGCGTTGCCCCAGCCGGGACCCTGACGGTTGTATCCGCTGAACGTGATCATGCAAGCAAACTCGTCACCTTCGGGGTCGTAGGTTCCAGTGGTGTTGATGGTGACCGTGCCCGTTTGGGGCATGATGAGTTCGCTCCATGGATTCAAAGCAGGCTCGAAGTCGACCAGCAGCACGGGTGCAAAGTTGACCAGTTCGATGGTGCGGGTTTCTGAAACGCAACGACCGGGGTCGCAAATCTCCAGCGTGATTTGGTGGACACCATCGCTCAGCGATACGCCGGAGGTGAGGTCGTTGGCCACAAAGGGGTCCATGTGCGTGGAAAAGACGCCGTCGATGGAGGACGTCCATTCGTGCGTCAGGACGTCATTGTCAAGGTCCCACGATTCGGAGGCGTTGAATTCCACTTCGGCCTGAGAGGGGAAGATGCTCCCGTCCTCAGGCGTGGTCCAACGAATGAACGGGGCTTGATTCGCCAGGGGCAAATGGCAGTAAATCACCCTGTCCTCATCGAAGGTGGCCGATGTGGAATTGGCCACGCCGGCATACCCGCAGCTGATGTCCACCGAGTTGTAGGCGCTTGGGCCGGTCGAGGTCCAACGTTGGCTGATGAAATTCGGTAAATAGAGGCGCCCCTCATCGCTGGCCGCAAGGGTGAACGTCGGTTCAAAGGAGGCAAAAGAGACGTTGACCGTCGCTCCGGGAATGCCATTGGAGTAATTGTTGACCACCCAGACGGTGAGGTCCCACGCAACGTCCAATTCAGCCCCTGCTGCAAGGGTTGCGTTGGCGTAGGAAACATCCGTCGGTTGGTGCAAGTGAAGGACTGAACTCGCATCGAGGTTGAGCACGGTGGGTGTCACCGTCGAACCACGGTCGTCCACCAGACCGGACCAATTGACATGGCTGTCCACCAGCGTCACATCACCGGTGCACGCTGCGGAAATTCGGTTGCCGCTACCAGCGAGCGCTGCGTGGCTTTCGAGGGTGAGACATTCGGTTCCTGAGAACACGGAATCGTTGAGGTAAGAGGCGAACTGACCGTTGTTTTCACCGTTCCATTCGATTCCTGTGTGGTTGCCAGACATGGACAAGCCGTTGACCTCACCAGCGATGCGCTCCAGTTTCACGGCGGGATGTCCGGGACTTTCGGCGTGGACCTCCAAGTTGGCCAAGTGCACCCTTCCACTGGCGCCCGCCGGCATGGCACGGCTGTTGTCGATCTCCAGCGCGGGAAGATTCGGATTGTTGCCACGAAGTTCGACGCCCTCAAGCCAAAGGTCGACGGAGTCGAGAGCCAAGATGCCGTGGCCCTGCGAGCCTGTCACGGTGCAGTTCAGACACCGAACATCCCCCGAGGACGATTCAACATCGTTCGCTTCTTCGTAGTACATCCCCGCTTGCTCGCTTTGGCTGGCATCAGGGGACGCCCCGTTGTTTTCCGAGGTGAGGTTCCAGAAGTCCACGCTTCGCGCATCAAGGACATGAGCACCGGAGTACCCGTTGTCCGCCAAATGCATGCCCTCGATGAGCACGGTTGCCCGATCCACGATGATGCCTTGCTTGGTGTTGTTGTGAAGGACCCAATCGCTGCCCTGCATGGCCCCTCCGGAGGTGGAATGAACCCCTGGCCCGACCGAACCCGACACCTCGAGCCCCTCAAAGGTGGGTGCGAAAAACGATGAGCGAATCGATACTCCGGCTTCGTGCGGACCTTGACCGGGGTCGCCCGAATCGCGAACGGTCAGATTGCGGAACGTGGTCGCTGAATCGACGAAATAGAGTCGAACACCGACGGTCGTGGAGTCCTCGATCAGCGTGTCGTCGAACCAAGCACCGGTCGCATTGACTTCGAGCGCTGCGTACCCAATGTTGGGCGTTTTAGCGCCGGGGCCGCCGGTGCCGGTGATGGTCAAATTGGTGAAATCAGCGGTCTCGTAGTTCGTGTAGTTCGTGTGGTTGTTCTTGTCCACGTACACCCCTCGGTACATGGAATCGCTGATGTGGGCGTGGCGAACAACGGCGTGAGTGTAACCGCCGTCGTCGATGTGTCGAACGACCATGCCCGTGTCGGAGGACGCGATGGTCAAGTTGGTCAAAAGAGGCTGACTGTCTTCGACCCACACCCCCGCCGCCATCGCCCACGTTGAGCCCGTGCAGTTGTCGATGGTGATGCCCTGAATCAAGCCCCCAGACCCCCCCCAAATGTTGACCGCACGGGTGAGAACATCGGAAAAGACCGCACGATGAACGATGGGCGTTGAACCGGCTCCAACGGACAAACCCAACCCGTATCGCCAGTCGTTTTGGAAGCCGAGATCTCGACCCGCTCGATCCACGAAGAGGTCGGTGATTCGAGGTGCTGCAGAGGAAAAGAGGTCCACGGCCACGCGGTCTGGATTGACGACGGTCAGGTTCTCTATCACCGGGTTGGAGCCGTAGATTGTCATGCCGTAAACAGCGTCCTCAATCGTAAGATTCTGAATCAACGACCCCCGCCCGGAGGAGGAGACGTTGAATTGAATGCCCTCGTGGTCGCCCAAGCCCGATGCTTCGAGGACGACAGGGCACGACTCCGTTCCCAGAACGGTGAGACGCCCGTCAACAACGATGCGTTCGTTGGCCTGCAGCTGAACGACGGTGCACGGTTGGATGACCACTTCGTCGGCAACGCCGATGGTGTAAGTTCCCGTCAGCGTTTGGGTGCCCGACCACGTGGTCTGTGCTCGGCCTTCGGTCCGCATCGCACCGCTGAGCAACGACGTTGAATCGGATTCGGGTGGAGCAGGAACTGCGTGAATGAACAGCGGGGCAAGAAAAAGAAAAATTAGGAACACAGCGATTCTCGAAGGAGCGCCGTGCTTCATAGCCCAAAGCGCGTGCTTGTCCTTCTTCAAAGATGCCCCCGTTTGTGCTCACCGTGGGCCAGCAGGAATCCATAAATCCCGAGTTGAATTCGTTGGTTCTATGCCCGAAGCTTTTGTGTTGTTCAAGACCGAGCCAACCCACGAGCGGGAGGTCTACCTTACACTCACCGAGCACGAAGGTGTGGCCGAGGTGCATGCTCTCTACGGAGAATTTGATCTCCTGGTCCGTCTCACGTCGCCCTCGTCCAAGGAGCTCTCGAGGATGCTGATGTCATCGTTCCGACGAATTGAAGGGGTCAAAGAAACACAAACTCTGGTCGCAGTGGAGGGTTGAATCATGGCGATCGGCTTTGTGTTGATGACCACGGTGCCCGGCATGGAGGCAACGGTTCGAGATGCCCTTGCTGAGGTGGACTTGGTCACCGACCACTGGATGCTGTTCGGCGAATACGACCTCATCGCTCGCGTTCAGGCCGACGAAGAATTTGCCTTGACACGGTGCATCGTTGAGGAGATTCGACAGCTTCCCGGCATTCTGGAGACCAAGACCCTCATCGGGGCCGAGCTGTAAGCTTACAGCACGCGATGGAGTTTTCGTGCAGCAGACCGAGCTGCCTTCAGGCAACCTGCCTGCCGAAACCATCGGGCGGCTTCTCGAAGCGATGCGGCCGCCACCGCTGGATTCAGATGACCGTTGAGGTACCACCAACGAGCCGCATAGCGATGGTGCGGTGTCCCGGGCTCCGGCCAATCGGTGGGCGGAGGCAGAGCTGCGTGAACCGGGGACGCCGCAGGGTCGTTGGCTCTGTGAAGATGTTCTGCGTAGGTCAGGCCGACCAGCGCTTCGTGAAACGAGGAGGGTTGGGCGGAAACAGCCCGCTTGTACAGAGTTTCCCGGTCGTTGGACGAACCGATATCAAAGGCGAGATGCGTCTTGAGCCGTGCATGGAGAACAATCGGGTCGTCGTTATGACTGAGAGATTCCAGGCTTTGAACGAGTGCCTCCATTTGGTCCCGGTTGCGTTCCAAAAGCGCCAGCGTGTGTTGAATGAGCGTGATGCTCACCGTCACCGATGCCCGCATCTCGACCTGTTCTGGAAGACGAATGCGCTGCAGGAGCCCTCGAACATCATCCAGCTTGCCCTCGTGGGGTTCGTCAAACAATCGATCGTCAAGCCGTTGAACCGCCGCTGAAACGAGCCAGCGACAGGCTTGGACGTCGGAGGCTTGGTCGAGTTGCGCTTCCAACAGTCGCTCCGCTTCATCGCTGTTCCCCTCCAGCAGAGCCAATCCGTAAGCGAGCTCGTTTCGCATCGACTCGGTCTCGACGTGATCCATATGATGGCGAATCCGGTCAACCTCTTGTCGGTGAAGTGCGATTCGTCCAGCCCAATAATGCAACTCTTCCCGGTCCGGTCGTCGTTGAGTTGCCCGGTCGTACACGACGGCCAGAGCGCCGCTTTGCTCTGCGACGAGGCGCTCAAATCGCTCTTCAATCAACGCCGGGAACGCCTCGCTGTCCAGTGCGAGGTGGTGGTAGAGGTGAAGAACAGCGTAGGCGGGAACCTCAATGTGCGAAGCCCAGTGAGCAGCGGCCTGCTCGTGGAGCGCATGAAGACGTTCATCGCTGAGCATCGTCCGACGCACGTTGCGAACGAGGTGTTGAACCTCAACGTTGTCGCCCGATGACGACCATCGCAGAAGGGCTCGGTCGTCCAACTCATCGATGGGGGCGTCACCCATTGCAAGGTCCGAGGGCAAGGGTCGGGGAAACAGCACCATCCGGTCCAAGGCGTTGAGGCCGTTGTCCGAGAGACCGTTGAGCATGGTTTGTTCAACAAAGGCCTGAATGTCTTCACCCGCCTCTGGAAGTTTGTCACCCTCGCTGTACAGATGGAGCGCCATGGGATGGCCGTCCAACGCCTTGGCCACGTTCATCCTCACATCGGTTTCCAAGTGCTCACCCAACAAACGTTGCCCGTCCTCAACCGACAGTGTCCCGAGCTGAAGCACGGGCCACTCCAAGGAATCGGGTAGCGGCAAACGTCCGGAAAGCACCACTGTAAGCCCCCGCCCGTGAAGGCCGTTGAGCAAATCGATCACCTGTTGTTCGTGGCGTGAGTCCAGGAGATGCACGTCGTCAACGACCAAGACCGAGGGGTTCTGAACAACCAACCACTCGATCACGGCTTCATCATCGGTTGGGTGCTGAGTACCATCGGTGCACCATGCAGAAACAAGGGAAGTTGCGTCGCTGAATTCATTCATCGTGGCCCACCGAACCGAACCAGAGCGCTGGGCAACCCACGCGCGCAGCAACGTTGTCTTACCCACCCCTGACAGACCGGAAACGACCGCCCGTTGGTGTTGCTCAATCAGTTCACTGAGCGAGTTCAACTCGGCCGCTCGACCGATCAGTCGCACCTCGGTCTCGCCCCGCTCGCTCACGACCGTTGTGGGTTCAGAAGACGATTCCAAAACGTGGTCGGTGAGCCAAGCCCGTCCGGTTTCCGTGATGTGGTAGACCTGCCTTCGTCGCGAGCCTCCACCGATGACGTGGGCCACTCGAACCGTGATGTATTGAGCATCGATAAGGGCCGTGAGCGGTTGGTTGAGACCGGAGCGAACCACACCCATGGCGTCGGAAAGACCGGGAAGCGAAAGAGCTCGCGGCACGTCCCAGGCCTGCGACAACGCATCGGGAAACGTCCCGAGGTGGCGCAACAATCGCTCCTGACTTCGACTCAGCATGGCGACAACGATACATCGTTGCACGCCTCCTTCATCAAACATCCCCAAAGGTGCATGATGCTGCGTGTGGGGTTGCCCTTTTGAGTCACGCCAAGCGTGCAGGAAGCATGCCCGTGGATTTGGCTTCGGCCGATTTACCCCATGAACCGGGCGTCTATCTTTTCAAAAACGAGCAGGGCAGGGTGCTGTACGTTGGGAAAGCCACCCGCTTGAACGAGCGAATCCGCTCCTACTTTGCCAGTAACCCCGACCGACACATGATCCCCGAACTCGTGGCCCGTGCGGACGACATCGAATGCATCGTCACCCAGACACCACAAGCGGCGTTGATTCTGGAACGGCAGCTCATTCGGGAACACATGCCGAGGTTCAACTCCATGCTCAAGGACGGGAAATCCTTTCCCTACCTTGCGCTGACCAACGAGGAATACCCTCGCATCATGTACACGCGACGACCGCCCAAAACCGCTCAACAATGGGGCCCGTTTCCCAACGCAGGCGCGGCAAAACAGGTGATGCAATTGCTTCGCCGCCAGTTCGGCATCCGAGACTGCAAGGAACTCCTCCCACAAGGCTGTCTTTCCATGCACATCGGCCTGTGCGCCGGTCCGTGCATCAACGGCGACGATTACAACGATCGCGTCAAGGCCGTCCGCCGCGTGCTCAACGGGGACGCTGCACCGTTGTTGGAAGAACTGGTGGCCGATATGGAAGCGGCCTCCGACGAGCAAGCCTTCGAGGTCGCCGCCCAACATCGAGACATGATCCGAGCCGTGCGAGCGACCACCAGTCAGCACGTGGTGTCCAGCAAGGTCTACCGCGACTGCGACGCCATCGGAATCGCCAGCGAAGGCGACCTCGCTGCGCTGGTGGTGCTTCATGCTGACGAAGGCGTGGTTCAGGGACAGGAAGCGTGGCCTGCGGTGCATCGAGGTGACCTTGGAGAAACCGTGTCGATGTTCATCTCCGAACACTACACCCATCGGACACCACCGCGTTTGTTGCTGTCCCCTGTGCCAATTTTTGACGGCCTTCAAGCGTGGTTGGACGAACGACGCGGCTCCCAGGTGGAAGTGCGAACGCCCCAGCGAGGGGATTTGGAAAACCTCGCCACCCTCGCTCGACAAAACGCCGAAATTCAACTCCAACGCATGGCCAGCAAATCCAGCGGTTCCCTCGAGCAGCGCGCTGCAGACGAAGGAGCAAAAACGCTCGGTATGAACCAGTTGGACCACATCGTGTGCTTTGACATGGCACAGTTACAGGGCGACGAACGCGTGGGCGCGAGCGTCGTCATGCGTAATGGGCGACCAACCAAGAGGGAATATCGGAAATACATCGTCAAGGGTGACGCCCTCGACGACCTCCGCATGATGAAAGAGGTCGTCGTCCGATGGGCCAAACGTCAGGAGGAGTGGCCCGACCTGTTGCTCATTGACGGTGGAGAAACACATCTGAGCACGATTCATCAAGCCCTCGAAGAGCACGGCTGGGCCGACCGATTTCCCCTGGCCGCCTTGGCCAAGCGAGAAGAGACGATTTTCCGGAACGGCGCCGAGCCGCTCGTGCTCGACCGCTCCGGGCGAGTGCTCGTTCACGCACGAGACGAAGCCCATCGCTTCGTGAACACCTTCCACAGAAAGCGTCGAAGCAGGACCCGACTGTCCGACCCACTCGAAGGTGTCGAGGGGCTCGGCGCCAAAAAACTGCAAACCTTGCTGCGGCATTTTGGTGGGCGCAAGGGCATCGAGCATGCGGCTGTTGCTGAACTGATCACGGTGCCGGGCATCGGACCGGCCTTGGCCGAACGAATCTACGATGCGTTGCGTTAACGAGACAACTCATCGATGTTCGCCATGTCCTCGATGGTCTCGCCGTGGCGCAAACCAGGGCTGGAGAAACCGACCAAATCAGCGAATTCATGATCGCCGAGTTGCGCTTTGTTGATGGCCGCTTGTCGATTGGCCATGGCGTTCTTTTTCCGTTTCTTCTTCGCTCTTCGACGACGCACAAGCATCACCAAGAGCAGCAGCACGATGGCCGGGTAGACCCAGAACTGAATCAGGAAATAGAGCCAGCCGACCTGGATGCGGAAGGATAAATCGTCGGAAAATTCACCGGGTGGTACAACGTAGGTGACCGTTTGACGACCACCGTCCTCGGTCAAAACGACGTTGCCGGCCGAGGATGAGACATCGACGAGTTTGACGCCGCGCGGCAAGGTGAAGGTGATGGGACCTGAGTACGCCGCACCGTCGATGGGCGAGTCAACGTCGCCGTACTCGGTGGGCATCGTTGTATCGACCGGTCCGGTTGAAAGGGTGATGGTTTCCTCGTTGGTCGGCGGATAGGACAGCCCATCGCTTCCGATGAGAGAGCCCCTGAGCCCTTTGGTGAGGACCTCTGCAGCCATTTGAACAGGGCGGTGGAACACCGATTGGATGCTGCTGGTGACCAAACTCAACTGGATGTCTTCGGGGTCGCCACTCAATTCCTCCCAACCGCTCTCGGTGCCGAGTGTAAACTCAACCTCGGGGATGGTCAAGGAAAGCACGATGGGTTCGTCGTCGCTGACGACCCCATCGGGCGCTTCGATGCCGTCGATGGAGGTGCGAATTTCAAACTTCGAGAGGTCCATGACACCAAAGGGCGAGTCGGCCTCGTTTTCAGCCAGCTGGCCCAGCCCATGAACACCGTCCGTGACCACTTCTCCCATCCGTTTTGCGAGGTCTTTCATGCCCTGCCGGGTTGCTTCGAGTTCCAAATCGTCGCAATCGTCGAAGTGTTCCTTCAGGTCCTCCTCGGCGCACCACGGCAACTCAACCGTCGTCCCGAGCGGGTCGTCCATGCGGCTGGAGAGGTCGATGACAAGACGCAGCAAATCCGACGGGAACGCTTCCATTTGGCCGCAAGCTTCGATGTCCTCTCCGTTGTAGCAACGTTCACCGTCAACGAAGCCGATTCGGTAAATGCTCAGTTCTGCCTCAAGGGCCATGGTGACGCTGATCGAAGCGCTCCACTCGTTGAAGTTCACCTTCGAGAGGTCGAAGTTCACGTCGGACTCAACGCACGTGCTCTGGTTTGCGTAGCAAACGACGCGCCCGTCGTCGTTGGTTATCTCGTGCTCCCAATCGTACGGGTCCAAGCCCGTCAGCGAGAGATCAAGCGAACTTGAGGCCTCAAGGGACTTGGTGAGAACGATGGTCGAGGTGCCGTCCACGGTCGTTACCCAGTTGGGAAGAACAATTTCGACCGTCAAATCCGCAGGCGGCAGACCGCTCAGGTCAACGCTGTTCAGGAACGACTCACCGATGAGCGCTTCGAGGGAAAAGCCGGCGTTCATCAATCGCTCGAGGTCGGTGCTCTGCACGTTCTCCAAGAAACTGTTCAACGTTGAATTTTCATCCCCCTGCGCCATGATGATGTCGATGAATCTCATGGAGAACGGCTGACTGGTGGTCTGCAGGTAGATGGGGTAGGTTTCATCCATTGCGTTGGGACCTTGCAGGCAGTAATGCAGGACCTGTCCGGCTGCGACGGGTTCGGTGCATCCGGTGGAGTGAGAATAGTTGAGGCCCCCTTCGGCTTCAAAAATCCCCGTGCCGTCGGTTTGTGACACCCACTGGAGGTCGCTCATGGTGATGTCGCCCACACCGGCGATGGTGTTACCAAGACCTTCGACGATGTCGCCAACGGGAAACTGATCGGTGAATTGCGTCAGGTCAACGATCCCGTTGTGATAGGCCAACCGAACGCCATCGGACGTGATGACGGGGATTGTGGCGGAGGAAGAGACCTCGAACATGTTGATGCCCCAGCGTTCAAGGGTCGCTGAATCGAGATAATACAGGCCCGCTGCAAAGTCGATGGTGGCAGCGTATTCGTCGGTCAGGTCGACCACCAAATTCAGATCAATCGCCTTTGACCCTTCTTCGATGTGGACCGTCGGTGACGACGAGGTATTGCGGTGGCCCATGCGCAAGTCGACGGTTTCCACTTGGTCCGAATCCGTTTCCAACGCCCCGAGGTGGTCCATCGACCACGACGCTGAATTGTGGCCGCCGCGAGGCACAAGCTCGGCTTCCGGCCCGTCAACCGCCACCATGGAGGCGTAAGAAGCGGGGTTGATGACGAAGTCAGCGGTGTGGCCGGGTTGAACGGTGAGGTTGAAACTCGTGTTGACCTCCGCACCCATCGTCAGCAAGCCGCGATAGGTTCGCTCCAAATCCAGGTTTTCGGTACCGGCCAGATTGAAGTTCGCTGCTGCGAGATCAACCGAAGCCGTGGCTGTGAAACAAAGCGGGGGTTCAAACGCGTTGTCCACCGCAGCGCCCTCCGCAAAGGAATCCGTTGCGTCGTCGGTCGAGCAGGCGATCGTTGTGGCGCCGCTGGTGAAGGCGTTGACGTACTGCGTGGAAAGGCTGGTGACGGTTCCAAAACCGGATTCAAGAGCGTCTTGAATAGCACTGTGTACCTCGGTTTTCAACTTCTCTCCGACGGTGGTCCCACCGATGTTTTGATCAAAGGTTTGGCGAATCAGGTCCGCCGGTGCACCGTCGTTGGCGTCCAATCCGTCCGCGCTTTCGAGCGTATCACCGACGATCGTTCCGGACCCCAGCCCAATGGAATCGCGATCAAACTCTCGAACCGCCCACGTCAATTCAAGATCGATGGACGAAGTGGAGACGAGGTCAAACGTGTAGGTCCCCTCAACCCAATCCTGAACGTTTGGTGTAAGATCTTCGTTGTGGTCGTAAGCGTCGCAATCGTCGCCGCCGCCGCAGGATTGCATCCCAGAGGCGCTGACCACGGGTGCCATCAATTGCAGGGTGAACATGAAGACCAAGAACAACGAGAGCCCGTGTGTTGAGGAGCGTACGTCTCCGGCCCGTGAGGTCATGGTCCGCCTACCGTCGGGAACTTCAAAGGAGTTACCCTCTGGCAGATGGCATGGAGGGGACGGGTTCGGCGACGTTTTTGCACGCACAATCCGTCCATGCAGAGCGACTTCATGCGTGGCTCAAAAACCACGGATGGCTGAACGCCTTCGTGGAACCCATGCGGTCGTCTGCAGGCGAGGTTGGATTCCCGTTGACGGCGAACATCGACCCAGCCCGTGTCGTGGCCCTGGTCCGTCAGGAACTCAGGATCAGTGTGGAGTCCAGAAACGCCCCTGCATCCCACCGCCCGTCCGTGGACCCGCACCTGCGTCTGAAGCACGCTGTTTCGACCTGGCTGACCGCACACAACATTGAGCTGGACGTCGAAACCATCGTGCCCACCAAATGGGAAAAATTGGGAGGGCTCGTGCTGCTGCCCGTTGATTGGGGAGGCGATGGCATCCTCGACACCATCGAAGCGCACAGACACGGCGAGGACATGTGGAGGGCGATGGCCGAGGCCCTGAAGGCGGATTCGCTGGGTGTTCAAGCCCCCATTGCAAACGACCTCTATCGATCATCGCAGGTCCGAATGCTGTTGGGCTCGCCACAGGTTCACTTCAGCGACCACGGCTTGATCTACTCGTTCGATGCATCAAAGGTCATGTTTTCCTCGGGAAACATCACCGAGCGTCGGCGCATTGGTGCGTTGGACATGAGCGGTGAGACCGTTGTTGATGCATACGCGGGCGTTGGCTACTACACGTTCCCCATGCTGGTCCATTCGGGGGCTTCGCGGGTGCACGCCTGCGAAATCAACCCCGCCTCGTTGGCCGGCCTGAGAGCGGGTGCCGAAGCCAACGGACTGCTGGACCGCCTCGTCGTGCACGAGGGGGACAACAAGCGCAGTCTGACCGCTCTCCGAGGCCAGGCTGACCGATGCCATCTCGGTTTACTTCCGTCCAGCGAATCCGTTTGGGAAGCGTGTTTGCTTGCGCTCAAACCCACCGGCGGAACGTTGCACGTTCACATGAACGTGGAAGAGGAACGCATCGATGCATGGGTGGAGGCCACCCTCCTGAGGTTCCAATCGCTGGTCGATGTGCACGGGTTGGCCTTCAATGTGGAGCCCGTTCACCTCGAGCGTGTCAAGTGGTTCGCACCGAGAGTGCGACACGTCGTGTTGGACCTCAAGTTTCGTCCGTAGGATGGTTCGGCTCGACCAGTTCAGCGGTTACGATGGCTTCAGCCTCCAGCACCGAGTCTTCCTCCGTCGTGCCTTTACGCTCACCGGCTTGACCGTACGCGGCCATGGTGATGCCCACACCCACGAGAATCAGCGCAAAGGGCACTCCGATGATGACCGCTGCGTCCTGCAGGAAGCTCTGACCGTTTTGGGTTTCAACCACGGGATTGCGAATGCTGCCGTCGGGATCGGCCACACCGATCATGTCCATGGAGTTGATTCGAACCTCAAACAGCGGCCTGCCGGCTGACGCAAACGGGTTGTCAAGATTGGTGCCCGTGGGCTCATCGCTCGTCGGCACCTCGGCAATGAGGCGAACGTGAGACATGCCGTGGCGAACAATGCCAAAGGTGGCGTAGCCTTCGTCGTCCCGGTTTTCGGGGTCGAGGCCGTGCGCTTCGGTCTCTGCGATGTACCACTGGGCATCGGCCGAATCCGGGTCGGCGCTTCGAGCCATGCCGAGTGCGCCGTCGACGTGCGAGAGGTTGGTGTCGTGTTCAAGTGGAATCGTCTCTCCTGTCCCGCCGCTGCCGCACGAAGGGTTGGTGGCGGGGTAAAGACCGATGGTTTTGCACGTTGGGTCGCCCGACTGCGTGACGAAATCGTTGATGACGCGATGGAAAAAGACGCCGTCGTACAAACCTGATTCGACGTGCGTGATCATGTTGTTGGTCGTGATCGGAGCCCACTGCTCGAAGAGTTCGATGACGACGATGCCTTCCACGCGCTCGGAAAGCAACCCTCCCAACTGATACGAGACGTTCATCTCAATCACGGCGTTTCCGGTGTAGGATTCCATCATCGGAGATTCTTCAGGTTCCGGACGGTCCGTCCATTCGTCGGGGTCCAAACCAACGCTGCGCCACGCTGGCTCCTCGTTGGCGACCTGCAGCGAGGCCGAGGAGGAAAGCGGCGCCATCAACAAGAGCACCAGCAAAACACCGGTGAATCCACCTCGAGGCATGGACGGCGATGAACCTCACCTCAATGAAAACTACGGCGGTCGAGGATTTGGAACATCAACACCAAAAAGGAGAACCTCAAAGAGTTGTTCATGGACGAGCAATCCGATTTCATGCCCAACCTCACGCTCGGTTACGGGGTGTTTCTTGTCGTGTGGGGTTTGGTTGTTGGCTTCCTCTCCACCAGCGATTCTGTGACCCGCTTCATACCGTGTGCTCCAGGTCTCCTTCTGGTGGTCAGCGGTGGGCTTGCGAAAAGCAATCCTGAGCAACGAAAACTCTGGATGCACGTGGCCGTTGTCTTCGGACTGCTCTGCGCCCTGCTCGGCACCCGGTTTTTCATGGTCATGAGCGATGGAATCGACTACGCCAGCGGCTCCATGCTCATGCTCTTCCTCACGGGTTCGGCCTACACGGGTCTGTGCGTTCGCTCT
>PBMS01000048.1 GCA_002722695.1 Methanobacteriota archaeon
CGCCTGGAGTCCATGGATCGAACAAATGCGGGGCGCTAAGGTTGACAGCGCCCTGACAAAGAAACAGGCACGCAGCCCTCCAAACTCGCTGTTTGAAGAACAGCTGCCGTTGATACAACCCCCATCCCAGCAGCGCAGCGAACAGCGGTGCAGCAAGGCCACCTGCTCCTGAGACCACGGCACCAAGCATGAGCCACGGGCCTGACAACTGCGGCTCCCATGTAGCTGCGGCGTGAACGAGAATCATCAGCAAAACGGCTAAACCACGCAACGCATCGATGTGAACGGTGCGTTGTCGGGTGTTCATGGTGCCCACTCAGGTGCGCTGATTCACGTACTCCACGGCGTTTCTGAACATCTGCAGCCCTTCGCCTTCCCAATCGTCCATGCCGTCGCTGACAGTTCCAGGTCGTCGAGTGTGGTCGGGATGAAGCCAGCGGGCATAAATCGCCTCGGGATGGGGCATCAGACCGAACACCAGCCCTGTCGCATCGCACACGCCCGCAATGTTTCGCATGCTACCGTTTGGGCTCAGAGGGTAGGGAAGCGGTTCATCGGTGATGGCTTTCCCAACCGGTATGGAAGGGTCCACGTAACGTACCGTGAGTTGATGTTGTTTTGCAAGCCGATCCAAATCCTCCGAACTGGGCATGACGTACTTTCCTTCTCCGTGTCGCACTGGACATTCCATCCGTTCCATGCCCTTGGTCCAGATGCACGGGCTCTCCGGGTCAAATTCCAGCGTGACCCAGCGGTCTTCGTATCGGCCACTGTCGTTGAGCGTAAGGCTGCCACGTTGAACGAAATCCGGGGACGCCCCGGCTTGAGGGCCGGGCAGCAATCCAGTTTTGACCAAAACCTGAAATCCGTTGCAGATACCGATGATCGGTTTGCCTGCATCGACGAACGCCATCAATGCCTGACGCATTGCAAACCGCATCCGATTGCCGAGCAACCGCCCACTCCCCAAATGATCACCAAACGAAAATCCACCCGGGACCGCGAGAATGTCGTAGGACGAAAGATCCGCCTCACCGGAAACAAACCGGTTCACGTGGACCCGTTCGGCCTTGGCGCCGACCAGTTCAAACACGGCTTTTGTCTCGTGGTCGCAGTTAATTCCAAAACCAAACAACACCGCCACACGTGGAACCATCAGGCGACACCTCCGGTTAGGTCAAGAGTGCCTTTCCATGCGTCAACCAACGTCTCCACGTCAGCGGTGATGAGCGCATCGTCTGCGTCGGTGATGACGAGTTTCATGCCGGTTCGAACCTGGCCCAAGACGGTTGTGGGGTGACCCTTCATGGCTTCCAAAAACGCTGATTCGTGTTCGGGCGACACGGCCACGATGAATCGTCCCAATGATTCGCCCCAAAGGCGACCCCAAACGTCGCCAGTGCCGGTCCCATCGATGTCGACGACGGCTCCAATTCGCCCGCCAATGCACATTTCAGCGAGAGCAACGGCCACGCCACCCTCGCTGCAATCGTGAGCCGTTCGGACCCAACCGGCGCGAACACACGTAGCAAGAGCGCGATACACACCGAGGTTGCGCTCCGGGTGCGGGAGTTGTGGAACATCGCCACCAACGCCTTCTGCAACCCCTGATTCGGTGAGCATGAACGCCAATTCAGAAGCCCCGAGTTCCTGATTTGAGGTCCCAACAAGATAGATCCGGTCGCCATCAAATTTGAAATCGCTCGTGGCACTCTGGCGTACGTCGGGGTGATCGCCAAAGAGAGAGAAAAGGAGTGTTGGAGGAATCGATATCTTGTTTGGGCCCGATCCGTAATCGTTCTTCATCGAATCCTTGCCGCTGACGCAGGGCAGTCGGTAGGCGCGGCAAACACGCTCGAGTTCCCGGTTGGCCCTGACCAACTGGGCCAATTTGAACCGGCCGTCAGGCGTTTTGCTTGATTCGATGGGGTCCGGCCAGCAGAAGTTGTCAAGACCGGCCATTTTGTCGACGTCGAGACCGACGCAAACGGCGTTTCGAACCGCTTCATCAATCGAGGCAGCGGCCATGGCACCGGCGTCGATGTCGGAATATCGGGGCGCTATACCACAGGAGATGACCAGCCCGTGTGGGTCCCCGTGAATGGGAGCGATGACGCCGGCGTCGCCCGGGCCGTCTCGCTCAACGCCAACAAACGGTTTAATCGCGGTTTGAGCGATGACTTCGTGATCGTATTGCCTCACCCACGTCTCTTTGCTGGCGATGTTGGGTCGCTTCAGCATGGACGTCAGCAACGCTGCGTGGTCGGCGTTTTGCGGAGGGACGAACAACGGGAGAACCGGTGGCCGCCACTCGGATTCCAACTGAAGTTGAGGGACGCCGTCGTGCAGGAATTCAATGGGAAGATACGCAACGGTCGCCTCGTCGTAGCGCACGTGAAACATCCCCGTGGAGGTGAAGGTTGCCACGGCGGTCGCCTCCACTTCATGGAGGTCTGCCAGCGCCTCAAACGCTTCCTGATCCTCGGGTTTGACCGCAATCGTCATCCGCTCTTGGCTCTCCGAAACAAGAATTTCCCACGGTGAAAGGCCCGCTTGCTTCAGCGGCACCTTCGCCAGGTCGATTTCGCATCCGTTGGTGTACTCCGCCATTTCACCAATGGAGGACGAAAGTCCGCCTGCTCCGTTGTCTGTGATGCAGGTGATCAAGTTTGAATCCCGGGCTTCAAGCACCATGTCAATCATTTTCTTCTGCGTGATGGGGTCGCCGATTTGAACGGCGCTGGAGGGGGATTCTTCCGTGAGTTCAAGTGAGGAAAACGTCGCTCCGTGAATGCCGTCGTACCCAACTCGCCCGCCAACCATGTAGACGACATCCCCTGCAACGGGGGTTTTGACGTGGGAGGGACGGCCATCCGGGAGCGTTCGAGGCATGATCCCCACCGTTCCACAGTACACGAGCGGTTTGCCGATGTATCGGTCGTCGAACACGATGGCCCCGTTCACGGTTGGAATGCCTGATTCGTTTCCACCGACACGGACGCCGGCATGGACGCCTCGAAGAACTCGAGAGGGGTGAAAGAGGTTCTCGGGGAGTTGTCCTTCCCAGTCGGGTGGGCCAAAGCAGAACACGTCGGTGTTGGCGATTGGGCGAGCGCCCAGGCCCGTTCCAAGGATGTCCCGATTGACCCCCACGATTCCTGTCATGGCCCCACCGTACGGGTCCAGCGCCGACGGAGAGTTGTGGGTTTCAGCTTTCATGCACACGCTCCACGTGTCGTCCCATGCGATAACACCCGAGTTATCGTGGAACACAGAGAGTAGCCAGTCCACGTCTTCTTGCATGTCGTGCGTTGGGGTCATGATGTGTGTTTTGAACAATGAGTCGATGACGCTGTCTTCGCCCGTCTCGTGGTCGACGTGATGTATTTTTGATGCGAAAATCTTGTGCTTGCAGTGTTCGCTCCACGTTTGAGCCAAGCACTCCAATTCAACATCGGTTGGTGCATTCGGTGAAATGCCCATCGAGGTGCGCTGGGCGCGCACGGCTTCGTCACGATAGTGCGCTTGAATGGCGTGCATTTCGTTCAGGTTCAACGCCAGCAGCCCGTCGTTTGAAATCGCCTCCAAACGAGCATCGTCGACCTCTAAATCAACGGCTTGAGGCTCGATAAACACCTGTTCGGGAGGTGTTGGAAAATCAAGCTCAGGCCACGATTTGGCATGACACTCGCTTCGGTCTGCGACCAGGGCTCGTTCGATGAGATTGTTGTGAAGGGTGTCGGCCAGCCAGTGGACGTCGCAATCCTGTGGAAGACCGTAAAACACGTACGTGAGGTAGGTCGAAATCCTGGCATCGGGGTCGTTGGGAAAAAGTGTGAGAAAGCCATCGGTGGCCGCCTTTCCTGGGTTGTCGGTGACGCCCGGTTTGAAGCCAACCGTGATCACAGCGTCCGGCGATGTTGCGAACGATTGGGTGGTGAGAAGCATGGTGTTCGTCAGCCCGTGCTCAATGATGGGGTCGGCAAAGAGGTCGTCAACGCGGGGCGCAACGGCCGATGAGGGCGTTTCGCCGTGGATGAGGTAGCCGCAAATGGAGCGGACCGTCGCGACACTCAACCCGTGGTCCGCGGCCAGTTGTCGTCGAACCACGTCGCCGCGAACGTCGCGCATCCCATCTCCTTGACGGGGCGTTACTTCTACACGAGTGACTGGCATGTTGTGCACCGTGCCCGTTGGACATGGCGAGGTTGTTCCATGCGCTCTTTGTAGTCTGCGCCTTCATCGGTTCAGCATTTTGGCCAGGAATTGCCCGGTCGGGCTGCCCTCGGACTTTGCGACGGTCTCTGGGGTCCCGACAGCGATGACTTGTCCGCCGCGCTCGCCTCCCTCTGGGCCGAGGTCAACGACCCAGTCGCACGATTTGACCACGTCGAGGTGGTGTTCGATGACGATCAGGGTGTGACCTTTGTCGCGAAGTTGATGCAAGACGTTGATGAGTTTTGCAACGTCACTAAAACTCAGACCGGTCGTGGGTTCATCGAGGATGTAAACGGTGTGCTTGTTGGGCATTCGTCGCAACTCACTGGCCAGTTTGACTCGTTGTGCCTCACCGCCGCTGAGCGTGGTCGCAGGCTGTCCAAGACGTATGTAGCCCAGGCCAACCGCTTCCAGAGTTTCCAGCGTGCGGTGAATTTTACGGTGGTTTTTGAAGAACTCAACCGCCTCGGAAACCGGCATTTCAAGAACATCGTGGATGGTTTTTCCGCGCCATGTGACCTCCAGTGTTTCACGGGTGTACCGTTTCCCGTTGCAGATGTCGCACGTGATCCACACGTCGGGAAGGAAGTTCATTTCCAGTTTGATCGACCCTCCCCCCCTGCACGCTTCGCAGCGGCCGCCCTTGACGTTGAAGCTGAAGTGGCCCGGTTTGTAACCGCGTTCCTTCGAACGTTTGGTGTTGGCAAAAAGCGCTCGGATTTCATCGAACACTTTGGTGTAGGTCGCCGGGTTTGAGCGGGGGGTTCGGCCGATGGGGGATTGATCGATGATGATCACCTTGTCAACGTGATCGACGCCTTCAATGGCGCGATGGCGTCCGGGAAGTGTTTCTGCACGATGCACGTCCCGTTGAAGCGCTGGAGCGAGGATACCTGAAACGAGAGACGATTTTCCTGACCCGGAAACTCCAGTGACGGCGGTCATGCATCCGATGGGGAAGGACACGTCAACGTTCTGCAAATTGTTGTGCTGTGCTCCCTTCACCTTCAGCCGCTTTTTTCCAGGTTTGGTGCGCTTGGACGGCCAAGGAATGGTTTTGCGCCCGCTGAGGTACGCACCGGTGATGGAATCCTTGCACGCCATGACCTCGTCAGGGGTGCCGTTGGCAACCACCACACCGCCTTCAAGACCGGCTCCCGGGCCTAAATCGCACAACCAGTCGGCCTGCCGTAGCGTGTCTTCGTCGTGCTCCACCACCAGCAGGGTGTTGCCCAGATCGCTCAGCTCTCGAAGGGTCTTCAGCAAGCGATCGTTGTCGCGTTGGTGCAGGCCGATGGAGGGTTCGTCCAGCACGTACATGACACCGGTTAGGCGACTGCCGATTTGAGTGGCGAGGCGTATGCGTTGACTTTCGCCACCCGAAAGCGTGTTGGCTTTTCGGTCCAGTGTGAGGTAATCCAAACCAACGCTGTCGAGAAAACCAAGACGCCCTTCGATTTCCTTGATGATTTCTGAACCGATGAACATGCTCCGCTCGTCCAGAGATTCAAGAAGATCTTGGAAGGCTTCGGGCGGGCCGTCGCCCTCTGGGTCCCAAGCACGAACCAGGCCCAAGGCGTCGTGCACCGAACACTGGCTGACCTCCGGAAGGCGGATGCCGCCCACCGTGACATACCGGGCTGCTCGATTCAATTTCTCACCCCCACAATCGGGGCAATCAAGATCCGTCATGCATGAGATCAGTCGGTTACGGGTGCGATCGGACGTGGTTTCAGCGTAGGTCTTCTCCAATCGGGGGACGATCCCCTCCCAAGGCTTGCTGTACTTGTACTGGGAGCCGTTTTCCGACGTGAATTCGTAGTGAATAACGGTGGACCCGGACCCGTAGAGGAGAATATCTTTTTCGTCCTCGTCCAGCATTTCAAACGGAAGTGTGGTGGATATGCCGTAATGCTCACACGTGCACTCGAGAAGCTTGCGATACCACGAGGGTGACATGGATTGGCGCCAGGGAATCACGCACCCGTTGGACACGCTCATGTTGCCGTCAACGATGAGTTCGACGTTGAATTGACGTTGAACGCCCAACCCCTGACAGGTGCCGCATGCACCGAGCGGAGAGTTGAAGGAAAAGACTCGGGGTGAGAGCTCAGGCATGAACGCTCCGTGTTCCGGGCATGCGAAGTCTTCGGACCAAGCAATGGTCTGTCCTTGTTCTGTGGCGTGAGCGTTAGAGTTCTCACTGAGCTCAACATCGCTGCCCGGCGCTTCGAGGCTTTCGACAGCCAACGTTCCACCGCCGAGACGGAGCGCTGCTTCAACGGCTTCAGTCAGCCGTTGTTTGCGATCACGCGTGCATCGCAGTCGATCGATGCGCACGTCGATGTCGTGGCGGAAATTCTTATCCAGCGTGGGTGGTTGTTCAAAGGACGTTTCGTGTCCGTTGACTCGCCCGTTGAGGTACCCCTGCTCCACCAACTGACGAAAGAGTTCCACGTGCGTTCCCTTCCGTGCCCGAACCACGGGGCTCCAGACCGCGACACCGTGAGCTTCCATGCGCCAGAAGATGTCGTCAACGATTTCCTGAACGGTTCGCCGAGCAACCTCCTTTCCACATGTTGGACAGTGGGGTTTGCCGATTCGAGCCCACAGCAAACGAAGGTAATCCTGAATTTCAGTCACGGTTGCAACGGTGGATCGAGGGTTGTGGCTGCCTTGCTTTTGGTCAATGGAAATTGCGGGGGACAAGCCCTCAATCGAATCGCAATCCGCTTTTTTCATCTGACCGATGAATTGTCGAGCATAGGATGAAAGACTCTCAACGTACCTGCGTTGCCCCTCTGCATACAGCGTGTCGAACGCCAAACTGGACTTTCCGGACCCCGAGACACCGGAAATCACCACAAACTTGCCTTTTGGAAGTTCCACAGAGACGTCTTTGAGGTTGTGGGTCCGGGCCCCTTTTACCTCAATCCAACCGTCTTGCCCGTTCGACATGTACCGTTCTCCGAATCTCACGAATCGGCAAGAGTTCTTCAACTAGTGCTTTTCTCTCGCCGATATGAATTCGTGGGCCTGCATTGTATTACGACCCCGATAATCTCCTCCAAAAGCCCCCACAGGAAAGAACAAGCCTTCAAAACGGTCGGATGCACGCCAAAGCCCGTGACGCCTCAACAATTGATTGTGTTTCTCAAGCCGCAAGGATGCTGCCTTCGATGCGGTCGAACCGAAAGCATCGGCCCCGTCAATGTCGAACAGTGTCATGACTGTTTGGCCATGAACTTCAACATCGACTAAGTTCGATTGAACGACGCCGGCAAAGGCGCTTCAAACCGAATCGGATCATCGTTTTCGGGATGTAAAAACTCCAACGCAAACGCATGAAGCATGATTCGCTTGAACGGGTTGGTCGTTGCACCGTGCCGATCGTCGCCCACCACGGGCGCATCCAACCGCTGCATTGCCATGCGAATCTGGTGGCGACGGCCGGTTTCGATGGAAACCTCAACATGAGATGTTTCTTGATTTGATGCAATCACACGATAGTGAGAGATCGCTTCTTTCCCCTTTGGATGATTTTTGTTGACCGCCTTGACGTTGAGGTGTTTATCCTCCGCCAACCAGCTTCTTACGGTGCCCATGGACGGTGATGGATGTCCTTCGACCACTGTCCGATACGTCCGGTGCACTTCCCGATCGTGAAATTGCTGTTGTAGATACTCCTTCGCCTGCCTGTGCTTCGCGAACACCACGATGCCGGAGGTCTCTCTGTCGAGTCGGTGCACGATGAAGCACCACGCCTTCGGATCGGTGAGTCGAAGGTGGTCAATGCACCGACTGTGGAGGGTGTCAATCTCCAACCGATCGGTGGCAACGGTGAGAAGTTGGGGGGGTTTGTTGACCACCAGCAGCGCTTCGTCCTCAAACAGCACGTCAAGATCAACAACCGAAGAAGGCGTCGGCGGTGGTGTGCGTTCCTTGGCTTGTTGGCGTTCAATGATCTCGACGACGTCCCCGGTGGTGAGGTTGTGTTTGGCGCGATGAGCCACTTCACCGTTCAAGACCACCCTCCCTTGAGTGAGCATTTTTCGGAGCGTGGACGAGCTTGATTCCGGAAACATCGTGCGCAGGGTCGCGAGCAGTTCGCCGTCCCCGATCTGCCTGTGCTTCACACCATCACCTACAGAACCAAAACATCGATCCAAGCGCCGACTTCACCCGACTGGCCGGGTTGAAGAAGGGTCAGCCCGCTGGCGCTGGCCAGGCTTTCCAGATTGCCCGACCCTTGATGTCTCGGCTGATGAGCCATCATGCCTTCTTCGGTCGATGTCAACGTGACGCGACGCAACGTCATGCAGTCGTTGGTCGATTTCACGGGATCGCACAGGCGGGCCCGAACCGTCCATTCCTTTGGTCCGTCGGTGCCCAGAGCGTGCCTGAGGTACGGCGCCACCAACATGCGGAACACAACGTGGCTGGATACGGGATTGCCGGGCAAACCGAAGAGTGGGGTGCCGTTCCAGACACCAAACAAAGGTGGAGACCCGGGTCGAATCTTCATTCGCCAAAAATGAACGTCGCCTTCCTCTTCCATGATTCTACGAACGTAATCGAACTCCCCCATTGAGACACCGCCGGAGGTCAAGATGAGATCGCACGTCTTGGTCGCCTCGTTCAACGCGTCCCTCAATGCATCCATGGTGTCCGCAACTGAGGGGAACCGCACTGGGGTGTGGCCCGCCCATTCAACGAGGCCTGCAAGACCGTAGGAGTTTGATTCGTAAATTTCACCGTGGGCGAGCGCCTCTCCTGGTGATTTAAGTTCGTCGCCGGTGGAGACGATGGCGATGTTGAGCCGTTGAAACACGGGAACACTTGCATAGCCCATGGTGGCGCAAAGACCGATTCGAGCTGGGGTCAATCGCTGGCCTTTGGTGAGAGCGATGGTCCCTTGTTTGAGATTTTCACCGAGTTTCCGCACAAAGTGCGGCTTCGGCGGTTCAAGAAGAACCACGGTGCCGTCGCCCACATCGCAACGTTCGATGGGGAGAATGGCATCGGCGCCGGGTGGCATTGGCGCCCCCGTCATGATGCGAACGGCTTCGCCGGGGCCGACTTCAACAAGCTCGTTGTCACCGGAAGCAGCCTGAAGTCCAACCACGGTCAGAGTGCACGGGTAGGAAGCGGCCTCATCAAAACGACATGCAAAACCGTCCATGGCAGAATTGTCGAACGGTGGGTCGTTCACCATGCTCTTCAAATCCTCCGCCAGCACGCGCCCGGTGCACATCTCAATGGGGCGATGTTCAGTACGCAGCGGAGGAGGGGTTTGCTGGCATATGGCCCGTGCTTCGTCGACGGTGATGAAGTACGGACGGCCATCCATGACGACGCCAAGGGTGGCTTGGGTTTGAGGATGTGGGTCAACGGTAGAATGATGGATGGCGGTTCATTGCCAAAGCATGGTTGACGGTTTGGCGCTCACCCAAGCCATCCAAACCACGTTCATCACCAGCGGCACGGCCACGATTCTTGCGACGTTGATCGGTGTCCCATTGGGGGCATGGTGCGCCCGGTCCACACACCGGTCGTTTGGTCGGCTGAAGACCCTCATTACTGCGCTTTACGGACTGCCTCCCGTGGTGGTTGGTGTGTTCGTTTACTCGCTGTTCTCAAAATCCGGTGCACTGGGTTCACTGGACGTGTTGTTCACCGTGCAAGCCATGATTTTCGCTCAGACCTGCCTTATCCTACCGTTGATTTGGGGTGGTTCGTGGACCGCGTTTGAGGGCGTCGGAAAAGCGTACAGCGATACCCTCTCAACGATGGGTATCAGCCGTCGCCAGCGGTTGTTCATGGAAATACGACTCGCGAGCAACGGTGTCTATCACGCCGTTGTCATCGGATTTGGGCGAGCCATTGCTGAGGTGGGCGCTGTCATCATGGTTGGAGGAAACATCGCTGGTAAAACACGCGTGATGACGACGAGCATCGTGTTGGAAACGTCAAAGGGGAACATGGGACAAGCTGCCGTTTTAGGTGTCCTCTTGCTGGTGTTGTCGTTGAGCTTGGTCGCCTTGGCAGCCATGGTGAGGACACGCCGCCTTGCTGTGCGCGTCGATGTTTCAGGATCCGAATTGCCCCAACCAACACCGCTCTCCAAAGCGATCAACAAACGCATCACGGTTCAGAAGGCGGGGCGGATGATTTTGAACGATGTTGAAGCCGTCTTAAAGCCCGGTGAAATCACTGCGGTGGTCGGTGAATCAGGGGCAGGAAAGACAACGCTGTTGCGGGCTCTTGCGGGTCTGGAAGGCGACGAAGTGGTCTGCGGGCCGGCCTCGTGCATCTACGTTCAGCAGAATCCGGTGCTTCTCACCAGCTCGGTGGCTTCTGAGTTGATGCTCCCTTCCAAACTCTTTCCGTCGCTGTCACCGGCCGGTCAAGCGTACGCCTCGCTGTTTCAACTGGATGAAGTCCTCAACCAGTCAACCCAAGATCTCTCCGGTGGAGAGCGTCAACGATTGATGCTGGCCCGACAGTGCTCGTTCTCACCTTCGCTTTTCTTGTTGGACGAGTGCACGTCAAATTTGGGTTGGCTCCACGTTCAGACGATTGAACGAGAACTCCTGAGAATGAAAATGGAAGGGGTGTGCATTGTCATGGTCACCCACAACATTTCCCAGGCGCATCGTATAGCCGATTCGATCGTCGTTCTTCGTGACGGAAGACAATTGGAACATGACGACCCGTTCGCTACGTCCATGCTGACCGGTGAGTGGCTGGATCATGAGGCCACAAAAAACGCATGATCTCCGTTGATGGTGTACGAGGCAATAATGGATCGCCCTTCTTCGACGAGAAAACTTCCAAAGCGATGCGCTGCGGTGGCGTTGTTCGGCTGGACGATCAGGTAGGCGTACGGGTTTTGGACAACCTCGTCGTTGAACTCGTATCGTTCCAAATCCACGTTGTTTTGAAATCGCAATGCGGTGCCGCGGTCCGACAGCGTCGTGCAGTCCTTTTCGTGCGCCATGTTGATGGCTGCCCCCATGCCCTGACCGATGGAATAGTACCAGTCGCCGGGTGGATGCAGACCGTTTGAGTCCTCGACAACGCTCAGATTTCGGGTCTCGTTCAGATGGCGCCAAATGGCCTGCTCCTTTGCATGAGTGCCGGACTCATCTCCACGAGAAACGAAGCATTGTTCTTCATTTGCGATCCGTTCGAAAGCGTCGTAAACAGACCCGTTGAGGTTGAGTGGTGAGAGCAAGACAAAGGCGTTGTAAGCAACAGGTGTTCGCTCGTAAGCGAACCCATCGTCGATGAACAACTGTTCTTGATCGGGTGCATGGACAATGAGTGCGTCGACATCACCTGTTCGACCGAGTTGCAGCGCAGCACCTGTGCCAACCGCAACGTACTCGACGCCGATTCCGTGCTGGCGTTCAAACTCCTCGGTCAGCACGTCCAGAAGACCGGAATCGCGCATGGATGTGGTCGTGGCGAGACGGAGCGTCTCCGAGGGGTTCTCGTCGGGAACGATGCAACCAGCGAGTGAGAACACGAGAAGAAGGGCAAGCGCTGCCGCAAACGGTCGCATTTCAACCAAACTTCATGACGTGCCCGCATTCAGGATAGGTGCAGGTAACGGTGTATCGCGAGCGTTTCGGCTTTGGAATTTTAAGCATAGAGCCGCACATTTCGCACTGCACGCGAATGATCTCAGGGCCCGTTGGCTTGGGTGCCTCACCCAAGGTTCGACCCACATCGGTTGACCACCCGAGGGAATCAGAATATTTGTCGGAAGCAGAACTCAACTTTGACTGTTTGAGAGAGAGTCGCAATTTACGCTTGCGCTTGCCTTTTTTCTTACCGGGGGGTTTTGCAGCCATGGGACTCATTGCTCCGCTGGGCGTTGATGTATTCAATCGCTTCGCTCGTTTGGCGCTGCACGACGGTCCGGCCGGGTCTTTGGAATGCAATATCCAGCGATATCGTGAAATGCGTCCGGGTGTCTAATGCATGATTAAATGCTCAATTGATGTACCAGATTATGGGCATCATGGACGAGAAAACGAGGAAAGGCATCTCGACCGGGGTCCTCGGGCTTTCGCTGATTCTTTGCCTTGCAGCGCTCTTTGGGCCGTATTGGCTCACGTTGAACGGATACGAAGGGAATTTTCTGGCGTCGTGGTCGCTCAATGAAGCGCAGCTTGAGTTGGGGGATGAGCGGTCCACCGATTCGCTTTCTGAATTGTGTGAGTTGGAGGAGGAAATGGTTGGATCCTCGTACGCAGACACGTGCGACATCGCACGTGCAGGCGCATTTGCCACCGTCTTTTTGTGGTTGGGGGTGCTGTTTACGAGTTTGGCAATCGTGCACGCCATTCTGCCATCGGAAAGTGCGGAGTGGGTGGACGAGAACGTTCCAGAGATCGCCCAGGTAATCGTCGCGTGGTCGGGCGGTTCGCTGATGCTCGTAGGTGTGGTTGTGTGGTATCTTCTCCTACCGGACATCGGAAGTGTGGACGTCGGAGGGAGTGCGTACCTTGCCCTGTTCGCTGGCGTACTTGGGCTCGGTTCTGTCGTCGTTGAAACCTATGAAATCGACGTGAACATCGCCCGTCGCGAACGGTGATGAACACTTCAACATCACCTGCTGAGTTCATGTATCCACGGGGCGTAGGTCTGAACGACCAAAGGCGGACGTTGAGTTGTTCAAGCGAATCGAGGCCAACAATTGGAACAGAACCGTCATGACCGCCGAGTTTCTCCGTTTCAACGTCTTTGGCTTCTTTAATTCTGCATTTGCTTGGCTGCTCTACGAGGTGCTCTACAACATAAATCTCTGGCCCGGGCACGCAGCGGTGGCTGCGTGGAGTGTTTCCTGCGCTGTGGGCATGATCGAATCGCATTACGTTCACTACAAATTTACGTTTGATTCGACGTTTCCCTACGGTCGGAGCCTGTACCGAGCCGTGCTTGTGTACGCTGGACAACTGATGCTCACAACGTACCTGACCTACCTTTTGGTCGAGCAATACTTGCTTCATCACAGACTTGTTTGGTTGCTGAACATCTGCCTGTTTGGCGTTTTTAACTTCTTGCTGATCAGATGGATTGCCTTCCCACCAGAACATGACACCGTGCGGGCCACAGGATTGTAAATCTCAACGTTCGATGACGTACGACTCCCCATTCTTTGGCTCGTGCACGATGTGCCCCTGTTCGTTTAGAGCCTTGACCAGGGGGGGGCGTGCGTGATTGGGGTCGGTGTGGTACACGACCACATGTTTGGCCTGACAGGCCTTCGCAAAGTCAAGGATTTCTTGATGGCCAGCATGGGTTGAAAATGAGAATTGCTCGGTCTGAAGGGGAACATCAACCCGTTGACCGTAGATGACGATAGATCCTGTTTCCAACAAGCTTCGACCCCCAGTGGCACGAGCTTGATATCCGGTGAAGAAAACGGCGTTCTTTTGATCGTGGCGAAGTCGATTCAAGTACCAGAGGGCAGGTCCTCCTTCCAGCATACCAGAAGTGGTCACGATCACGTCAGCACCCAAGGCCTTCTTCCGATCGGATTTACTTGAAACCTGTTTGGCCCATCGCCAAGCCCGTTCGAGTGCTGTGCTGTCTCGTAGGAGCCCTGGATTTGCGAGGTGTGTTTTTGCAACTCGTTTGCCCATTCCGTCGACGTGGACGTTCAGTTGCGGAAGGTGTTCGTGAAGCATCATCACAACGTCCTGCGTTCGTCCGTTTGCAAACGCAGGAATGAGAACTGTCCCACCTCGGCGAACCACGCTCTCAACAGCGTCGATGAAGCGACCAATTTCATCCTCCTTCGGAGGGTGGTTGCGCCCCCCATACGTACCTTCGACAAACAAAATATCTGCTTGCACGGGTTTGGCACCTTTCACGAGAGAGGAGTCACGCGTGTCGAAATCTCCCGTCAAAAGGACGGTTGTTTCGGGTGTCTTGATGTGAAGCATGGCGGCGCCAGGTATGTGGCCTGCTGGGTGCAGGGTCAACTCCCATGCATGATGCTTCCACGGTACGCCGAAATCGTGGATGTACCACGAGTCAAGGGCTGTGTCGATGTCACGTTTATCCCATGCGAGGGGATAGCGTTCAATGGAGCTGACCTTGTAGCAGTCGCGCCACATCATATCGGACAGCTGAGATGTAATGATGGTGCCGTGCAGGCGAGTTCGGTGGTGTGCACACAACCACGGTGCCATCCCTAAGTGATCGATGTGCGAATGAGTGATCACCGCATCGTGAACCACAGGTGCTTCGCTTGGATATCGTGGAGGAGACGTTGGTGCAATTCCGTAGTCAAGGAGCAGACGTGTTCCTTCTGAATCCTCCAACACGATACCCACGTTTCCCACTTCATCACCTCCGCCGAGGTAGTGAAAACGAAGGCCATGAGGTGGTGGATCGTCCGGATAGGTCGATGTGCGGCCTGGGGAATACAACACCATGGTTATTCGAAAGCGTCCTGTAAAAAGAAGGTGTGGGTGATACCCCTTTATTTCCACTGGAGCAAAAATTCAGATCTCCGTTGGATGTGATTCATGAATTTTGGTTCCCAATGTTGATGTACTTCTCGCGACCATATTCAACGGGTTTTTTTCAAACCAATACATCAACCTCATTTTTTCAAACCTCAACGATCGACCATATTTCCTTCCAACGGAAATCAAGGGGTTGTTGTACGAACGTTTCTTTTGACTCAAGAAACACGTTCCTCATTTCCTCTGGCCAACGAAGAAACCTTCTACAACAGTATCTTCCAACGGTCATGGGGCGAATCATCAATCATGAATTCATGGTCGACGAGGATCGCTGCTTTGGCTGTGGAGCTTGCATCGCTCTGTGTCCAGTGCACGTTCTCACACTTGAAGATCGTATGATATACGTCGATGAACCAAATTGCACGCATTGCCGCCTCTGTTTGCCCTCATGTCCGGTGTTTGCTCTCGACATTGTTCCAGCCGTCGGTGAATGACATGCACATCGTTTTGGTTGGAGGCACAGCCGAAGCACTGCTGCTTTCGTATCACCTTGTCTCTGAACACACCGTGTCCATTGTTGAACTCGAAGCAGAACTCGGCCTTCCCGTCCAATATCCCGGTAGAGTCATCGACAGAGATTTCCTTTCAGATTACTTCACCGACGACCAAATTTCATTCCTTATGCTTCACCCAAATCCAGACGGATGGGGGTGTCGATGGGATTGGATTGTGAAACATCTCGCCGCAAACGTTGCTCGGAGAGGCGTTCAATGCTACACTCGAACACGTATTCTTTCGTGCACCAGCACCGAGGCTGGCACTGTGATCAATCTATCAGGTGGTGAACGAGATTTACCAAGCCACCTCTATGCCGATCGTGTGATTGCAATGCGTCCCCTTGAATCTGCAGGTCCGGGGAAACGACATCACCAATGGACTCCAAATCTTCCAGAGCAATTTCCTGAGACCAAGTTACGCACTTGGTTTGGAGGTTCTGTTCTTCCAACCGATGCTCAAACAGCCCCTTTTCCTGATTTAAGACTGAAACGGGCGGACGATATCACGGAATTGTGGTGGTCAACACCACCTTCATGGACGCCTTCGCATGGCTATTTCGAGCAATGTCATGTTCGGCTTCCCTCCACCGTTGACCTCCTGTCGTTTGACGGCGTGATATCACGTGTTCGTGAGTTTTTGAACACCTTCGTTTAAATCATTACATTTGGTGTAGGAAAAAACACCAGTTTCTTAGGAGAGACGCGATAGCAGCGACTACAGCGCATGCGCTTTGGTGATGGAGATGGGAACACATCCAATGGCAGAACTTCGCAAAAAACTTCAGCTTCAGGGTCTTTTGGATAAACCAACAGGCAAGTCCTGGACGAAACTTATCTCCCTGTTGGTCGTGGTTGGTGCATTGTACGCCGCCCACATCGTTCTTCCGTTGAAGTACGGATTGCTTCTTCTTCCACTCACCGGCTTGATCACCACCACGATCGCCATGATTGGGCACGAGGGGGTTCACTCCTCTGCATGCAAGTCGAAAGCCGGCAACGTCTCCATTGCATCTTTGGCGTTTCCATTGTTCTCGGGCCTCTCGATGAACTACTGGCGTGAGAAGCACAACATGAAACATCATGCCCACCCTAACGTTTTCGAAAAGGACCCGGACATCCATTCGTGGCCCCTCACGTTCTCTCAAGAGGAGTACGTAACCAGCGGACCCGTCCGTCGTTTTTTCCAGCGCTATTTGCAAGCCTACCTGTTTTGGCCCGTCATCACACCCCTCGTTGGTCATCTGATGCGCTACGATGGTGTGAAGCACGTCGTGATGGCTCCCTTCAAAGCCAAGCGAAACAAGTTCAACAAAATGTGGCTCCTTGACGCCGGACTCATGTCCGCCCACTTCTTTTTGTGGCTTGGCCTTCCCATCCTTTTGGGACTTGCCTGGCAAGCTGTGATTGGATTTTACGTCGTTCTCTGGGCCATCGTCGGTTTCTATCTAACAGCGATTTTCATCGTCGGGCACGCTGGCCGCCCGGTCGTCTTGGAATACGACGAAAACTGGCGCTTGCAAATTGAGACGGGACGCCGCATCAAACTCGGTCCCGTTGGATCGTTCTTCTTCGTCGGACTTGACTACCAAATTGAACACCATCTCCTTCCTGCTCTGTCCCACTTCAATCTCCCCAAAGCAGCACCCATCGTAAAGCAATACGCTGAAGAACGCGGCTGGGAATACGAGGAAGTCGGTTTCTTCCGTGCGCTCTGGGATTCGACGGTTGCTCTTGCTGTGGCTTGGAAAACCCCCGCCATTGTCATCAACGCAACTGCAGAAAAGAACACTGGGTTGCTCGAGGACTTTGGGCCAGGCGCACCGTCACCTGAACGCAGTTGAATTCATCCATCCAATTTAGGTCCGTGAGACCATGACAATCAAACTGTATCTGGAAAGCATCGATGCGGGTTATGCTCATCGATTCGACGCACGCGTTGTCGGCGTTGATGAGGACAGGGTGGTGCTTGATCGCACGCTGTTCTACCCCTTGGGCGGTGGTCAACACTGGGACACGGGCGTGCTTGCCGGCCCAAACGGCGATCTTCACGTATCGGAAGTTCGTGGTCGAAACGACGTCCACCACTCTGTGGGGGCCGATCATCAACTGGAGGTTGGCGATGAGGTACGGGGGACCGTTGATTGGGAAACCCGCTACGCACACATGAGGATGCACACAGCACAACACCTCGTCAGCGGGTTAGCGTACGAGATGTTTGACGGCGTTCGTACGGTGGGCAATCAAATCCACGCCGACCGTTCTCGAATCGATTTCAATCCAATATCCTTTGATGAGGTCATGCTCCAAAGCCTCATCGACGGTGCGAACGAACGAATTGACGAGGGGTTGGACGTTACGGACAGCGTCATGACCCGTGGAGAAATCAACGCCATCATGCCTCCCGAACGAACGAACATGGATCTCCTTCCAGCCAGCGTGAACGAGCTACGAATCGTTCAAATCGGCGACCGGGTCGACATGTGCCCGTGTGCAGGAACTCACGTGAGCAACATTCGTGAACTGGGTCATGTTGAGTTGCTCGGAAAGAAATCCAAAGGCAAGGGGACGCAGCGTCTCTCGTATCGCCTTCACACACCGTCACTCGTTCGTTCTCCGACAAACGTCGTTCTTTGAACAACCACATGTCAGCGAATGAACCATACTCGCTCAACCGTTCGAAAACCAATCCATGAAGTGGTTTTTGATGTTCACAGGATCAGCATTGACCGGTTCGACGTTTCTCTTCTTGGATATGATCTTTCCAGTATTGCGTCATTTCTTTCGCCATGTATCCATCGTAACATTGCTTGCAAAGAACCAGCTTCGCTGGGTATTCACCGTGGTACAGGTAGGTCTGCTTGTCATCGCTGCAAACTTCGCATTTTTGACCCGCAGAACCTTGTGTCATGGTCGCCAGGTCTATCCTGTATTATTTAGAGATGGGTCATGCATCGTACGAGCTACCTCGAATCGCTGATGGTTTTGACCGGGGCCAGAAAAGACAAACTCACGTCCGACGCGTGAAGGGTTTAGAACTCCAAATCGTCGTCGATCAGGTCTTTGACGTCCTTGACAGCCTCTTTCAGTTCCTTTCGTTGGCTTTGCCGTTGTTTAAATTCCAAATCTTCGAAAATCTTGGCTGACGTCTCGTCCAAACCGGATTGGGAAGCAGCAGCGTGCACCCGATCGGTCAATTCCGTATCCTCACCAATTCGTTCCCTTCGATCCACCCTGGCGATGGGTTTGCTGGGAATGGTTCGTGCGCCATAGTGCTCGTCAATCTCTTGATTGAGCAACCACGTTTCTTCGCCGACCTTCTTCGCATCCTCCGCCAGCATTGGAGCGTCCTTCCAAGGGTTTTGATTCCCCACGTCTCGAATCGCATTGAGTTTCTCCACCGTCCGTTGCTGCTCGAAGATCGTGACGATGTCTTCTGTTGTGCGCGGCGCTGGGGCACCCACCAACGCTGTCGCGAGTCGCTGTTGTTCAATCAGTGAGGCACCGTGATCCTCGTCGTGATCGTAGCGGTGGGGTTCAGCCGCCATGGCCATGATTTCCTTTGCCAGCTGGTAGAGCGGGTCGTCAGGTGGAGCCGATGCAAGCGTGTCCCGAACGGCACGGTGATGCTGTATGCACGACGTGCACCGTGAAACGCCCGGCTGGTCGGGCGCATCGCATCGCAGACAACAGGCTTGGAACCCCAATTCCTGCATGGCTTTGCGTGGCATCGACATAAGCGACTCGTTCCTGCATCTTGCTTGAGGTCATGAATGCTTGGACACGAGGATTCAAAGTGAACGCCCGCCTGGTCGTGCCATGGGGAAACGAGACCGTCGAGCCGACGTCTTGGAAGACGACCCCTTTCGAAATCAACGTTCTAAACCTCGGATTCATCGTGTTCACCAGCGCGTTGACCGGGAAGGGACGGTGCACATCGACGCCTCATCTCAACTGGGCGGAGCGCTGATGCAATTCCTCGGCCGTGAAAATTGGGAACAACCCAAACACCACACCGGGCGAATCTGGCATCTCAGTGATGTCGAAAAACAACGTCTCCGCCTGGCCATGGGTGCGTTTACACTTGC
>PBMS01000049.1 GCA_002722695.1 Methanobacteriota archaeon
ACTTGGAGAGCAGATATCACTTGAGATTGACGCTATCCAAATGGGAGTCCAGAGGTATCGCAAGTTGTGCGATGAAGCGGTGGCTCGAGGAGAAGCTGGCAGCTTGAAGCCAGTCGAGCGGTTGATAGTCAGTTGGTTCCCATGGCTGGTCAACCGAATCAAGCATGAGCAAGATGAAATACTTGCAGGGAACGCAGGCAACGGCCGGGCCATTGGAGGTCCGGTCGTTTGTTCTTTAGATGTCGACCGCTTGGCTGTGATCACACTGAACACCATGCTCGGTCGCTGTGTCCAAGAGCCTGCTGGCGATCTGTTCATGAAGATGGCGTATGCCGTTGGCAACGCAGTCATCGCAGAGATCCATCACGACATGATCAGGGACCACGACCGCCGGGACATGGAGGCGCTCGACTCCAGGTTCAGACGGATCACGCCAGCCCGCGTGAACCACTGGGCGAAGAACTCTCTGGATGACCACCTATGGAATCGCAAAGCCTGCGTGACCACTGGCTCCATCCTGATCAACTGTGCCGTTGAGATCTGCACCTTGCCGGCAGAGGTGGACGACGAGGTCGTCATGCAGAAGTCATTCATTCACGAGCGGCAGTGGCGGGACAAAAAGCAGAAAGGCTGCATCCGTTTGAGTGACGCAACCTTCAGGGCCATCGAGGATGGACACATGTTCCGTCAGCACTTGCGGCCAAGGTTCATGCCCATGCTGGTCCCACCATACGAGTGGTGCGATGAGTTGCGTGGGGGGTATGTCAATGTCAAGACCCCTCTCATCTCCAAGCCGACCTCCGACCAGATGACTGCATTGGAGGAGAGCAACACCGAGGTGCTGTACCAGTCCCTGAACGCAATCAACTCCACAGCTTGGAAGGTTAATGACTTCGTGCTGGATGTGATGAGCAAACTCTGGGACCAAGGCGGAGGGTCTGCTGGCATACCGCGTGCCGACCTGGTTCCGATGCCGCCGAAGCCCATCGATATCGAGACCAATGAAGAAAGCCTGAAGCGATGGAAGCAGGAGGCTCACGATATCCATGGCAAAAACGCCAGCATCAGAGGCCAGCGGATTGAGTTCGTGCAGAAGATATCGATGGCACAGCGGATGCTTGAGAAGGATGCGTTCTACTTTCCGCATCAAATGTGCTTTCGATTCAGGTACTACCCTATCCCGGTTTGGCTGAATCACCACGGCAATGACTCATCCCGTGGGCTGCTTCACTTTGCAAAGCAAGTTGAGCTGACAGACAGCGGTCGCCGTTGGCTACTGATCCACGCCGCAAACATGTGGGGCTACGACAAGGCAGACTTCGATGGTCGCATCCAGTATGTGAAAGACATGGCATCTCAAATCAAGATGACGGCCAAAGATCCCATGTCGATGGTGGAGTGGTGGAGCCAGGCAGACAAGCCGTTCCAGTTTCTTGCCGCATGCAAGGCGCTTTGCGATGACAGGTATGGCTCACGTCTTGCGGTCCACATTGACGGAAGTTGCAACGGGACTCAGCACTACTGTGCCGCAGCTCGGGATGCCGAAGGTGGCAAGTGGGTGAACCTGATCCCAAGCGACTCACCTCAAGATGCATACGAGGAAGTGAGGCGAGTGGCCCAGTTGAATATCGAGGCTGACTCCAACCCGATGTCGGACGAGGTGTTGCCGTACCTCACCCGCAGCGTGATCAAGCAGCCGGTCATGACTTCCAACTACAACGTCACTCGCATTGGTGCGAAGGACCAGGTGAAGCAGAAGCTGAAGGATGCTGAGTTCCCGAACGAACGACTCAAGCCCTGCTCGATGTACTTGGCGAACGTAACCTTGGACTCTCTTGGCGACGTGTTCACTGGCCCGCAGAAGTTGATGCGTTGGATCGAGGAATCGACCAAGTCAATCTGCAAGGTGTACCCCAGCGTTGGTCTCAAGTGGAAGACTCCCATGGGTGTGGTGGCTGTCCAGCCATACCGTCAGACCAAGCGGGTCGAGGTAAAGACCGTAATGCAGCGTGTGATCCTGGGGCATAGGCGTGAAGACCTGCCGGTGTCCAAGGGCAAGCAGCGTCAGGGTGGCCCGCCAAACATAGTCCACTCTTGGGATGGCGCTCACGAAGGGATGGTTGCAATCATCTGCTTTGATGAGGAGATTGACTTTGCCGGCATCCACGATGCGTACCTTGCCCACGCTGAGAACATGGACCGGGTGGTTGAAATCACGAAGGAACAATTCATCGAGCTGCATGACCAAGATCAGATTGATGAGATCTACAAGTTCTGGAAATTCAACTACCCTCTCGCGGATATTGAACCCCCACCGCCGAAAGGCAAACTCGATTTACAGGAGATTATGAACAGTGACTACTTCTTCTCTTGAGTGTTCCCCGGATAATGGAACAAAACCGCTCAGGCTTTACTTCGTTAAAGGCTGGGGTTTAGGAGACTTCATTCGCCGCATGGGCTGGCGCTGGACGATGCGACGACCAGGTGTCTTGCTTGGCTGCATTGGATCCTCTGTGATTGCCAAGGTATTTCACAGTGATATGCGGCACGTCGTCATGGCATGCGATGGGCAGGTGGTCGACCACCAGTTCAGGACGACACTCGTCATGGATGAGCAGCGGTTCGCGAAGGCGTACCCCAACATCATTGGGTGGGTTGATATCCCGGTACGCCGCTGCTGGTCTTTCGACGAGTTGAATCTCAAGCGCCGTCCTATGTGGCTCGAGTTTATTCTGAGCAACGTGCGATACTACGGAACCCTGTTTACTTGGGGTGCTTGGCAGGGAAAGACTTGCCTCACAAACATTTATGTGGCCATGAAGCAGGGGGCTGGGATCGAAGTTCCGTCCCACGTTTGGGCTGGCCCAGTACTGGCCACTTGGCTTTTGGAGAATGGATATGTCTGGAACATCCTCGTTGCCGACAAGGCTACCACTGACGGTGGATCAACTGATACGGGAGCTGGACCAGGTTGTAAAGCCTCCGATTGTGCAGACTCCGGGCTGTCTGAACCAACCGAATCATCTGATATTTGACGCCGGCAGGAGGTCGGTTGTCGACGAACTCTTAAGACTCTTAGAAAGGGAAAGCAATGGGCGCACCTGATATCGAAGTTCCACCGCCACCTCCCCCCCCACCTTTGCCAGCGAAAACCACCGAGCCTGCCCCGTTCAAAGAGACGGACGAGGACGATGACACCCGTCGTCGAGGCTCACGAACTGCCCTCAGAATTCCAACATACGGGGCTGGTTCTGGTGTGAACCCGAACTGATATGCTTCCATCAATCCGTGCTGCGTTCGAGCGAGATGACAGCGAACGCGGTGATTCTCTGGACAAGGCACGCTTGTGTGCCGAACTGACCAAGCCTCACATCCTCCCCCCCGAGGGCTGGAACGATGGTGAAACTTTGCCCCAGGCTTTCAGCGCCCTTGCAAGCCGTGGCATCACCAACCTGGAGGGTCGCCTCCTCTTGGCTTTGTTCCCAACTGGCCAGCCATTCTTCCGGCTGAAGCCAGCGACCAAGTTTAAGTTCGATCCAGAGGTGGACCCCAGCCTGCTCCAATCATTTGAAGACAAGTTGAGAATCCATGAAATGATCATGCTTGCCAAGTTGGAGAAGGACGACAGCGATGGTGGGACCAACGCCCGCCGTGCTGGCTTCAGGTCTCGGATGCGGTCTGCTATCTCGCAGCTTCTGGTGACCGGGGACGTGCTGATCCAGATGACGGATGAGTACCAGATCCGAATCCACCGCCGGGACAACTATGTCGTGCGGCGTAGCACCTCGGGTGATGTGATGTACATGATCACCCGTGAGCAGGTGGACTCACTCTCTCTGTCTCCCGAGCAGATCGAAATGATTGGCTTGGATCTGGAGACCGAGATGAACACTCCGGCCTACGACCGGATGCAAGATCTCTACACCAAGTGCGAGTGGAACCCGATGTCCAAACGCTGGGTGGTGGAGCAGCAGGTCAAAGATGTGACGATCGTGACCTCCGAGGAGAAGGTCTCACCGTACTTTGCTATCCCGTATTCCCTGCCCCCGACTGGACACTACGGTCGAGGAATCATTGAGGAGAATCTGGGCGACGTGCGTGCCATCAACGAGTTGACCGAGCGGCTTCTTGACTTTGCCGCCCTCAGCTCCAAGCACCTCTTCGCCTTGGATTACTCGAGTCAGGTCCGACCCCAGGATCTGGCGTTGCCAACCGGCTCCGTATTCCAAGCGAGGGTTCAGGGAGGGCAGGTCACCGATGTGGGCATCCTCCGCACCGACCGTGCCGGCGACTTCGGCGTGGTCCAGAACGTGCGGGAATCTCTGTCGCGTGACCTGTCCAAGGTCATGATGATGGAAGCCGAGCAACTGCCGACATATGAACGTGCCTCCCGGCTCCACGTTGAGAGGGTCGCAATGGAACTAGAAGGCGCTCTGGGCGGCGTCTACGCTCCGATAGCAGATGCCCTTCAGATCCCACTGGTCGAGCGTCTGATGCACCTCCTGGAGCGGGACGGGGTCATGCCAGCCCTGCCGGCAGACTCGGTCGAGGTCGAGGCTGTGACCGGCATCTCGGCCCTGTCTCGAGAGGGCGACCAGCAGAAGCTGCTGCAACTGTTGCAGACCATCGCACAGATGGGGCCGGACATGATGCAGCGATTCGACCGCAGCCTCTTGCTCGACATCTTGGTCAGGCACTCTGGGGTCTACGAACCTGGTCTGGTCAAGTCCGAAGAGGTAATGCAGCAGGAGACTGCCCAGCAACAGCAACAACAAATCATGCAGACTGCCGGCCAACAGGTGGCACAGTCTGGAGGTCAAGCCCTCGTCGAAGCGGCGATGGGCCAAATGGAGAATCCAAATGTCTGAAGGAGAAGTTCAAGGCACGGATCTTTCGATCCAGTCGCCAGGCGGTGCGCCGAAAGCAGAGGCCCAGGTCGAAGAGGCTGCTATGCCAGCCACTGGGTCCGTCGAGGTCGAGCATCAAAAGCAATACGCTGGCAAGTTCAACTCGCCAGAGGATCTCGAGAAGTCATACCTGGAGTTGCAGAAGAAGATGGGCGAACGCCCAGACAACAGCCAACTTGGGCTGGATGCTTTGATGCAGCAGGCAGGAGTCAGCGGAGAGGAGATTGGAACCAACTGGGTCAACGACGGAAAGCTCACCGACGAGCAGTACCAGAAGTTGTCTGGCGTTGGATTCAACAGAGAGATTGTCGACCAGTTCCTGCGTGGCCAAGCAGCCATCTCGCAGAACACTGGCTACGAAGTCCAGCAAGCAAAGAGCCGTGCGTCAACCATTGCCGGCGGCGAAGAGCAGTTGGAGAACCTATTCAACTGGGCTGGCCAGAATCTGCCTGCCGACAAAGTTGATTCGCTGAACCAAAGGCTTGCCGACCCACGTCAGTACGAGTCGGCGGTCAAAGAGTTGATGTTTGATTGGAAGCAGGCCAGCGGCAGTGGCATGACCCAGGAACTGGTGCAAGGCACGCCAATGCCCAACACCATGTCTGGATTTGAAACAGTCGATGAGTACGTCAAAGCAGCGGCAGAGGCAAGACAGAATGGCTTCAATGCCGCATATCTGAAGAGGCTTTCAAACACACCCGAACACATCATCAGAGGAGTTGATCGATGAGACGAGACCCAAGACTTATAAAGCGTGCTGCCGTTCTTGAAATGAAGCACAACTTGAGACCTAGGTTCGCACACCTATCCAACGCCGGTGGCGTTGTATGCGAGCTGGTTGATGTCAAAACTGAAAAGGCGGTACACAGTGCAAAAGGTACAACAGAAGAAGATTCATTCCGACTTGCACTTGAATCCTTCGTGCCGCAGGGAACCAAAGAAGAGACCCTCACCAAGGACAATGCAGATCTCACTGAGAAGATCAAGGATCTGGAGTCCAAACTGGCGGCTCAACAATCTGATGAAGCAACGGAAACGGATCAACCTGATTCGCCGGCTACTGAAGATGACGATGCCGACTGGGATGTGAACGAAGGCACTCTCTAACAAATCAACTCAAGCCCGTAAGGCTAGGGATACCGCGTAAGCGCCCCGAAGCGTACGGATACCTTGGACTGTTACCTCTACTCTTACACCTCTTACAAAAAGGAAAGTCATTATGACTCTCGATCTCCCTTCAGGTGCAGGCGCAGGACCAACCGCAGTCCCATTCGGCGCTACTCGCACCCTCTCCGATAAATTCGGTGCTGACAGCCGTGCGCTTGCACTGAAGATTTTCTCAGGCACAACGCTTGAGCAGTTCTACACCAACTCCGTCTTCTACGATCGCATGGGCGAGTTCATCGCACAGCGTCAACTTGACGGCGGACACGTCGCTCAGTTCCCAGTCATCGGTGATGACATTGATCTCTTCAACGCGCTTGAAGACAATGCAGACACCACTGACGGCCCCTTCACTGACGCAGACGACGTTGCCTCTGAAGGTGGCCTCAAGGCTGGCTACCACAACCCAGGCGACTTCATCACTGGTAAGAAAATCAAGATGTCCGAGAAGACTGTCCGCGTGGACGACGTTCTTGTGGCTGCGATTGACGTGCCATTTGCCGACCTGGACCTCACCCACTTTGACGTGCTGACCCCGTTCAGCCAGAAGCTGGGTCGTTCACTTGCAACTGACCTCGACCGCAAGATTGCGGCGATTGCCCTCAAGGCTGCTACCACCGCTGCTATTGCTGGTGTGATGCCGGGCGGTCAAGTTGTTGAAAATACGGTTTCCGGCGGTAGTGGTATTGCCTCGTTCTTTGCCGACAGTTCTGGTGGTTCGACTGCGTTCAGAAACGACGTTGCCACTTTGGCTCGTCAGTTTGACGAAGACAACGTTCCGCAAGAAGGTCGATTCTTGTTCATTCCTCCTTACATCCGTTCAATCTTGCGTCACGAACAAGACATCTTCAATCGTGACTTCAACGACGGATCTGTTGCAGGAACCCTCAACACCCGAACCATCGGCGTGCTTGAAGGCTTCCAGTTGATCTTGACCAATAACCTTCCTGGTGATTGGACTGGAACGACCAACAGACGTTACGAATTCATTGACACTGAATTCAGCAAGTACGACTTCGAGTGTGGTCTTACTGCGGCCGGCCAAAAGCGACCTGCTGCTATTGCACTTTGCGGTGCAGGCATGGGTCAGCCCGCTATCGGCATGGTGCAAGCCTCCGGTATGCGGACTGTCATTGAAGATGACGAGCGTCGTAACGTGAAGTTCATGAAGGCTCAAATGCACGTTGGCTTCGATGTGTTGGCTCCGTTCTGTTCCGGCGTCATCAACATGGCCCGATCGTAATCCTTCTCCTTTCTCTTCTCCTCCAGCCACCTCTCGGTCCTTCGGGGCCGAGAGGATGGTGGGGGCTTTGGGTATCGTCATGACCGTCAATTCAGACCGTACAGTTTCACTGAGCGCAAAAGATTGGTGCGGCATCCTCGCATCAATCATGACCATTCTTGGATCGTTGTTCGCGGTGTACATACATCATGACCGACAACTGAGTGTCATCATGACACGTCAGGAGATGGTCATCGAACGAATCAACCGAATCGAAGACAAGCAGGACCAAATTCAAAATGCCAACTTCACAACTTCTTCTAACTGAAAAAGCCAAAGCGGTGCTTTACCCCAGCACCTTTACTAATGCCACAACTGTCGGCGTGAGCAACAGCCAGTCTGGCCTTTCATGCTCTTACGCAAATCTGGCCAAGGTAAGCGTGGCTGCGACTGGTACAGCAGACAACGACCAGATCCGTTTGTACGCCTTTGGGGTCAACACACTTACTTCTGGTTCAACCACCACATACGTTCCTCACTTCATTGGTAAGTTCCTCTGCACCTTCGGCACAAAGACTGGCGTGTCCAGTGGCGTGCTGACTGAGAATGAAGACTTTGTAGACACCTTTGCCAAAGAAGAGGGAGACTCCAGTACTCGAATCAGCAACGGAACCAACGAAATCGCCACGCTGACTATCGACCTCCAAGGTGCTGAGTACCTGGTGCTAACGATGAGTGACGCTGGGCTGACCTTTGGCGGCTCGGCACGATTCGCAACGGTGGGCCTCCTGTGATTAAGGAATACATCAAAGAGTTCGTGAAGGACAACAAGACCGCTACCATCACCATCGTGATTGTGCTGGCGGTCGTGATGCTGCTGGCCACCCTGAGCGGATGCAAGGCAGATGACCTGATCCAGATCAAGACTCCGCCGGCAGTGCAAAAGGCCATTGGTGTGGAAAGCCAGATCTCTCTGGCCGATGCCGGCTACGCATGGAACGAGTGGTCCAGCCACATCAAGCTCAACTCCGAGCGGTTTGCGGCTGAGATCGAAGAGGGTCGGTCCACGTTGATCTTGATCAACAGCCTGACCGACATGGGACTCAGCGCCCTGAACGGGCCAATGCAAACCGTACCTGGTGGTGCGGTGATTGTCGGCGGTGTATCAATGCTCGCCGGTATCTTCGTTCGCAAGCCAGGAACCAAGAAGCAAATCGAAGCTGCTTGGGAGCAGGGCTTCGGTGAAGGCCAGGCGTTTCTAAACGTCGAAGAAGAGGGCGACGATGTCGGAGCTGAGGGCTGACACGATTACCTCGCTGACAACAGCATCAGTCAATTTCCCGACTGGCATGTTTGTCACAGGCAACGCAACGGTCAACGGCAACGCTGCTGTTAGCGGCAACGTGACTGCTTCTGGCAACGTAACAGTAACTGGGGGAGTCACGGCAAGCACGCTGCAAAGCAGTGGCACTACGTCTTTGACGACTGCAAACATCACCAATGTGAATTGCACAAACCTTGATGTCACTAACCTAACTGTTGGCGGAACGACGTTTTCCAGTTCCGGGGCGTATGCCTTCTTTTCAGTGGACGTTGCATCGAATGATACGCTGACCTTTCTTGCTCGGTACAACATCAACTCTACACCGCCCGCGCCAGTTCAACAGTCCTCGGGAATTTTTCGATACACCTTCTTGTTTGAAACCCCTCGACCTACTGGCGATGACAACTACCTGGTGTTTACAAGCGTCAGCGGAACCGGGACAACTGACTATGTGTTGCTCATAACTAAAATCAACAGTGGCTTCATTCTCGAAGCAAAGGGTTTGGGTAACCAAGATGAATTTGACTGTGTGGTCTTTGAGGCTTCCTAATGACACAAATTAGCGTTAACGCGATAAAGGCAGCAAACGGCACAGGTGCAAGCACCGTTGGATCTCCGATCACGACGACAAGCCTTAGTACCACAAATCTTTCTTGCATTAATCTTGAGACAAACACAATGTCTGCAAGTGCTGGCGATGTGGATTCTGATGCGGGTTTTGTGTGTGATGGTCCAGACGACACGTTGACTGCACCATCTTTGAACATGTCTAATGCGCAATGCTTCAACTTCGCTACCGACAACATTCTGATCTCGGGAAGCAGCGATATAGCCAAACAACCGTACGCTTACTTTTGCTATGCATGGAATGGTAATGAAGTCATTCAACAAGGCTTGGTTGGAGTTAAATTTGGCGGTGGCGTATCAGACTCTCTCAACCCCCGATATGGCTTTCAGGCAAGTGACGACCCTGAAAGTGTGAAAGACAACGGCAGGCTGACTTATTTCCCGTTCGGAGCGCAAGCTCAAAACGGAATATTCACCTTTGCACCCAAGTATTTCCAAATGGTTTTTGACGAACCGCTTCCAAACACTAACTACACCGTGCTTATCAGAAGCAGAAAACTGAGAGGCACAGTAGTTGGGCCGCTTGAGTATTGCTGCATGCATAACAGTGATCGATTGTTTGGATCGGACTTTGAGGGCGGGCTAAAGCAAAGAGGCAGATTTACGATTGAAAGGCCAAATCTTAACAGCAACTCAAACGTCTATTTCTTCGGAATGGTATTCGCATAATGTCAGAATTAAGAGTCAACACTATTAGATCAAACACTGCCGGCAAAGTTACCTTTAGCCAAGCGGTTGAGTTTGCTGGCAGCGTCGATATCAAGCCAGGTGTAGATGAAGCCTTTACTATTGAAACAAGAAACAGTGGTGCTGCGCTGGGCAGGAAACTCACTCTGACTGGGTCTAAGTTAACTCTTGGTCCACTAGATGGATCAACCTACCCCACCAGCACTGGCTTTGAAATTCAAAAGGCAAATGGTCTTAATGCCATATCACTCAGCCCAACTGGAATTACAGTTGATTCAAGTGTTACCAGTATTGTTTTTGGAAGCAACACTAACATCACTTTCGGATCCGCTGCGGTTGGTGGAAATTTTGCTGTAGATGGAAATTGCACTTTCGGCAATTCAAACTCAGACAGTCATACCATTAATGGCGACCTGACAGTTACTGGAACAATTAGCCAGCAACAAGGCTTGTCGCCTGGGTTTGGATTCCATGCGTTTGGAGAAGTAGAGGAGTCGGTGAGCAGTGGCACTTTGGCCGGCACTCCCACCTTGGCCAACGGCTCCGGCGGCATCAGCAACGTGTCACACAACGCCGGCACATACACGGTCACCTTTGCTACCGCTACCGCAAACACAAACTACTCCCTTCTCATTTCTCCTCGGGACTCGATTGTTGCCAGTGGCCTGCCTCGAGCAACTGTTGAATCAATCGTCAAATCCACAACTGGATTTACCTTCCAAATATCAAACCACGCAAATGCCACCGGCACGATCGTGGTTGCATTCTCGGTGATGAAATAATGGCTTCAACAAAACTTGACCTGGTCAACGATGTACTTGAGCGAATCGGGAAACTCCCGGTATCTAACTTAGCCACAAACACCAACAGTTTGGCCGGCTTGGTCGAGCGAATGATCGACGCATCCGACCGAGAGCTGCAAGCCAGGGGTTGGCACTTCAACAGCAAACGCAACGTGCAGCTCACTGCCAACAGCGATGGCAGAATCATCATTGACACAATCGAAGGCTCCCGTGAAATCTTCCAAATCGATTCTGATGCAGAAGACGCTCACATTGACGTGGTTCGTCGAGACTCGATCTTGTACAACCTTAATGACAACACAGATCAGATCAGCAGCATCAAGGTTCAGTACACCTTCAAGGTCGATCTAGTCACTAATTCAGGCAGTGATCCAGTCGTACCAGAGTCATTTAGGAACTGGGTCGTCAGTAAGACTGCTCGTAGGTTTGATCGGTCGTACAACAAAGAGGACCGCATGACTCAGGTCTTGGTGGCCGAGGAGCAACTTGCACAATCCAACTTCTTCCGCGAAGAAATGCGGAACGCTGACGTTCGCGTTCTTGACACGGAAGACATGGCTCAGATTCGCGGTCGTCGCCGCACAATGAACAGGAGTATCTTCTAATGGCAGGCCCAGGATTCACATTCGTCGAGGCAATCAACGAGGTGGTGGAGACCATTGGCGAGTTCCCCATGAGCGGAGCCACTAAGCCATCGGGTCTGACCCCACCAGACACAACTTCGATTTATGCAAGAGCCGAAGAGTTCATTGACCGCTACAACAAGCGGGTTCAATCTCAGGGGTTCCCAGAGAACACAGTGTTTGGCAAGGCGTACACCCCGAATGGATCTGACAACAACAATGTGGATCTTGCCACGACTGTTCTAAGAATCCAGTCCAGCGGTCCAAGTGAACACCGAACCTTGGTACTTCGGGTGGACACCAGCGATAGCAGCACCCCTAAGATCTTCGACGCACGACTCAACTCCTTCGACCTTGGAAGCACCAGCACTGTGTTCGTGGACCAGGTGGATCTGTTGGCGTTCGAGGATCTGACGCCTCACTTGCAGGACGTAATTATCGGGATGGCCAAGGTGGCCTTCCAGCGCCGCATGCAGGGCAACCTGAACATGGACACCGCACTGATGCAGGAGTATGCTCAAGCCGAGGCACAGATCGAACGCAACATCGCAGACATCTCTTCGCAACCATTCAACCAGCGGCCCATGGTTCCTGGCATGGGTCAGCCGCAGCAGCAACGTGAACGATGACCACTAACAAGTTCACCAACGTAGTCCAGAACCTGAACCAAGGCATCAGCCAACAGGATGCCGCGTTACGGTTTCCAGCTCAGGTGGAAGACGCCACGAACATAATCTTTGACACTGCCTTGGGCGCTCGAAAACGTCACGGATCATTTACCAAGGGCGCTAGCAGCCCAATATCAAACGATTTCAAGTTCAAGATGCACAAGATTGAACGTGACGATGATGAAGAGTATGCGGTGATTATTGGTCGGCAAGCCGATAGTGTCTTCTTGGAAGTGTTTGATTTGGTGAATGATGAATTCGCAACAACAAACCTTAATGGCCAGGCGGCAGCGTACTTGGCACAGAACAATCCCCAGTACGACGACTACCGACTGGTAACGATTGCGGACACAACATTCATCGTCAACACTCTGGTCAACACATCTTTGACTAGCACCAATAGCGTCATTGACAATTCAAAAATGCCAGTCTTGTTAAAGAGACTTACCCTTACGCCATTGGTCTTTGACTGTCAGCCTGCAACTTTTGAAAACAAATCATTTAGGCAACAAGTTATGACTGCCACCATGGCGAATTCAACCTCTGAAATCCCTGAAGTCGAGGATACCTTCGGTCTGCGAATAGCAAGAGTGGCAGCAGGTTCTAACAAAACTACTGAGTATAAATCGTCAGTGGCATCTCGCATGGCCCACACTGCGGGTGCGAAAGAAGTGCAAGAAGCCATTGAGGGTAACGGAATAGACGAAAGACGAACAAAGGTCAACGATCAAAATGAGCCGACTGAAGAGTTCGTTGTAGAGCCAAGTGGCAAACTTGGAATGACCCGTGATGGTGACGGAGGTATATCGCCTTCAAATCAATTCATGACACTTGGCAAAGTCATATGCACTGGCGGGCCGTTACTAAGCGAACCCGTGAAGATTAACTTCAGTGCGGATGTTGCGATAGACAGACTTTTAGAACCTGACTCATCGTTGAGTCCCGAAGTAAATGTTGCTATTACACGGGGTGATGACAAGTCCGACCCTGCTCCAGAGTTTCTAAAACTTGGTCTTCCAATTCGAGATGTAACTTTCTTTCAGGGACGCTTGGCGTTTGCATCTGATGAGTTTGTTTCGTTTTCAAGAACTGACAATGTGTTTGCATACTTTCAGGAAACACCGATTGCACCTAATGCTGCGGACCCGATTGATCTACAGCTTGCCGCCAATGACGTAAACATCGTGGACTATTGCGTCCCATACCGTGGGAGCATTCTGGTCTTCACAAAGTCTGGCCGGCAGTTTGAAATTGGATCGAACGGCGTGTTTACTCCAGATACGGCTACGGTGACTCCTGCAACAAAGTATGACATCAGGCCAGCTCGACCACAGCTTCTTGGTGACAGGATTTACATGGCAGGGGCTAAAGATCAAAGTAGCTCACTTCTTGAATACTTCTTTAGCGACAACGCCGTATCAAATGTTGCAGAAGACGTGTCATTGCAAGTTACAAACCTTCTGCCAAAAGACGTGATTCGGATTGCTACATGCACTTCGCCATCGATGGTTTTCCTTCTGCCTCGCACTGCGGGAGATAGTGGAGACACCACTCTACCGCCCGTTGGTAACACTACCCAATCGGTGCTTGACGGAGCCAACGATACGGACGGAACCGACTTTTGGTATGAATCTAATACTTGGCAAGGAGGTATTGCCCCAGGTCCAGACAGAAACGCGGTGATTACTCCAGGTCACGTTGTTACTTTCGACGGCAACTACGACCCCCCTAGTTTCACTCAGATTTACAAAGAGCAAAATGACAGCATTGTTTCTGATATTTACGTTTACAACACCTACTTCCAAGGACGTGAACGTATTCAAAGCGCGTGGTCAAAGTTCAACTTCCAGGGTGACGCTATTCAAGACATCTTCTGTTTGGAAGACAAGTTACTTGTTCTTTGGAAGCACACCAGCCCAGCATCGGGTGTTACTCGATTGAAGATCGATCAGATCAACTTGGATAGTGAAGAAGTAACTTCAACTTTGCCGGCTGGATTTGAAGCCGCTAGAAATATCACGTTGGATCACATGTTTGTCATTGACTACACCAGTGGTTCCACGATCACTATTCCTGATGTGAGTGCTAGTGAAACCTATGACAAAATGGTGGGTCAAGATGGCACAGAATATAACATCACGCATGATGCAGCTTCCAACGGTATTACTTACAACGTGCCAGCGGGACTTGCACCGGGTTCGTACATCGTCGGAAGGTCTGTCAACGCTAATATTGTGATTTCTGAGCAAGTTGCCAGAACCCCTCAGAACAAACCAATAGTCAATGGAAGATTGACTTTGGACAAAGTTGTGGTTCGACACAACAACTCGGGTCCGTTCGACATCACCTTGAGCCACCGAACTCTTGCAACAACGCAAGTTCCCAACCGCGTGACTCAACGAACGTCAACAAGTGTTGATGAAGGGGATATCACGGTTCGTGTCAACGCCAAAGCCGAAGACACCAAGATCGAAATTCGTTCTAACAACTCATACGAGATGATCATCAGTGGGTATGAAGCTCACGGATGGCACAACACAATTACGGAGTAGCCATGGGTATTGAACTCGCAATCGCAAGCGCCATCGTGGGCGGTGCGGCTTCTGCGTCTCAGGCATCCCAAATGAACCGGGCTGCTCAGAATGCAGCAAGGCGAGCAGCCCAGCAAGCCGAAAAACGGTATGGGGCGATCCGAGAACGAGAGTTGATTCTGCGTGAACAGGTGTCCAAGCGATCTGACCAGCAACGCCTAGAGACCGTCAAGAGGTCTGCCCGAGAACGCGGTGCAAGACTGGCTGCTGCGGCTGGTGCTGGCGTTGGGTTCTCCGGTACGACTGCGACACAAGTCATGAATGTGTTTGACCGCCGGGACGAACTCATGGCAACCATCGGGTCCAACACCATGTCTGACCTGAAGACGATTGCCTCCCAATCTCAGAACCAAATCTTTGACACTGAAGCCGCCATGCAGAACACCATGGCTCAGGCGGAGTCGATGCTTTCATCCCCATTCCTTTCTGGTCTTTCAGGGGCGCTCAGTGGTGCTTCTGCCGGATACAACTTGGGTTCTGGCCTTGAGACGGCAGGCATTGGTCAGGGTTTCCAATTCATCCCTAGGAATCCATAAACATGGCAAAGCGCAACGTACGACAGCAGATTCAAGAACAGGTCTTGCCGGGGTCTATCGCCCCGAGCATGTCAGCGCCTCAGGTTCCTTCGCTGTCGCTTGCAACCCAGATCCGACCTGAACGTCCAAGCCAGGAGCTGCGACAGATCATGGGGGTCGTAGAGTCGCTTGGCCAGTTTGGGTCGACAATCCAGAGATACAACAAAGCCGAGGCTCTTGAGGAGTCTGGGTTCGCTGCTCGATCGTCCGTGGAGGACCGTGTGCCTCTGGTCGCGGCCCTTCGCAACGACACGCTAGACCAACTTGAGATCTCGCCGGCAAACGACCAAGCCGGTGTGGCTGCTGTCACGATGGAGGATCTTCTGTTCAATGCCATCGGAGATGCTGACACCCCAGAGGTCGGGATTCAGAACTGGCTGACTGGGCTGTCAGAGCCAACCATGAGTTCGTTCCGGTCTGACGATGCCAGAGACACCTACGAGTCAGGCTTCTACAACCCAGTGTTGCAGGCTGCAAACGACTGGTATCAAGGCAAACTCCAAGAAAAGCAGGGGATCATCCTGCGGGGTGTCTCGGAAGGTTTGGCCGCGAACAACGATCCAGTCAATTTTGGTGACTTGAGGTCGGAGACTGAGAAGTCTGAGTTTGTTGGAACGCTTTCAGATCTTGAAACTTCTGCGGTGCTGGTGGACGCTGCATCTGTTGCGGTTGGCATGAGTCGGTTCAGCAGAGCAAACGATCTGCTCGACCAGGTTCCAGAGTCAAACAGAGATGCCAACTGGTACAGGGCGTTCGGCCAGGCAAAAGAAGCATTGTCCCAAAGCGTGGGGGCATCAGTCACCAGCGAGCTGATGAACTTCGACATGGAGGCTGGCCCCCCAAACCTGAGTCAGACCGCCAGGTTCTTTGGTGAAGCCGAGCAAGATCCTGAGCTGGTCTCTGCTTTGAAAGTTTCGGTTAACACATACGCCGTCAACCCTGGAGTCATGCGTGAGGACAAACTGTCTGCACTTGGTCAGATGCTGGTCACCGTGTCGCCGTTCAGTTCAGCATGGAACGAAGTTAGCAACGCCATCGCACGGGTTCCTAACGAAGATTCCGAATCACAGCAGTTGGCTGACGCACGAAAAGAAAACAAGTATCAAGCCAAACTAATGTCACTTGAGCTGCTTCAGATGGGCAAAGTTGGAAACATTGACAGCGAAAATGATGGCTACGAAGCCCAGTACCGCCAGGTGCTAATCGACAAGTTTGGAGGTGACGGAAGAGACTTCTTCAACGACTACCAAGAACTCAAACTCAAAGAGCAGTATGCCGGCGACTCAAACGCGGACACCGACGCAACGGCTGCTGGCCTACTGCTTAAGATGCAGGAATTGTTTGACCCTACGCAGCAAAGAGAATTTATGAGAGGTGAAGTGTTTACCGCTGTCGAACAAGGCAAGATTACGTTCGCAGACTTTAAGAGCATTATGGCCGCAGCAGAGGCGGAAAAGAAATTAGACGCCTTCAAAGAAACAAGATACCTTAAAGAATTAGAGAAAGACATCGCGCAAACTTTCGTTGCAAGGACTGGGACTGAATCCGTCGTTGAAAATCTGGATGGTGTACTGTCTGTGTTATTAGGGGGGGATATTGACGAAGCAGCAGCGCGTCTCAAACTTAGAAGTTTGCTGTTCGATTTCAGAAATGACTACGCAACTTGGCTCAGAGAGAACGGCAGTTTGCTGGATTCTGATCCTGTTGAATTCAATAAACAATTGCGAGAAGAGTTGAAAAGGCTTGGAGAGCTGTACATTCCACAGGCCGGAGATGCTGGCTACTACTTCTCTAGCGAAGCACAAGAAAATAGGAATAATCCATGAGCGACGAATTGGTTGACATCGGACCAAACGAAGACGAACTCCGACTTCAAGAGGAGGTTGCCAAAGCGAAGGCGCTTGAAGCCAGTGCGCAACAAGAAGAGGACGACAAGATTCGTCTTGCTCAGTCGCTCGCTGAGTTTCAACGCAACAACCCGGACGTCAAAACCGATGGTCGAATCTTTGACCCCGAAGACATTCCAACTGGACCAACTCTTGAGGCAATGCCAGCAGATGAAGCCAGAAGGTTTGAAGAAGAAACCAAACTAGAAGAAGCCAAACAAGAATTCGTCGATGCTCCTGGGTCTACTTTGGGGTTGATTCAAGACACACCAGGTGGTCGGTTTGTAGCCGATCGTGCTTTCAAGTACGCCTACTACTGGGGCAACCGTGCCGACGAACCGTTCTGGGCCGTCCAGGCATTCAACGGTGATGGGATGATTGAGGATTACAACAACCCTTTCATGGGCGCTGTTCATTCGGTGCGTCGTGGTGCTACAAAGGGCGGTATCTCAATTGCCAACAGCCTGTACAGCTTTATGGGCGCTGACTTGGACTACCTGCCAAACCCCCAAACCGCCTTGACTCCTGTTGATTATGGCGCTGAAGGAGAGGGAGCCGCCGACACGGTGTTCGCACTTTCTGAGGGCTTCTCTCAGTTCATGGTTCCGTTTGTCATGTCTGGGGGCAGCAGTGGTGGATTTACTCGGGCATACGGGGTTGGGGCAGTTATTGATTACAGCGCGTTTGACCCAAGGAATGGCAACGCCACCACGTTCCTTCGCGAACTAGGTGTTGGCAAAGAAACCCTTGCGAACTTAGATGCAAAAGAAGTTTACGAAAAGGATGGCGAATACTCTGCGCGACTTCGCAGTTTGGCTGAAGGTGGCGCGTTGGGTCTTGGTGCTGATGTCACTTTGAGAAGTGTCCTCCGTAGCTTGAAAGCGTTGAGAAGAATCGGAAGCGAAGCCGTTGAAGATGCTAGAAACTTCTCTAGGCTCAGAAAACTTCTGGATGTGAGCGGAGACAAAATTGGAGCAGGTGGGCCTACAGGTTTGCCGGCATCGATCTTAGACACGCCGTTGAGCCAAGAAGGCGCAAAGGCTTTCAACAGTTTGATCGCAAACTACCTCGCAAGAAATGCGAGGGCAGCAGAACTTCTTCGTAGAAATCCAGAAATCTCTGTCGCCAAAGTCCAATCCATAATAGAAGGGGAGTTCCCATCTCCTGAGATAGATGATTTGGCAAGAGATGCATTCGCCCAAGCGGCTTACACGACGGTTTTGGGTAGCCCAGCGGAAGCGCCTCTTGAAACCCTCCGTGCAGCATCACAGATGCTTGACCCAAACCGAACCTACATTCAAGGCACTGTGACTGAGGAACTTGGTCGCGAAGCAAATCAGGTGCTGTACCAATCTCAAGACCCACGCACCATGGCTGAGACGGTTGCACGAAGCGAGCGAAGCCAAGGGCCAGGCAGACTGTCTGCCGAGATGACGGCACAGATCAAAGCGTTTGCTGAAGAAAACGGATTGTCCAAAGCCAACGTGCAAGCACTTCGTGAGCGTGTTAGCCAGTCCCTGCAAGACTTTCCGCTGTCGGAGTGGGACAAGTTGGAGCCAGCCTCTGGAGCCACACCTTTCATCGCGTGGAAAGAAGGCGGGGTCGGAAAGTTTGACCCCAGGAATCGAGATCTCCCGCAGGTGGACATTTCATTCGCGCCTCGACCCTACTCGTTTGCGGACACAAATCCCAAAAAAAGAACTGGCAAAAACGTACGCTTTGGATCACCTGAAGCAGACGCTCGGGTAGATCAGATTGCAACACGCGGCGTTGCCGAGATTGATGCTTTGATGCAACGTGTTCAAGCTGGCGACATGCAGGCTCAAAACATTTACCATGCCCGAGGCTGGTATGCGGCCATGCGGAAACGTCTTGGCCGAGAGTGGGGTAACAGCGCCCCATTGTTTGCTGAACTCCTTGGGGCTTTGTCTCCTAGAACCAAGGTTGCCGAAAACTTTGCGTCAACTATTGATGTGATGCAGCAGTACTCTCGCGGTACGTTTGATGACCTGCTCAACGACTATGTCACCCACTTGGACAATGGCGGCTCTTTCAAAGACTGGGTCGAAGGTGGCAACCCAATCATTGGTACTCGAGGACGAATGGCTTCCAACGCTGACTTCAGCGCCCAAGCGGGACTCAGTCGTTACGGCATCAACTCTCAAAAGGTGATGGACACTCTTGCCGGCCACTGGATCTCCAACCGATTCGATAGGTTCATCTTTGACCCTGACCAGGTCGACGACTACGTTCGACGCGGAATCCTGAAACTACCGTTCGACGAAAATGGTCGTATTGAAGCAGAGACGTTGAGAGAAATTGGACTTGAAGCGTTTGAAGATTTGCCTCCTGAGTTTGAGCGGATGGGCTTCAGAGCCATCGTTGATGATCTGAAGTCTGCTCTGACGAAAGCAAAAGCAGGGGACTCACTTACTGAGACTCAAGATGCGTTGCTCCAGATCCTCGAGTCAGCCTCGTATCGTGGCGCTCAAAACCCTATCGAAGGTGCTGCTCCCAAAGCAATCAACTTTGCTTTGAACTTGGGTGCATCAAGAAAAGGAAGCCGAGCTGGCGTAGCCGCTGTAACTCGTGCTGCAACAATTGACGTGTGGGCTGCGCGGTTCCTCAACCGCATGTCAGGCTCAAAGCCTGTGCCGCCAGCAGCAGAGCAAGGCGTGGCCGGCAACTTTGCTACAGCCAACCAGGCTGCTGACTTCAGGCTGGATGCTACATCGGATGCAGGCGCTGCCACCAGCCAGTTTGGTATTGGCCAACGAGCCATGGACGAGATTGCCACACGTCTTCGTGAGAAGTACCCAGAAGAGTTTGGAGACATGAGACCAGACGACCTTCAGGCCATGGTCTGGTTCCTCGAGAAAGAGCGATGGAGCAAGCGAGGCTGGACCAACTCCGCTGGCGCTGATGGATCGTTTGACCTTGAGGCTGATAAGTTCTTCAGCAATGCAGAAACCGCGAGAGGATTGGGAGACCAAACGCTGGCGAATGCTCAATCGGATTTGACTGGACGTGTGACCCTGGGTGCATCAACAGTCACTGATAATCCACCTCGACAAATTGGAGACTTAGAAGTTCGAGCAGCATTGCCAGTGGACGATGCAGAAGCAACCACAATGATCGAAGCTGCTCTGAGTGCTGACGACACAGTGCTTGGATTCAATGTTGGCAAGAACACTGGATTGTTCCTCAAGGAAGGCGAAGACTCGATTGCTGCCGAAATCACATATGGCAGATTCCGAGGACTGGCTGGCCAACAGCAGTTTGACAGAGCATCAGGCCGCACTGTTTACCCGTTGCAGGAAGAACCTACACTGCAAAGCATTCTTACTGTTGCTGCGGATTTGCAACAGAGGTTCCAGCAAGACAGCGTGATTGTCTCTCGTATTCTCGACAACACAACTACTGGAGACGGAGCTGTACCGCGAGACATGACGGTCGACGAACTGCTGACTCAGTTCCCCAACGCACGACCTGGTCTGGAAATATTCTTTGATTCACCAAAGACCAGAGAAGAACTTTCTGCACTAATTGGCCGCATGGGCGGGCGAGTAGAAGGTCTCCAAACGATTCTGGATGTGCAGCCTGGTGCAACAAGGGCCGCAGAATCAACAGACCGGATTATTGGAATCCGAACTCAGTTCATTCCCGAGTATGTATGGGGTCCAACAGAGCAAGCGCTAGACGCAAACACATACAAACTGCGGATGGCTGAAAAGTTTGAAGAGTACTATGTTGATATATTCCGTGACGTTGCTCTAGTTGACGGTGTTGCACGGATCGATCCAATCGCTGTTGACACTGCCGTGATAGGCGACAGCCTGCAATACACACAGAAAGCTGATGAGGTATTAGGAAATGCTGAACGAGATGCTGAAGAAGTCGTTAGAGAAGTTTGGGACGGACGACCCTGGAACGAAAGAACTTCAGGCCGCACTGAACCGCCGGAAAGCCCAGACGCCGGAGGCCCAAGAGAAGAACCGGATCCTCCTACAGACGGTGGCGACCAAACCCTCTACCAGTCAGACCCTTCGCAGCCGGGCGGAGAAATCGTCAACCCAGGCGGGCGTGCGATTGTCGACCAAGACGCAGGAGTCGCCATCCTCGGCTTCTACCGAGCAGCCGATGGCACAACAGCCATCCACGAAGCGGGACACGCCATCAGAGTCACCGCCTTCGGACGACGCTCCAAAGCAGGCATAGGGCCAGTACAGGAGGAATCTGTCCTCCGTGTCGAAGAGCAGTACGGCGTCAAAGGCGGCAACTGGACTCGGGCGCAAGAAGAGAAGTTCGCTGAAGACTTTGTGGCTTGGATTGCGGACGGCGGACCACGAGGCCAGCTCCACCGTGACTTGCCGGAAGGTGTCCAAGATGCATTTGAATTCGCTGGCGCACATACTCGAGAAGTTCTGAAAGACTCTCGGGATGCTGGCGTCAAAATGAATGCAACTGCCGGCAAGATGCTCGACGACTTGCTTGCAAACAATGTCTTGCCCCAGAAGTACGCACCAGGTCGGTACGTTCGCATGGGCAACTTTGACAAATTGATCAAGCAGATCGAAGAGGCAGAGGCCGCAGGCGAGGACTGGACTCAGATTGTCAAGCCAGAGGACATCCTCGGCACGACCCGTGACAAACAACTGGCTGAAAGGTTTAGTGCGGAGACTCCAGAAGATGCTCTCAGAATGATCGCGTACATGAACGCATTCACCCGTGAGCTGATGGAACGGGACGTTCTGGTCCGACCACGCAACGTCGACGCAATGCGTCAGATGGCTATCGAGCGGTTGAACATGGCGCTTGGTCGAGACAATGTCGACATCGAGCAGACCATGAGCGAACTGCTCAGTGGCGTTGACATGCGAGTCACAACTGGGCAAGGGGCTTTGGACTCCAGAGTCATGGCTTCAAACATGCTGCTGGCCATGAAGGCACAGGCACTTGTGTCCGCTGCCAAGCGAGCCAAGGCTGGCGACAAGGTGGCGATCGCAGAAATGCACAGGGCGGCGCTGGAGTACCAGGTTGTTCAATCGTCCGTCGCTGCTGCTGGCACGAACTGGGGACGTGCTGGTGTGGCAATGCAGAATGTGAAGCTGCCATCTCCTGACGAGTTGCAATCAGTCCAAACTGCTGACGCATTCTTGGTCTCACTTGGCATGGACGAAGGTGCTTTGGTTGGCGACAGCAACGCTCTTGCTGAAGCGTTGACTCAAGTCGAATTGCCTGATGACTTGGGCTTCGTTGGCAAGGTTGTTCGTGAGATGGGCAAGAACGGAGGCAAAGTCAACAATCGTGCAATGAGCATGATCCGAGAGTACTACGTCAACAACTTGCTTTCAGGACCAAAGACGTTCTTCACTCTTAGTGTGTTCTCACCAATGCTGAATCAAACCGTTGACTCTTTGAGCAAGACGATGGGGGCTATGGGAATGATGGCCACTGGAAACATCACTGGAGGCACGCAAGTCATTCGTGAGCAACTCAACGCTATTGGCTACGCTCGCCAGTCACTTGCTGCTTCGTTTGAATACATGGTCCGAACACTCAAGACTGGCGAGGCCACTCTTATGCCAGGCGTCCACTTGGATGACGCGACCAGAGGCCCAGCCATCCGATCAGACTCAAGCAACCCACTGATTCGTGGTGCTGTCAACGGAGTTGGTGCAATTGTTCGCACTCCATCCCGCGCGATCATGACGTTTGACGAGTTCTTCCGTCAGATGAACGCCAGGGTTGCTCTGTCTCAGAAGTTCATGCCGGAAGTTCAAGAGCGAGTTATCAAGGCTGCAATCGATCGAGGGGACTTGCCGCCAGAACCGACCAGCCTGCAACGGCAGTCTTACATCGCACAGAACCGATCAGACATTTCTCGACTGGTCGAGAATGAAGTGGACAATGTCATTCGTGACGGTCGACTTCGTGACGGTTACACCATCATTGATGAAGCTGTCAACAGACCGGAGATCGCTGCGATTGACAATGAAGTCGACAGGATCAAGGCGATCCAAGACTATTACAACACGGAACACACCGACACTCACAGCAGGAACGTGGGATACGGCAAGGACTATGCGACCCGTGCGGTGTTCCAGGGGGAACTTGGTCCTCTTGGCAAGCAGATTCAGTCTTTCCTCGACAACTCCATGGGCGGCGCGCTGCGATTCGTTGTGCCATTCTTCAGAACACCTTGGAAGATTCAAGAAAAGTTCTTCTCGTTGGCTCCGACCAACGTGCTGGCTGAAGTTGTCAACAGAACCAGAAGACTGGTAGGCGGCGAAGGATTTACTCTTTCAAGAGACAATGCTCTTTTCAACGTTCACAGAGACACCATGGCTGACTTGGCTTCTGGTGACCCAAGACGTATTGCCGAAGCACGCGGTCGACAGATCTTTGGCACTGGCTTTGCGTTGTTCGCATACGACATTGCCCAAGACGAAGAGGTTGGTTTGACTGGCGGTGGTCCAATGGACTTCAACGAACGCGCACAGCTTCGAGAAACTGGTTGGCAACCATACTCATTCCGTATCAAGACTGGCGATGATGAGAAGGGCGAGCCGGTCTACAAGTACCTGTCCTACACGGGGTGGGATCCCTTGGCTCAGTACTTGGCTATGGCTGCTGACACCTTTGAGTACCTCGAGGATCAGGCTGACAATCTTTCAGACAACGAAGGCGCGGCATTTATCTCATCGATGATCCACACTTTCGGCGCTCAGATGCACGAAAAGCCATACATTCAAGGCATTTCAAACCTGGCGAAGGTCATGCAGGACTCAGACCCAAGAATGCTGGAGAACTTCTTGCGAGGTCAGACCCAAGGCTTCATACCATTGGCGTCAGCTCAAGCTCAGATTGCCATGGCGAGAGACCCAATTGTCCGAGACTATCGAACCTACCTCGACTTCTTGCGTGGTAAGACCGCGATGTTCGGGAACCTGAACGAAGGCATCCCACCGAAGTACAACGCCTTGGGCGAGCCTGTTCGAGCTATGACCGAGACTTCGATGGACGCCTCAATTCTTGGCATGCCGGCAAACTTCAACAACAGAATCAACGTCAGCAAGTTGTCTCTGATGACCGACGATCCCATCTTGAAAGAACTTGATCGGGCTGGCGTGGTTCTACGACCACCCAAACCTGTTTACCTCGGCACGCTGGACCTTCGTGAGATTCCGGCCACCGTGGGAGAGTTCACCGCCTACGACCAGTGGATGCGGAACATGACCAAAACATACCCATCACCAAAAGGCCCAGTAACCCTCAGAAGCACTCTGCAACTCTTTATTGATGAGATGGACGAGAAAGCCCCAGGATTCTTGAGATTTGACCCAGACCCTGTAACTGGCAAGATGCCAGCGGACAGCATCAAGTCAATCGTTTCGGGCTTCCGGCAACTGGCTTGGGCAACAACTCTTCAAGAAAACCCAAAACTCAAGGCTGCTTGGCTTGAACTGAAGCAACAGCAAATTGACGCTTTGGATCAAAACATCCAAACCAACACTCCTGAAGGTTCGCCGCTGCGTAAACGATCTAGTAATGCCAGACAGCAAGTGAATCGCAGACTCGAAGCACTGATTGGAGGTCTTGACCAATGACCATCGACAACATGGGAAATGAGTTTGACCAAGCGCTCCTCAAGATTCTGCGTGAGGGTCGCCGGATAATGGACAAAAACGGCGAGGTGCAGCAGGTTGAGGCATCGGCGGCAGACCTCCAGGTCATTCGTCAGCGGCTCAAAGATTGCGGTGTTACGTCGGTCCCAACTCAGGGAAGCCCGATTGCCAACATCGTTGAGCAGATGTCCAAGACCGGCTTCAAACTTCACGATTTAGACGACTCTGACGATGCCGCTACGGCATAGGAGCATTCATGGAAGACACTCGTAGCGAAGGATACCCCTTCGTATTTGTCGACTGGGTCGACAGTTGTGAGCCAGTACCCAACTCTGATATCACCGCATACGAGTTGCCTGAGCCACAGAGGATCTTCCAAGCTGGTTTCTTGGTGGCGGACGCCGAGGACCATGTAACCATCGCAGGTGCAATCAAGCCTCAGTTAGAGACTTACGATTATGTGATCACGATCCCCAGGGTCGCGGTCGTTGCCATCAGATATTTGCAACCTGCGGATGACAAAGAGATTGTGGGATGAAGTATTTACTGGAACCCATCTCCAGAACGGTGATGAATGTCCATATCGACGCACAATCTCCCAAATTCGAGCAATGGTTCTTGCTTTCTTCGGACAGGCATCACGACAACGCACACACCGACTGGGATCTCGAAAAAAGACACTTGGATCAGTGCGTAGATCGTGGAGCTGGCATCATCGACGTTGGCGATTTGTTCTGCGCCATGCAGGGCAAGTGGGACAAACGGGCCGATCGGTCGGCGTTGCGAGAGGAGTACCAGTATGGGCAGTACCTGGACCGATTGGTCGAGGTCGCGACCGAGTTTTACAGCCCGTACGCCAGGCAGTTTGTGCTGATCGGGCGAGGCAACCACGAAACCGCGATCTGCAAACGGCACGAGACGGATCTGACGGATCGGTTGACTCAAGCTCTGATGACGAAGACGGGGGAAGAGGTCCATGCCGGCGGATATGGAGGCTGGGTCCGGTTTATCTTCAAGCGGACCAACACTTCCAAGAAAAGAATCAATCTGAAGTACTTCCATGGCTCTGGAGGCGGCGGACCTGTGACCCGTGGCGTGATTCAGACCAACCGAATGAGCGTGTTTCTACCGGACGCCCACCTGGTCGTGTCTGGTCACACGCACGATCAGTGGCAAGTCCCAATCGCCCGTGAGCGTCTGGCCAAAAATGGCGAGGTTTTCATGGACGAGCAGACGCACATTCGGTGCGGGACATACAAAGACGAGTACGGCGATGGATTTGGCGGTTGGCACATTGAACGTGGCGGACCCCCAAAGCCAATCGGCGCTCAGTGGCTACGATTTTACCGAGACGGAACACACATCAAACACCAAGTAGTGAGGGCTGACTAATGGCAGTTGCAACTGGAGATAGCAGCAACATTGATACCAAGACTTTGCTGCAATTTGTAGATGTCAACTCCGATCCTTGTGTTCGGTTGGATGGAGTGGTCAACAAAAATCTTTCCAACAACAAAAGAGAGTTGTTTCATCCAAATGACACAATTGATGGCAAGTTTGCTTCTGATTTCCCCGGTTCGAGTAGCGGTTTGTTTTTGTCAGTGCTGCCCGGAGGATCTTTTCAATTCATCGCTGGAGATATAGATTCCGGTGATCAGACGATAGTCACTTTGGAATTCATTATCAGAGGCGAAAGTCAGTACAAATCGGGAGAAGTCTTCCGAGAGTGCAACCCATTTGTAGAAATTTATGGTGCTTACCGAGACCTTTTGTTCGGCAGCTTTGTGTTTCAATTTATTTTCCCAGGGGGGCCAAATGCTGTTCCACCAGACGGCGCTTCGGCTGGAGATTCCACCATCGATGGTGATGTAAAATTTCAAACGATCGAAAATTACATTGGCTCAACTAATGCTGGTCCTCTTCCCAAACTAACTATGGCTGTCAGAGACCATACAAATGCTTTTGCCAGTAGCTTCAACAGTCTGGATACTGGTGGGGCGGTGACATTTGTATTTACATTCCCCAAGGGTTTAGACGCAAACAAGCCATGTGGCCGTGATCGGCTGGCTGGAACTGCTGGAAGGCTTCGGACCCGACGATGAACCAAGAGGAGAAGGCCCGTGAACTCATCTCAAGACTCGCGAATGACTTCGAGTTCTTCCTTGAAACGCTCTGGGTCGAGATCGGACTACCGCCGATCGCAGAACACCAGAGGTGGATCGCGAGGTTCCTCCAAGACGGGCCACGCCGGCGGGGGATACGAGCGTTCCGTGGGGCGTCGAAGACGTTTGTGACTCTGGGATACGCCACCTGGCGTCTCTTCAGGAACCCCAACGAGCGGGTTCTGATCATCTCCAAGTCAGAAAAGCACTCCAAAGACTCCCTGTACATGGTGCGAAAGTGGATTGGACAAGTGCCATGGCTCCAGCACATGACCCCCGACCGCAAGGGGGGGCAGCGGGATAGCGCCACCAAGTTTGATATTGGGACTTCGGACAACGACCGGACGCCATCATTCACCGCCGCCTCCATCACGGGCCAGATCACTGGGTCTCGAGCAAGCCTGATCATCGGTGACGACATCGAATCGATGCAGAACTCGATGACCTACGAGATGCGAGAGCGTCTTCGGAACGAAGTCACCGAGCTGGACAACATCATCGTCCCTGGCGGTGACGTGATTTTCCTAGGGACGCCGTTTCACCAAGAGTCGCTGTACGACAAGATGATGGACGCGGGCTACAAGTTCCAGTGCTACCCCGCTAGGATCCCGCAGGAGAGCGAGCAGACCGACGACCTGGCCCCTGAGATTCAGGAGTTGATGTACGACGGCATGAGGCCAGGAACGCCCGTATGGCCGGCACGGTTTGATGACGACGAACTGACTGAGCGTGAGGCTTCTGAGGGTCGATCTCTGTTTGCCATGCAGTACATGCTCATGACCAAGCTGACTGATGGTCTTGAATACCCGCTCAAGCTGGCGGACCTGGTCTGCATGCACACCGAAACCAGTTCAGCGCCCATGACCGTAGCGTGGGGGATGACTGACAAGTACGGATCTTCGACCCGGATGGAGGAGATCCCCAGTCTGGGCTTCGGATCAGACGGGTTCCACTCCCCAATCATGTACTCCGATGACTGGTCCGAGTACACGGGCGTCAAGATGTGGGTTGACCCCTCTGGCCGAGGCGCTGATAAGACCGCATTCGCCATCATTGGCGAGCTGAACGGCTATCTGCACGTTCTGAGGCTGTCTGGCCTTGAGGGAGGCTACTCCTCTGGTGTGCTGTCCTCGCTGGCGAACGAGGCCAAGCGGCACGGTGTACGCGAGATCTTCGTCGAAGACAACTTCGGGCAGGGGATGTTCGTGGAGTTGTTCCAGCCATACATCCATCGACTGTTTGACGACGATTGGGGAGCGTCAATCAACACGGTTCGGGTTGCCGGCCAGAAGGAAGTGCGGATTCTGTCCGCCTTGGAGCCGATCACGAACCAACACCGGCTGATCATTCCGCCGGCGATCGCCACGGATCAGGAGTTTCAGCGGCAGTACACGCGACTCACCCGAGAACGCAACTGCCTGAAGCACGATGACGAGATCGAAGCACTTGCCATGTGCGTCAAAATGTGGCAAGAGTCGATGGGCGTCGACCCCCAGATCACTGCGGAGAGAAGAAGATCGGAAGCCAAGGAGCAGGCTCTCCGTGAGCATTACGAGGCAATGGGTCTCGCATGCATGCCAGCTCCAAGATTTATACAACACTGAGGATTCTCATGCCAAATGTAAACGGTAAGAAGTACCCCTACACCAAGGCTGGTATGGCTGCGGCAAGGGCTGCTAAGAAGAAGAAGAAGAAAGTCACAAAGAAGGCTGGAAATGCACGGCGCAGGTCGATGTGAGTTCGCAGCCGCCAAGAAGCGGAACGCAAAAACCATCAAGCGAGCGCCCTCCGCCAGGCGGAAGGCGACCAAACCTCGAAAGAAGGCACGCCGTGGCTAAAAAGAAAAAAGGTAAAAAAGACGCTTGCTACCACAAGGTGAAAGCCAAGGCAAAGGTCTTTCCTTCTGCGTACGCCTCTGGTCGGATTGTGCAATGTCGCAAAGTTGGTGCGGCCAACTATGGCAACAAGAGCAAGAAGCGTAAGTAATGGCAAAGAGAAAAGCCAACAGTCTGCGTACCTGGTTCAGTAAGAACAAGGGCAAGGGTTGGATTGACTGCAAGACCGGCAAACCATGCGGCAGAAGCGGTAAAAAAGACAAAAACCGCCCATACCCCGCCTGCCGGCCAACCATGGCCCAGTGCAAAAAATCGGCTGTCAAACGCAAAACCGGACCTGGTCGTGTCAACTGGAAAGGGCGGAAGTGACCTGCCCCAAGTGCGAAGAGCGACAGGCTGAAGAATCTCAGAAGCTCTCTGATTGCGAGGGTCGATGCAAAGAAATCAGTGCCAAGAACCAGCGTCTTACGTTGGCTCTTACTGTTGTTTCTACGCTTGCCGGCAAAGAGTCATTGGATTTTGTCTTGGGTCTCTCAACAACGATTGGCTCAATCGCAGCAGCTACAGGTGTCGGAGTGCCGGATAGCGTCGTCGCGCTTGAGGTCGTGGACCAAGATGGGAGTCTTGTCGCCAAGGCCGAGGCCAGCGATGTTGAAGTTGAAAAACTCGAAAGCGCATTCCCAACAGATGTCGTCTCTGGTCATCAGGATGTCCAGTATTTTTCTGACGCTGTAGGTAGCTACCTGCCCGATGCCGCCATTCTGCTCACCGATCCCAATCAAAGCCTCTTCCAGGCCATCGAGCAAAATGACCTCCTCGTCGATCCATTCGTTGCTTTCGGTGAAAGTGGGCAAGAGATGCTCCTTTTTGATTTGGGTTTGTGGGAAGATGAGTATACGTCGATTCCCGAGGCAGGGGTTTTGCCTGTTGTTGGGATTCTCAGTTTATTTCCTAGAAGAAGGCGTTCGTGATGGCAAAGCCAGCAAAAGGCAAGGCACGGGTCAAGCTCGTTAAGAATTCGAAGACCGGGCGAACCCGCAAGGTGTCGTACGGGCAGGCAGGCAAGGCGAAAAGCGGAGGACCGCGAGTCCGACCAGGCACTTCCAAGGGCGATTCGTATTGCGCTCGATCTCTGGGGCAGATGAAGCGATCGCCAAAAGCTGCCAAAGACCCCAACTCTCCGCTACGACTTTCGAGGAAGCGGTGGAAGTGTTCGGGTGCTAAGTCTCGTCGATGATTGTCTCTGCCATCCCTCATCCCAACCGGGGACCGTTATCCGCGTACCGTTGATTTTGGGTCGAAATATTTGGCGGAGAAATTTGTCTTGCCCTCTATCGTTACGCATTTTCGCGACGACTCCCCCCGTCCCCCCATGCTGCTTAACGTGCGTGCGCGTACACGCGCGCGGATGCGTATAGCGGTGCGATTCTGCACCCGAATCCGCAGGAGGGGGCCACAATTCTGCCCCAAAATCCGAGGGGGGTGGGGGGCATGATCGCTGGGACGCGAGTGTTGGAGTCTGCCGTAGACTCTGACATCGATCGATCGGGCGAGGGGGGTCGATCGGGCGGCGGGCGGATGATCGCGGCGTGCAACTCTTATCGAGTGTTCCAAACAATCTGCTTTTTTTTTCAAAAGACTCCTACACTTCAAGCCGATGTTGTGTACACTGACATCTCGACGCCGTTTGTGGCGTCTCCCTACCACCCGATCTGGAGATCACAATGTTTGACTGCATCACCAACTGCGTTCCTGACGGAACCCTGTACGGCGTCGTTGACAACGGCGTCTTGATTGCCGGGGCATACCTCGGCCTCGAACTCGATGGATGGCTTGCTGAGAAGATCGGCAAGTACGCCCGTCCCGGTCTCGGCGCGATCATCGGCGGAGCCATCGGCAACCTCGTCTCTGATGTCCTCGGCGCTGTGACCGACCCTGCGATCCTGCCCATGGTGGGCGGCATCGCTCTCGGCTGCATCCTCCCAATGACCCTGATCCCCGTGATCGAGCGTGTGATCAGCCGCAACTGACAACCCTGCCACAAGGAGAATTACCATGACCAACCCAGAATTGATTTCATTCTACGACGGCCACAGCCGACTGAACGTCCGTGCCAAGCGCGATGACGAACTGCTCGTCGAGATCCAATACCGTAAGACCTCGCCCTACAACTGCGGCGCTTATTGGAGAGTCCGGGTCGCGAGCATGACTAGCAAAGCCGGGTGGAATGCGGACGATCTCTGGATCACGTCCGGCGGATACGCAGAAGAAGGGTTCGATCACCAAGGCGTCTGGATCAAGACCGACCGTGATGGCGTTGGCAAAATGCTTGCGAAGTGCTTTCGCACTGGCCACATCAGCCAAACCACGATGACCCTGATGGCTGCTGCCATCGACGATCCGATGCTCAAATCCAAAGGCAACACCGGGCTGGATGCAGGTGCTGGCTGGGTAAAAATGATCGACGGAGAGGCCAAGTGGGAACTTTGGCCTGAGCCTAAGTACGACCCATACGACGGCTGATCCCACCTCACCGGCGAAACGGGCCTCTGGCCCGTCTCCGGGGCTGGCATCCCCGGACTGATGAGCCTGCCATATCCGTATCCCTACCAAATGGAAAACTAACCATGCCAAGAATCAAAGTTACACGAACGATGTACGCCACCGTCTGCGAGACCACCGAGGTCTACATGGATGTGCCTGAGGGGCGAGACCCCGATGACTTCATCCTCGACATCGAGGCTGACAATCTTGCTGATGACCTGCTTGAGCAGGCTGAAGAGGATGCAGCCATCCAGTACGACAACGATGACCCGGAGGATGGGCCGGTGGCCCGCGAGAAGACGGTGTTCGTCGGCACGGAGCAATGCAACCGATATTACAACTGGAACGAATGCACCGACACCGAATGCGAGGTGACCAAATGAGCAAGCCAACCAAGAAATTCATCGTGACCTCATCCCAGATGGTGGAGGTCGTCAAGACGTGGGAGATCACTGTGCCTGACCTTGCCGAGGATTCCGTAACTCTTGCCTACGACATTGCCGAGGAGTGCGACCAACTGGGCTGGAAGGAGGCTTACCGATGGCGAAAACGAAATAGCCAATTGGGCAAGCCAACCAAATTTGACATCAACCACGTCCCGGTGGAAGACATCGAGATTGAGTGGTCCATCAAAGAAAAGGAGAACGACCAATGACCTGCTGGAAACCAATGCCACTTGACGAAACCATCCCCGCGTACCGTATCGCAGCAGTGCTGCGGGAGCAGATGCCCGACCCGCAGAAGTGGTTCGGGTTGGAAGACTCGCACACCCGTGAGGACTACTTTGGCTGCGATGTCAAAGCCACGAAGATCGACACGTTCTGTCGGCACATGGGCATCTGGAATGCAACCTGCCAGAAGATCGCAGATGAATTTGGGTATGACAACCCCGACTTCGACGGTGAGCAGTTCTTCAAGCAGTGCCTTGATTCTCGCAAGGCCAAGATGATGGATGTGTTTATCTCGCCTGCCGAGTACCCCACAACGTGGGCTGGCAGCAAGGGCGGCTTCTGCGGTGCGACGTTCGTCACCGGCTGGCCCAACAACGACGGTGTAACCAAGCCATACGACTTGGATGAAGTCAAGCCTGAAGAGAGGGATGACCAATGAACAAGTTTACAGTATTCACACGTACTTGGTGGCGAGAGAACCCAGACTGGCCCGATGGTCTGGAACCTTGCATCGGGCCGAAGCGGACCATCGGTCGATGCCAGACCATCGGGCAGGCACGGGAGATGTGTCGGCAGTACAACCAGACCACGGGCCAGACCAAAGCCAACCGGCGGCTGTCCCGCAAAGCAGAATTCACGGAGGACTGAGCGATGAACATTGACCAACTTATCCCTGACGGTTGGACCACCAATCGCGACCTTTGCGAGGAGGCTGTCAAGATGCTCGACAAGTTTGACTCGGATTGGACCTACAACATTGTCCGCACCCGGAACAAAAAGTTCGGGGAAATGTATTCCATCTTGATCATGGATGAGGATGGTGAAGTGGTTCGTCGGGTGTACCCACGACCAGCGTAAATCTCCGATGGGAAGAAGACACCCCCGCATTGAGCGGGGGTGTCGGATCCCTACCACGGAGATCAGCAGCAAGCATATCAGGAACCAACCAATGATTGAAGTACAACTAAATTCCAATGGGGATTACTGGCAATTGTCTTGGACAGACCCCACCGGGAAGCGTATCCGGCGTGGCATCGGCCACAAATCCAAGGTCAACCGCAGGACTGCGAAAGCCCGCAGACTCGAATTGCAAATCAGCCTCAACGAAAATCGAGGACAACAGGGTTCAGCTCGGTCCCCTTGGGTCATGTGGAGCGAGCGATACTTGGTCAATCGAACTGCGGAGTTGATGCCCAAAACGATTGCCATGCACCATCAGGTGGTCAGGCTTCTGACCGAGAATGCGTACCGATCGCACGAACTGGTCATGGCGCTCACGCCTGCCCGAGCCAACGATGTCGTAGCCTCCTGGCGCACGCTTGTGGGTCCAGCCACCGTGGCCAAGTGGGTCCGCATCGCGAAGACCGTGTTCACCCACGCCCTCAACGAAGGCGAGGTTCTCATGAATCCATTCGCACACATATCCGGCGCGGAGCCAACGCCAGCCCAGCGGGAGCGGCACGTCACCATTGAGGACGTGACCAAGGTGACGCAGTATCTGCTGGAGCAGAAGCCCAAGACCGCCGCTGGGTGGGAGGGATTCAAGACCCGTGCTGGCGTGGCGCTCATGGTCCAACTTGGGTACTGGACCGGCATGCGTACGGGCGAGTGCCGACACACCGCCGGTATTCTGATTCACGGACACCAAGAGTTGGACGAGGATCGGTACATCCTGTACCCGCGTGGCGAGTACGAGACCACCAAACAGAAGCAGCGGGTCATCCGCATCGAGCCGACCCTTCGCCTCTGGTGGAAGCAGCATGGCAAGTACCTCCAGACCATGGGAAAAAAGCCATCGAATCCATACCGAGTGGTAAAGGACGCCATGGAAGTGGTCGATGTAGAACCGTTCACGTTCGCAGATCTACGCCGCACCCGCGATGTGATCTGGCATCAAACGTATCCGTCGCACGTCTGCAACGTGTGGCTTGGACACTCTGAGCGCGTTGCTCAGAAGCATTACTTATCCGTATCGGAGGAACACTACTCATGATTTCTTTATTGATTGCAGCTTTTGCAACGGTCGACATGACCAAGTTTGAAGACGCGGTGTGGTTCGTTGAGACCAGCCGCA
>PBMS01000050.1 GCA_002722695.1 Methanobacteriota archaeon
CAGCACACCATCGTCATCGCTTCGGATTGCGTCGGATTGACCTTGCCGGGCATGATGGACGAGCCAGGCTCGTTGGCGGGCAAGGCGAGTTCGCCCAAACCGCAACGAGGTCCGGAGCCGAGCCAGCGAACGTCGTTGGCAATTTTCATCAGCGAAACAGCCAGCGTGTTCAAGGCGCCCGAAGCGGCCACGATGGCATCGTGGGCGGCCAGTTGAGCAAACTTGTTCTCCGCAGAACAGAAGGTCAGACCGGTGATGTTGGCGATCTCGTCGGCGACCATTTGCGCGAAGAGGGGGTGAGCGTTGAGCCCCGTTCCCACCGCGGTCCCACCCAAAGCGAGCTCAAACAGGTCGTCAAGTGCAAAATCAAGGCGGCGTAGGGCGGCGTCGAGTTGAGCCACCCAGCCCGAGGCTTCTTGACCGAGGGTCAGGGGTACGGCGTCCATCAGATGAGTGCGCCCGATCTTGACGATGTTGGACCACTCCACGGCCTTGGCGTGGAGGGCGTCTCGCAGAGCTCGGACACTCGGCAGCAAACGGTGGGTGAACGCCTCGGCCGCTGCGATGTGCATGGCGGTCGGGAAAGTGTCGTTGGACGATTGGGCTCGATTCACGTGGTCGTTGGGGTGGACGGGTGCCTTGGACCCCAGTTCGCCGCCGGCGAGTTCGATGGCGCGATTGGCGATGACTTCGTTGGTGTTCATGTTGGATTGCGTGCCGCTCCCGGTCTGCCACACCCTGAGCGGAAAATGGTCGTTGAGATGACCGTCAATGACGTCTTGCGCAGCGGCGATGATGAGGTCGCCGACCTCCGGGTCAAGCTGCTTGAGCGCCACGTTGGTCTTCGCTGCCGCTTGCTTGAGGATTCCAAACGCACGAATCACGCCAAGCGGCATGGTGTCGTGGCCGATATCAAAATTCAACAGCGAACGAGCCGTTTGGCAGCCGAAGTATCGGTCGGCGGGGACGTCCAGTTCACCCATCGTGTCGGACTCGATGCGCACCTCGCCTTCAGGCGCTTTGGCTCGCAGGGACTGCGAAGGTGGGTCAGCGGCGGCCGGTGTTTTCACTTCGAGGCCTTGCTGAATCAGACGGGCGATGGTGGCGGAGCGACCGTCTGCACGGCCTTTTCCGACCTTCCGGTCCAGTTTTTTTGCGAGGTCTTCGGGGATGCTGATGCTCATGATTCGGCGGTCGCCGGCGCGGTGTTTGGCCATACTTCCAAGGCTATGGTGGCATTTAATAAATATGTTTGAACCTTCCGAAAATCAACCGAAGAACGTCAACATCGAAACAGACGAGCTCCACAGACGCTGCGGCATCGTCGTCGTCCAAACTCAAGCCTTGACGACCGATTTGAGGACGCGCAGCGTGGTGCTTTCACCCGACGTCATGTTGCCCATGGCACGCATGTCTGCAAATTCGGCCCATGCCTGCCCCAGACGTCCCTCCGTCCACGCATCGAGGAACCACGGGTGGATGTAAGAGGAGCGACAGACGGTTCGAGTGTTGCCGAGGTCGGCGGCCACGGTGTCGATGACGGCCAGCATGGTTTTGTTGCGACCGGCGTCGGTGGAGGGCACGATCCAATCGCCATCGGCCCACAATTTCTCCATGGACTCAACCGGGGGGATCGATTTCAACCATTTGCTCATTTCAGCGGCCGTCCGCTCCAACGACAGAAAGGCCAACCGTTCCGCACAACGAGAGGTCGCTGCCCACGTGCGGAAGTTCTTCGCCGTGAACCCCATGCCGCTTGAATCTCGAATGTACTGGTTGATGTGCTCGGCCTTCAAATCCACCTCGTTGCCCGCTTCTGAGATGTACATGAACAGGTCCGCATCCTTTGCTCCGAGCCGGTTGGTTTTCAAAATCAAGTCAACAAGGTGATCGTCTTCAATGGTGATGTCCCAACTCTTTCCCGATTTGCCGGTGAAGGAGAAGACGGCGTCGTGTCGCCCTTCTGCGTCGTCGCCTCGGAGGTGTTTGACGTGCATGGATTTCAGCGTTGTCAACCCGTAGGACTCGTTCGCTTTGGCATACTCGTCTGACCCCACACGGATGTTGTAAAGGTCGATGAGTCGAACCACCAAAGCCGACACCGTGTTGAGGTTCATTTCCCCGGCGTCGAGATCGCGCTCAACCTGCCGACGAAGGCGGGGCAACTGAGAAGCAAAATAGACCACATCGTCGTACTTCATTTCGGTTGTGATCTCCGTCCAATCCGGGTGATAGCGGTACTGCAAGCGCCCCTTGACGTCTCGACCGGTTGCCTGGATGTGGCCGCGCGGGTTGGGACAAATCCACACGTCTTCCCACGCCGGAGGCAGCCCCATGCCGTTCCATCGCTGAACGCGGTCCTCTTCGTTGATGGGATCGCCGTCTGGTGCAAGGTACTCCCACAGAACGTCGTCCTCAGCTTCAGCGATGTTTCGCCGCGTCACACCTCGAAGGGAAGGGTCGCTGCGAATCAACGTCGCACGACGCAGGGCTTCGTCTGCGTCCACCGGCATAGCATCACTCCGCCAGCAACGGGTCATGAACTTAGGGGCTACGACGGTTGGATAAACGATGGACCGATGCCCACTTCAACGGCCCCGTTTTGGTACACTCCTCGATACATCAACATCGTCTGAAACGGCATGACCACCTCGCCGTTTGTGTTCACGGCGATCAATCCTCCACGTCCACCGAACGGAGCCACCTCGTCGAGGACGCGGTCGCCGGCTGTTTCCAGCGGCATGGTGCGATGGTGAACGGCCATTGAATGCGCTGCGACCGTGCGGATGAACGCCTCGCCCACCCCGGTGCACGAGACGGCCACGCGCTCATCGGCCCACGTTCCTGCGCCGATGATGGGCGTATCGCCCACGCGACCCATTGGCTTCCCCGTCATGCCGCCCGTTGAAGTGGCGGCGGCCACGTTGCCGTGCACGTCAAGCGCCACGGCCCCTACGGTTCCCCAACCGTCCTCTTCGCCGTCGTGGTCGAGCAACGCGTCCTCTTCATCGGTGGCGCCCGGCCGAAGGCGCTGCTCTTTCCATTTTGTCCATTGTGCGCGGCGAAGGTCGGTCACAAACCACTCTGCTTCGTTCTGTTCGACACCGTTCTTTGCACCGAACTCGTCGGCAGCGGGGCCGGCCAGGACGACCGGCCATCCCTGTTCGAGAAGGTGGCGAGCGACTCGTATGGGATGCGTTGAGGCGGTCAGGCCGATGACGGCGCCAGCGGCTCGGTCCTCGCCGCGCATGATGCTCGCATCCATGCTGACGCTTCCGCTTTCGTCCATCACCGAGCCGAGTCCAGCGTTGAACAACGCCTCGTCTTCCATGGCTTCAACCGCCAGTGTGACGGCGTCGGTGGCGCTCAAGGTTCCGGCAGCGAGCTGCGCCCCGAGCGACTCGAGAAGAGCCGTCATGCACGCCACGCGTTGCGGGTCAGCGTCGGTCATGCCGCGCCATGGACCATCGCCACCTGCACCACCGTGCACGGCGAGGACCACCATGCGCTCACCTCACTCGGCAACCACGGTGCAGCGAATGATTTGTTGCGGCTCTGCCGGGCGGTCTCCGGGGAGTTTTCGACATCGCTCGATCGTGTGCACGACGTCCATACCTTCGCTGACAGCACCGAACACGGCGTGGTTGCCGTTGAGCCAGGGCGTGGCGATCGTGGTCAGGAAGAATTGGGAGCCGCCCGTGTTTCGTCCAGCGTTGGCCATGGAGAGCACACCGGGCTTGTCGTGCTTGAGGGCGAGAGCGGAGGGTTCGCAGGGGATTTGCCAACCCGGTCCACCGGTGCCGGCTCGTCGAGACATGGGGTCTTTGGAGTGTGGGCATCCACCTTGAATCATGAAGTCTGCAATCACACGGTGAAAGTGCAGTCCGTCGTAATGCCCCATTTCGACGAGCTTGACGAAATTGGCCACCGTGTCGGGGGCACTTCCGTGAAAGAGGTCGATGACGATGTTTCCTGCGCTGGTTTCCATGAGAACTTGCATGGACCAACCACCGACCGGCACTTCAAGAGGATTTGCCTGTTGAGCGGACAACCACACCTTGATAATTCATGGGTGGTGAAAACGATATATGACCAACCCACTGGACATTTCGTTCGCAACGATGGAAGGACAGCAGACCACTCTGAGAGATCTCGGCGGGAAACGCTGGTTGGTGGTCAACGTCGCCAGCGCCTGCGGCTCCACGCCCCAATACGCTGGTCTTCAGGCGCTCCACGAGGCACACGATGATTTGACGGTGGTCGGTTTCCCATGCAATCAATTTGGACGACAGGAACCGGGAACGCACCAAGAAATCTGCGACTTCACCTCATCGAAGTACAGGGTTGACTTTCCGTTGATGGCCAAGGCCAACGTGAACGGAGCTAACCGAATGCCGCTGTTTGAACATCTCTGTCAGACCGCCGACGGCGACGGTTATGCGGGGGACATCCGTTGGAATTTTGAGAAGTTCATCGTGGAAGAGGACGGTTCAGTCCAGCGCTTTTCTTCTCGTGTCAAACCGAATGCCCTCGGTGTTTGATCACGGCTGCTTGTAGCGACGCTCTTTGAGATCGTTCTGATACCGATTCCCAAACGACGCCCCGTGTTCTGCGATCCATTCTGAGAAGAGGCGCGTCCCGTTGGGGGGAGCTGAAGACGCCATGAGGCCCTGACGCAAACCTTTGATTTCGGCTCGGGTGATGACGTCGTCCTGAAGGAACACACCGAGCGCCCGTCCAAACAGCCAAGCCGCGAAAGGAGGCATGGGCACAATCATCCGGCGCAGCCCCATGGCCTTCACCATGTGTCGGATGTAGTCCTTGTAGCGGAAGGTTTCGGGTCCGGTTATGTCAACCACGGTGTTCTCCGTGAGACTCCCCTGTGCGATGGCCACCTCGGCGACGTCCTCGACGTGGACGGGTTGGATGGGGTAGTTTCCGAAGCCGAACACACCGAACACGGGAAAGCGTCTCAGCATCCAAGCGATGTTGTTGATCAGAACGTTTCGATGCCCTCCGAACAACACGGTCGGTCGCAGGATGGCGTAGGAGAGACCAGATTCTTCCAGCATTGATTCCACCTTCACCTTGCCTTCGAAATACGTCCAGTTGGGTGCCTTGGTGGGGTTGGCCACCGAAAAGTGAACGACCCGTTTCACCCCCGCCAGTTTGGCTGCCTCGAAGAGTCGGCGAGTGTTGTCCACGGCGACGTTGTGTGCAAAACGATGCTCCTGTTTGTTGTAGCGAACCCAGTACGTGTTGTAGAGCACCTCAGCCCCCCGCAACGAATCCACCAAACGGTCCATGTTGTTGAAATCAAGTCCGTGAACCTCAACACGCCCCTCGAACGGATCGTCCCTCCCCACGGCGTTGGTCAGGGTGCGAACATGCACATCACTCTTCAGCAGGTGATGTGCGACCCATCGTCCGGAATAGCCGAACGCACCGGTTACGACGTGCAGCGGCCGGTCCATACCACGATAAGCACGCACATGACAAGAAACCCACTGGCCGGCAGGGTTGGGATTGGTTGTGAACACGGCGATGGCGCACGCCTCAACCCTTGGGGTTCATAGGGAGTGGGCCGGAGGACGGGTTGGAACGGTTGGTCCGAGGACTGTGGTCGCGGGGTGTTCGTCCTTGAGGTAGCGGCATGACAACCTTCGACGAACTTGACCTTGATCCACGCATTTTAGAAGCGCTTGATGGCGAAGGGTATCGCGAACCAACGCCCGTTCAAGCCGAAACGATCCCTGCGCTCATGAGCGGGCGAGACGTCATGGGCATTGCGCAGACCGGCACGGGAAAAACCGCTGCGTTTGCGCTCCCCATTCTCCATCACTTGGCGGCGAAAAAACCGTCATCAGGCCGTCCGATTCGAGCGTTGATGCTCACGCCGACTCGGGAACTCGCTGCCCAAATCGCTGACCGCCTTCGCGTGTACGGCCGACATCTTCCTTTGTACTCCACCGTCATTTTTGGCGGCGTCGGGCAGTCGCCTCAGGTCAAAGCGCTTCGCCGAGGGGTTGACGTTCTGGTCGCAACGCCCGGTCGACTGCTCGACCTTCACCAGCAAGGCCACGTTGACTTGGGTCAGGTGGAACATTTCGTTCTTGACGAAGCCGACCGCATGCTCGACATGGGGTTCAGCAAAGACGTGGAACGCATTCTTGCACTGGTGCCGCGCAAACGCCAAAATCTGATGTTCAGCGCAACGATGCCCAAGGCCATCGGTCAGCTCGCTGCTCGGATGCTCCACCGCCCGGTTGAGGTTGACATCAGTCCCGAAGCGCCCACCACCGATCGAATTGAACAGTACATTTCCTTTGTTCAAAAGGCCGATAAGCGCCAACTGCTCATCGATCTGATCGAGGGACAAATGGTGGCGTGCGGCATCGTCTTCACCCGCACAAAGCACGCTGCAAATCGGCTGGCAAAGCAACTCAGTAAAGTGGGCATCCCGTCGGATTCCATCCACGGCGACAAGAGTCAGACGGCGAGAACACGAGCGCTTGAGGCTTTTCGAAACGGCGACGTGTTCATCCTTGTGGCCACGGACATCGCCAGCCGAGGCATCGACGTGGAGGACATCACGCACGTCTTCAATTTTGATTTACCCAACGAACCCGAGGTGTACATCCATCGCATCGGTCGAACCGCACGAGCCGGGCGCGAAGGCTTGGCGTACTCGTTTTGTGACGAGACAGAATCCGGTTATTTGGTCGGCATTCAGCAGCTTCTCGGAGAGGAGATCGATGTCTTGGAGGACCAGCCCTACCACTTTGAGAAGGCACGCCCCAAACCCGGACAAAAGCCGGGGCGGGTGAAGGGCGGCCCCGGTGGCGGGCGCTCTCGAAGAGGAACCGGGCGCGGCGGAGGCATGCGCCGATACAACCGAGGCGGGCAGAAGCGAAACGATCACAACCAGCGCTCGAACGGTCAGCGAAACGACCGACCATCCAGCCAGCGTTCATCGAAACCTGGACAGAAGAGCGATCGACCCAACCGCCCATCGGGTGGGAGACCGCCCCAGCAAAAACGTCGGAGGGGACGACAACAGGGTCGCTCCAATGCTTCGAATCGACGCGGTCAACGAAGAGACGACCGGCCTTGAATTGGACTCACGCCAGCGGAGCTGGGGCCGCTGCGTTCACTTCGGTTGAGACGCCGGCTTCGTAGCGCTTGAAATTCTCATTGAACATCAACGCCAATTTGTCAGCCGTGGTGTCGTAGGCCTCCCCGTCGGACCACGTTGTCTTGGGCTGGAGGACCTCGGATGGAACCCCGGGGCATGAAGTGGGAATCTCAAACCCGAACCGATCGTCGACCACAAACTCAACGTCGTCGAGTTCGCCGTCGAGGGCAGCGTTGAGCATGGCTCGAGTGTACTTGATTTTCATTCGGTTCCCTTCGCCGTACGCTCCGCCTGACCATCCGGTGTTGATGAGCCAAGCCGTTGACCCGTGCTCCGCCATCTTGTCCGACAAAAGGTCGGCGTAAACGCCGGGGTGCATGGGCATGAAAGGCTCTCCAAAGCAAGCGGAGAAGGTTGCTTGAGGTTCCTTCACTCCGATCTCGGTTCCGGCCACTTTGGCGGTGTATCCCGAGATGAAATGGTAAGCGGCTTGCGATGGCGTAAGCCGAGAGATGGGTGGAAGCACACCGAACGCATCGCAGGTCAGGAAGATGACGTTCTGTGGATGGCCGCCTTTGGAATCAGCCGTTCGATTGTCGATGAACTCAATGGGGTAGGATCCCCGTGTGTTTTGGGTTTTTGAAACGTCGTGGAAATCGGGCACGCCGTCGCTGTCCAAGACGATGTTTTCGAGCACGGTCCCGTGCTTTCGTGTGGTGGCGAAAATGGCAGGTTCATCTTCTTCAGACAGGTCGATGAGTTTGGCATAGCACCCTCCTTCAAAATTGAAGACACCGTTGGCTCCCCAACCGTGTTCGTCGTCGCCGATGAGAGCGCGCTTTGGGTCGGCGGAAAGGGTGGTTTTTCCGGTCCCTGAAAGGCCGAAGAAAATGGCGGTGTTTTCTCCCGTGGTGTTGGCCGAGCAGTGCATGGGAAGGATGCCTTTTTTGGGCAAGATGAGGTTCATGACGGAGAAAATCGATTTCTTGATCTCCCCTGCGTAGCGAGTTCCACCGATGATGACCTCTTTGGCTGCGTAGTTGACGATGACGAAGCATTCCGAATTGAGCCCGTCTTCGCCTGAATCGGCTTCAAAGTGGGGTGCGTGAAGGACGGTGAACTCGGGCTCGTGCTCAGCGAGCTGTTGTTCACTCGGACGAATGAACATGTTGCGAGCAAAGGTGTTGTGCCATGCGTTGTGGTTTACGATTCGAATCGGGAGGGCCTCGGAAAAGTCAGCGCCACAATAGAGGTCTTGGACGAAGAGCGCATCCTGACGCGAGAGGAAATCGACCACTTTTGCGCGCATTCGTGCGAAGGTTGCTTCGTCGGTGGAGACGTTGACGTCTCCCCAGTTGATGTCGTTGGAAATGGACGGCTCGTCAACGATGAACTTGTCGTTTGGGGACCGACCGGTTCGCTCGCCTGTTTCGGTTACAAGAGCACCGTGGGCGCTGAGCATGCCTTCGTTTCGTTCGATGGCCAAGGCGACCAAATCCGCCGCCTCGAGGTTCCAATACACGTCTCCACTGGGGGAAATCCCGTGCCTGTTGAGGTCCCCGGAGGGGATACCAACCGTGCCGCCCATGCGAGCCGTTTCCGCCGCCCCTCTATGTCCCTTTTGGCTCGTGCATGACCCAGCTTAACGGTTCAAACCACTCAACTCTTGATTCAATCAGAGGGTTCTCCTGAGCTTGGAAATCACGAAAACGGTCGGCAACGAGCGGTCAAGTTCAAGTCCGAAACGCCAAGCAGTCCACCATGGAAGAGGAGGAAGGTGGTGCCAAGCCTCCGACCTCCGAGGACGACGATGTCCTCCGTGAGCGTTCGTTCAAGCGGCCAAAGGGGCTGAATTTGGATTCCTTCATGGTCGCCTCAACGAACGATGAGGACGAGACCACCGAGGGTTCGGATACGTCTCAAGAAGACGTCTCACAGCCCCGTATTGACCCTGCCGTGGGCGAAGTACGAGAGTTGTTTCAGCTCAACCCTTTGCCGACCGAGGTGTCCGATTCAGGTCCACCGACATCCAGCGGCGAGCAGACCATCGGGCGTGGCTTGGCCGTCGCCATGGTCGTCGTGTGGACGGCCATCGGTGCGCTGGTGGGAACGGTGCTCCCGCCGGTTCTTGGAGGCCTCGGTCTCGTGCTGATGGCGGTTGTGGGGCTGTATTTGGGTGAGCGATGGATCCAGCTTGAATCGATGCACCTGCTCGGCATCACCTGGGTCATCATCTCCATGAAATTGCTCTATGGATTGGCGTTGGATGCTTGGCGCTGGGGTTGGCTGGACGGCCTTGGATGGCCGGAGAGTCAAGTCTTGGGCGCGCTGATGCTCGCGTTGGTCGGAATGAACGTGGGGTTGGCGTTTCGTCACGACGAGGACGCCATCGCCGCTCAATCTGCGCTCGTTCTGTTTGCCATCGGTAGTTCGGCCGGGGCCGTGTATGGCGAAACAGGGATCGCCGTTTTCATCGTCATGGCCATGGCGTTGATGCACGGACTCGCTTTGGTTCGGTCTTCGGGGAACTTGGCCAGCTTGGGCATCTCCATGTCCTACCTATGGGTGGGTGTCCACGCTCTTTCCAACGATTGGAACATCCTCTCTCTCACGCTTTTACCCATTGAAAACGACCTCACCCTCTTTCTTCTGTTGAGCGTCGTCACCGCTGCAAACGCGTCGATGGCTGCGGCGTTTGTTCATCACGAAAATTGGCTGAGTCAAGCGGTAAAGGCCGTGGGCTTGGGCAAACCCGGTCTCTGGGCCGTATCGGTTTCGCTCGGTATGGTCGGTGCGCTGATGGCGATCGCGGCTCACCGCTCTGAAACCGGTTACGCTTTGGCGCAATTGATGCTGCTCACGCTGGCGTTCACGTCGTCGTACTTGGTGGTGCGAGGGGTTTCGTGGACTCGTTTGATGCCGTTTGTTCTCGCACCCATGCCGTTTTTGATCGCGGGGCTTGCGCTGCTCAACGCCGATCTTGTCTCGGTGAAGTTCCCGTTTGACCTGAACGAATATTCCGTGTTTGCCGTGGCCACCACGCTGTTGTGCATCGGTGTTCTTCTCAACCACCAAGCGCGTGTTTCCGACCACGTTCTCTGGATGGGGGCCTTGGTGATTGTTCTGCTGTTGACGCTGCTCATACCCGCTGACGACGGCGGCCAGAACGCACGATTGCTGCTTGGCTCTCAGGGCGTTGTCTGGTTGGGTTTGGGCTACGTAGCCGTGCGTCGTTCATCCCCCAGCATGGCCGGCGTCGCCGTCCTTGCGCCCTACGGTTGGCTTCTGGTTTTCGCCACGAATGTTGAACAGCGACTGGTGAACGCCGACCTTGTTCCCATCGTGCTTTCGGAGGTGGACCTCGGCGCGTGGATGCTGGTTCTTGTGGTCCAGCAAATCAGCGTCAACCATCGTCTTGGCGAGGCGAACCTCAATCTCGCCGGAGGGTTCGCCGGGCTGTCCGAAATGAGTTCACGTGTTCGAGATTCGGATTTGCTCAATCTGTGGAACCTCGGGTTCATGTTTGCGTGCCTTTCCTTCGTCGCCGTCGCCCGTCCTGAGGGGCTGACCGCCGCGGGTGTTGTGGGCGGCATGGCTGCCTTGTTGTTGGCCCACGCCGTCATGACGTGGCTGGGGCTGCACCGTGGACGACCGCACACCCTGGTCTTGGTGTGGTCCGTTGCAGCGCTTGTTCTCGCGTGGCGGTTCGGAATGGAGTCCGCTTGGGGAGTGACGCTGACCTTCGGAAGCGCTCTGCTCATTGTGGGAGCAACGCGGCGCGCATTGCAAGCCAGAGAGGAAAACGACCACGATGCTTCGCACCAAGCCTTGCCGGGTCGTTTGCTTACCCTTCATTTGGGCATGATGACGGCTCTGTTCATCGTGATGGCGCTCGGTCCGCAACGCTCCTCCGTTCTCACCGGTCAAGAGACGCTCATCGGCTCGGGCATGAACACCAACATTCTGACGGCGATGGGTGTTGGATCGCTCGTCCTCTACATGCAACGCCTGCGGCACGTGGACGCTCTCTTGCCACCAACAACGGCTGCCATCGGCCTTTTGATCGGCATGGCGTTGGCTGGTCAGTCGGTCGATGCGGGAGGCGTCCAAACAACCGCACTGGCCATGTTTGTCTTTGTCGGGGCGTACTTGGCCTTTCAGGGCGACGTTCGCTCCGGCCTGCGTGCGCTGGCCGCTAAAGAGGAACGACAAGCCGAGTTTGCCGCAAAGAGAGAACGAGTCCAGAGTCTCACATCAACGATCAGCACCGACGGCTCGACCAGCGTGTCCCTCAAGCAACTGGACGCGCAGTTGCTGACGTTGTCGGAACGGCAGAAAAAAAGGTCAAAGCGAACCGAAACGTCAGGCGAAGACGACCTCTTGGTCGGCGATATTCACTATCGACCGGTGGTTCTTCTGTTGTTCTTGGTCGTGGCCTTCGTCGGCTCCATGTGGTTCGCTTATTCCACTCCACGAGCGCTGCTTGCGCTTGCGTTCAGTGCGGGATTTTCCGTAATTTTGGTAGGCCTCACACGTCTGAGAGCCGACGGCATCGGCTTGCGTTTGCCCGACTTCATTGGCGTTGAACTTCCCATTTTGGTCGCCATGTGCGGCATGGTGTTGGTCCACATTTCCGGACGTATGACGACCGGTCTCCTGTCGGACGACGCTCAACATCTGGCCGTGCTGACCATCACGCTCGTGCTCTTGGCCGGCATGGGGCTGATGGGTCGCAACGACCTCGGCTTGCGCATTCCAAGTGCGCTGGAGGCTGTGCTGGGCCTGCTGGTGATCGACCGAGTGGTTTGTGTTCTTCTTGGAGGAGAGGTTCCCCTCCCGTTTGCAGCCGACCCCTTCGCTTCGTCCATGACCGAATGGACCCTCCCTCTCTTCGGGGTTGAGGTGGTTCTGTTGGGAGCGGTCCTGATGTACGACTGGGTGGAGGGTGAACGTCTTCGACGCAAACTTGAGGACCATCGAGGTGCTTTTGGGCGCAGCACTTGGGTCGTTGGTGCAGCTGTGCTTTCGCTTGGACCGGCCAGTGCGATGGCGGTGTTGTTCGCCCTTCGGCGATGCTTGGCTTGGCAGCAGCCAGCGGTGGCCATGACGACGATGCTGCTGGCACCGTTCGTGGTTCAATCCTGGGTGGTTTGGCTTCTTTCCCCGTTGTCTTCCTTGCTCACGCCCGCAAACGTCGCTGCGGCGTTTGGCTTCGTTGCGTTGGCGTGGACGGTGGCGTTGGTCGCTCGTCGCAACGGTTTGTGGCTGTCCTCCGCCCTGTGGTCCACCCACGGTTTGCTGATTCCAGCAGCGGTTCTGAATCAATCCCTGGTAGCGCTTTCTTTGGCGACGACGATCGTTTCGGCCACGGCTTGGATTTCGGGAATTTTAGCGCAGCGCAAATCGTGGCGAATCGTGGGTGCTGCTGACTTGGCCGTAGCGTGGATGGTGGCGGCCGTGGCGTTGGTCGCCGGGGTTGGTGCGTCGTACGTTCTTCTTCTCTTGGTCGCCTCGGCAGCGCTGCTGTTCGCTGTGACCACGCTCACGCAGGCAAATGAACGGGCGCTCATGGATGTGTGAGCCCGGTTAAGGCCTCGGTCAGGTTCGATTCGACCTGATTGAGCAGCGCAACGAAGGGCTCGTGATCGAGGTCCTTTGAGAGTCGCACCGATACACTCGTCTTTGCCTGCGTCCCGCTGTTTCGGATGCCAAACGAAGCCACGCCGTTGGGCGCGATTCCGTGAATGAGCAGCACGTCGTCTTCGCCGTCGATGCGACGCCGTTGAGCGGTGAACCCCATCCCTTCCATGGCCTCAACAATCCCCTCTTGGGTTGTTGCAAACAGCTTGCTCTGAGCATTCCACCGTTCACGACGGCTGTCCTTGATCGAGATTCGTTGCTTCCAGCCTCGGTGAAAGGGCGACTTAGCGCCGCAGTTGGCGGCAAGCAGCACCGCGCACAGAGTCGCAGCACCGTCGCCAACCAAACTCCACGCACCTTCGTGAAGCGGGTGCGGCGCTGGAAGAACCACGTGACCTGAGTCTTCAATGCCGCACATCAAGGGCATCTCGTCGGCGTGAAGCCATCCATTGTCCTCGGGACGTAGAGCGTACGACAGCCATCGGTCCCCCACGGCGGTTTCAACGCAGGAAGTGTTCTCGTTACTCGAGCGAGCGTGGCCAAACAACCCAATGTCGGATTCGATGCTCGCTGCAAACGACCACGACCGGTGGTTGACGGCGCTCAGCATGAGCGCCGCCATGGCGTCGCCGTCCATCACGGCAAAACCGTGTTCAGTGGCTTGAATCAGCAAGCAGCGGTCGCCGTCTCCGTCGAGTGCGGCTCCAACCAACTGACCCGGTTGGGCGGGTTCAAGTTGGCGCAACAACGCATGCGAGGAACCCTTTGCTTCCTCGTAGGTCCACGTTTGGGTGGGGGAGAGGTCGCCCGCTCCGCACCCGTCGTTCAACACGTCGGTTGGGGAATCCACGTCCGTGCAAACCACGCCCTTCTTGGCGAGAAACGTCGACAACCATTCGGTTGCAAAACCGTTTGCACCGTCGATGAGCAACGAAGGCGCACAACACCCCTGATGAGCCTGTTCGTTCCAAGGTCCGAAAAGCGCCTCAAAATCGTTCCATCGCTTTTCCATCCACGCCGTGTGAGCCTTCAGGCCCCAACCAGCGTGAGGTTCGTCCGGCTGGGCGAGGCGTTCTCGGTCCACAGCGTCGACGTCTCGGTCTTCTTCTGCCAACTGGCGAACGGTCCGACTGACCTCTTGTTCATATGTACGATTGGATTTGTAGCCGAAGGCGTCAAAGATTTTGATGCCCGAATCCGAAACGGGGTTGTGACTTGCGGTGATCATGCACCCTTGACGTGCGCCAAAGGCAAGAACGGCGTGGTGCAGGGTGGGCGTGGCGCAGACTCCGATGTGAATCACCGTGCTGCCCGTCAAGCGTAGACCGAGGGTCAACGCCGCCACAAGCGATGGGTTGTGCGGGCGACGATCCCACCCGACCACGACGACACCGCCTTCACCCGGAAGGGCGGGTTGCGTGTAGGAAAGCGCTTCACCCACCAGGCGCATGAATGCGGGCGTGAGGGTGCGTTGCTCTTCAAGGAGCATGACGGCTGCAGGTTCGCTCATGGTTTCCAGCGACGTCAAGCCACGGATGCCGTCGGTGCCGAAAAACGAGTCCACCACGTCAATCCCTCATCGGTGTTGGCTGCTCGGCCCGTAAACACCGGTGACGGTCACGTTGGGCCACACGACGCTGTTGCAACCCAACACAACCCCCGGGTTCGTGACGCTGTTGCAACCCGTGGCCGTCCCCTCACCGAGCACAGCGCCGAATTTTCGCAGGCCGCTGGGGACTCGGTTTCCAGAGTGGCGAAGATGGACCTCCTTCCCGTCGTTTCTGAGATTGCTGAGTTTGGTCCCTGCGCCGAGGTTCACGTTCTTTCCAAGAATCGAGTCACCAACGTAGTTGAAGTGAGGCGCTTTTGCTCCGGGAAGAAGGATGGAGTGCTTGACTTCCGTAGCGTGACCGACCATGGCGTCGGCGCAAATCCAGCTGTTCTCTCGAACATACGCTCCGCTGCGAACCACGGCTCGGGGCCCGATGTAGCACGGGCCGATCAGGTACGCCCCTGCCTCAACGGTTGCGGCCTCATGGACGATGATGCCTGAGCCTCGAGTGAAGAAGCCGGAGTTTTCAACGCCGATATCACCTTCAAGCGATGCCATTTGAGTTTTCAGTGCCAACGGGTTGCTGGGGTCGAGCACGTGCCACACGGGTTCGCCCACCGGGAGGGTGGGAAGTTGACCGTCTTCGGTCCCTGAATAGGACGGGAAAAGCACCGCGGCATCGGCGAGGTCACCCCAGTCCATGAACCGTCGAAACGGCTCTGGGGCATGAATGTGATGATGGCTCAGGACGCAAGGTGGTAGATTCGTTTCCCCGTCGAGGCGTCGAGGCGGAAGTTGATCATCTCCGAAAGGTATCGGGGGATGAACAGGCCAACCTTGCGCGTGGTCAATCCGTGATTGCGCATTTTGCGTTCGTTTGACAAGAAGGCAACGATGTCGGCTGCCGATGCACCAGGCATCGTAGCGACGTAATCGACAATTTCATGCTTCAACCGCTCCAAGCGGGCTTGTTTTTGGGAACCTTTTCCTCTCATGGTGGTCTCGTGTTAAAGTGGGTTTCCGACGATGATAAACGCCGTCCGGGATGTCCGTGGGACCCCTTGCTCGAAGGTGCGTTCACCTACAAGAAACGATGCACGTTGCCTTGCAACTCGCAGCTGCACGGTGGTTGAATGGCGGGCGATGGAGGATTCGAACCCCCGTCTCCGGCTCCGAAGGCCGGAAGGATATCCAGACTACCCTAATCGCCCGTAAACCCCCCGAGACGACACCCCTTCTTGAAGAAGGCGGGTGAGTTGGGTTGTTCATGGCGCGATCCCTTCCGTGCATTCCGATGGGGTGTTCAGCGTGTTGTCGGGAGACCACGATGCCCATCACCAAAGCCGAAGCGTCCCGCTTATCGCGGCGCACCGGCATGAAGCAGCATGATTTTTCCATCGTGAACGATGGCGTGTTGACGCTGCTGAACAACGCCGAGACGAGAGCGTGCGTCTTTCTGCTCACGGATTCAGCGGACGTGAACGCGGAAGGCATGTGCTCCGTTTACGAAATACGTCCCAAAGGCTGCCAGACGTACCCCTACGTGCTGAACACAGACGACGTCGCCGTCCTTGACGATGGGTGCCCTCACCGAAGTCAGTTTGGCCTGCCTCCGGAGGGCACGGCCACCGTGCTCCTCAATCTTGAGGAGCGCATCGTGCGTGAAGGATCAAGCGACTAAGGCTTCGATGCACACGTTCCACGTGCGCCGATTGAACGATCCATCCACAACGTTCGATGAGGGCGTGAACCTTGGACCACTCACCGTTCAGCAGGTCGAACGGGTGGTCGACCTCGATGCGCTTCGTCGTGTGATTCGCAAGCGGGTGAACGGGCAACACCAGAACGAACCCCGCCTGGTGGTGCGCCATTTGTCGTGCACTTTGAAGACACGATTCCAGCAACTTATAGCCTTCAACGCTGCCGTGAGAGTTTCGACCGTAAGGCGGATCGAGCACAAAACCTCGGACTCTGCCGTGCCAGTCGGCCG